>DAINCF010000026.1:0-25308 GCA_036732565.1 Vicinamibacterales bacterium
CCGTTCGGCCAGCGCCTGCTGCGTGGCGCCGTCGCCGCGCGGCGGAAACGGTGACGCATCCCGGCAGGCGCGCTTTGCCGTCGAGGCGTTGCGCTCTTCGCCTTCGATCCGGACGTGGTCTCCGTGCGCGACCCTCACCGGGCCGGTCGGTAGGTAGAAGAATCGGCAGCCCGAGAGCACCGAGTAACAGAAGCTGGTCGCGATCTCGTTCGAACAGGCGTACTTGAACTGTCGGCAGAGGTCATGTAGCCTGAACAGAAATAGCGGATCGAAGGAGTGTCCCGACGACACGACCGGCAGACCGCACGCTTCGAACGGCTCGTGAGCGCCGCGATGAAAGTCCTTCCAGCCGATGCTGACGACAACGGGCTGGAACTCGTCGGGGAGCGCCACGAGATCGCGGGCGAACCTCGCGCGGTCGAAATCCCGATTGAGCTGGAGCGCAGACTTGATCGGAAAGACGAGCGTGCCGCGCCGCTCGACGGGAGGTGCGGGGTCGATTGCGCGTTCCAGGAGCAGGCGCGCGTAGAGGTACGCCGCGCCGATGGCCTCGACGGGGCGATGGACGTGGGCGCGGAGCACATCGCGCTGTCCTTCGGACACCGCGAGCAGAAACGGGAGGGCCGAGGCCACGTCCTCGGCCAGCGGCGTCGGATGGTCGAAGCTGACGTAATGCTCCATCGCCCACGGCAGCGGCTCGTGCCGCAGGAGGTTGGCATACTGCTTGATGATGCGGTCGAAGCCGAACGTCTGGTTGAGCAGGTGATATTCGACCGTCTCGGTCGCCGGGACCGCGCAGACACGCGCGAGATCGTGCGGCGTGTAGCGCGAGGCCGGCCAGGCCTCGCCCGACGACGATTCACCGTCAGGCAAGAGCACGGACCGTTCGGGTGGCGGACAGTGGCCGCTCCAGATCCTCCAACTCGCGCCACCACAGGTCGGTGTGGGGATCCGAGCGGTCCGGCTCGAACCACGGGCCACCGAGCGTGTAATGGAGCGTGGCGGGCGGATCCGCCGGCGTCACATCGCAATCGACCAGATGATTCCATCGAGCAGGCAACGCGCCGATCGCCGCATCGTCGTCGAGCCACCGGAACTGGTGCAGATCGAGACCCGGCGCCTGGCTCACATACGCCGGCGTGAGCGCGCGACAGCGCGCGTTGTTGAACAGCATCACGCTCGACCAGTTCTTCCGCGCGTACGCGCTCTGCTCGCGACCCAGGAACTTCACGGGGTCGACGGGATGCTGGTTGTGCCTCACGACCTGGACCGCATAGCGATCGTCCCGCAGGTCCCACAGCTTCGCGATGTCGTCGGACACGAGAATGTCGGAGTCCGCGAACAACGCCCAACCCGAGTAGTCGCACAGATGCGGCACGAGAAAGCGCGTAAAGGCGAAATCGGTCGACTGCCGTGGATCGCGGGGCCGATCGAAGACGCCCCGCAGTTGCGAGAGCATCAGCGGTGTGATGCTGACGGGAGACGAGCTGTGACGGAGGAGACTGTGGGACGCGACGTGGTAAGCGACGGTCTGCTCGGCATCGTAGCCGAGGAACACGCGAATCATACGCACCCCTCCGCGCACAGGCGGCGTGCAGTGTGGCGCGCCCGGACAGAATTGAACTGTCGACCCCCCGCTTAGGAGGCGGGTGCTCTATCCGCTGAGCTACGGGCGCGTGGAACCTAGTATTTCAGTACCGCGTACACGTTCTCCCCTTCGAGCTTCGCCCGGCCCGGCAGGAACGTCAACTCGAGCAGGAACGCGAGCCCGTGGAGCGTGCCGCCGACTTGCTTCACCAGGTTGGCGGCGGCCCGGGCCGTGCCACCCGTCGCGAGAACGTCATCGACGATTAACACGCGGTGAGCCGACTGAATCGCGTCGCTGTGCATCTCGAGACAATCCGTCCCGTATTCCAGCGCGTAGCTTTCCTTCACGGTGTTCGACGGCAGCTTGCCCGGCTTGCGAATCGGGATGAAGCCGGCGCCGAGCCGGCTGGCCACCGCCGCGCCCAGGATGAAGCCGCGGCTCTCGATGGCGACAATGTGGGTGATGCCCTGCCCTGCGAAGGGCCTCGTCAGTGCGTCGATCGTGTCGCGGAAGCCGTCACGATCCTGCAACAGCGTCGTGATGTCGTAGAACAGGATGCCGGGTTTCGGAAAATCGGGAACGTGCCGAATCATCTGCTTCAACTGTTCTGACGCTGCTGTCTGCATACCGATTCTTTCCTTTTGCAGGCGAGTCTCAAGACTTGCCTTCTCCGTCAATTGAACTACTCGATGGTGAAGCCGATGTGCCCGCTCGGCGGGATCGCGTCGACCTCGATGTCGGTCACGCGCGAGCGCGACGGGCCGCGCCGCAGCGCCGCCTCGAAGCGATCGACGGCGTCCACATCGCCTTCGACGACCGCTTCCAACCGACCATCGGCCTGATTCCGGACGACGCCGCTGAGACCCTCCCGACGCGCCACGTCGTGCGCGAACCAGCGAAAGCCGACGCCCTGGACATGGCCACTCACCAGGAATCGCCGCGCCACCCGCATCGCCCGATTCTATCCCAGCGGGACTCCGCCTCAGACCGCCGAGAAAAGCCGCGTGGTGTGGCTCCGCCTCGAATCGGTGCGCACGCGAGACATCGGTTGACCTTGCCGCCTTTCGCTGCGCATAGTGTTGGCTTGCCGAATCCGCAGCAGGCTGCGGAACGGGGGACCCAATTGCGGGACATTCACCGCCGGGGCGTATCCGGTGCGCAGAGAGCGCGCCGGTCGGAGACTCCACCTCCTAGCCCGACAGCTAACCCCGTAGGCCCGAAAGGGAGACGATGTACGGTGTGTTGAAGCGGCTGCTGGTAGGCCGTCCGATTCCTTCCTTCAAAGCCCATCACGAACGCCTGGGCGTCCTGGCGGGCCTCGCTGTCCTTTCATCCGACGCGCTGTCGTCGGTCGCGTATGCGACCGAGGAAATCCTCCGCGTCCTCGTGGTCGGTGGCCCGGACGCTCTTGGCTACAGCCCGGTCATCGCCGTCATGATTGCCATCCTCCTGGCCATCGTCGCCCTGTCGTACCGACAGACGATCTTCGCGTATCCCAAAGGCGGCGGCGCCTACACCGTCGCCAAGGAAAACCTCGGACCGTGGGCCGGCCTGATCGCGGCCTCGGCGCTGCTGATCGATTACACACTGACGGTGAGCGTGAGCATCGCGGCGGGGGTGTCCGCGATCACGTCGGCGCTGCCCGATCTCCATATCAACCGCGTCGAGCTCGCCCTCTTCTTCATCACCGTCTTGACGCTTGGGAACTTGCGCGGCATCAAGGAATCGGCACGGTTCTTCGGCATTCCCGTGTATTTCTTCGTCGGCAGCATGGCGCTGCTGATCGTGGCGGGCCTGGTGCGCTGGGTTGCCGGCGCCGCGTTCCCGGTCACGCCCGAAGAGCCGATCGCGACCTACGGTACGGGGATAGGGACCTTGACTGCGTTCGCGTTCCTCACCGCATTCGCCAACGGCTGCACGGCCATGACCGGTGTCGAAGCCGTCTCGGACGGCGTGCCGGCATTCAAAGAGCCCGAGTCCGCGCACGCGGCCCGGACGCTGTTGCTGATGGCCGTGCTCGCCGTCACGATGTTCGTCGGGATCAGCGTGCTCGCCTATCACTTCTCGATCGTCCCGTCGGCGCGTGAGACCGTCGTCTCGCAACTGGCTCGCGGCATCTTCGGCGGGCGCAACGCGCTCTACTACACCGTGCAGGCGGCGACGATGCTGATCCTGGTCCTCGCTGCCAACACGGCGTTCGCGGACTTCCCGCGGCTGGCGTCGATCGTGGCTCGCGATCGGTACATGCCGCGCCAGTTCATGAACCAGGGCGACAAGCTCGCGTTCTCCAACGGCATCGTGGCCCTGGCGGCGGCCGCTGCGGTGCTCATCGCGGTGTTCGGCGGTGATCCGCATCTGCTGATCCCGCTGTACATGATCGGCGTGTTCCTGTCCTTCACGCTGTCGCAGACCGGCATGTTCCTGCGCTGGCGACGGCTGCGGACGCCGGGATGGCAGATCAGCGCCGCCATCAACGGCATCGGCGCCGTCGTCACCGGCATCGTGCTCGTGATCGTCGCGATTACGAAGGGCTTCGAGGGCGCGTGGATCGTGATGATCCTGATCCCGCTCCTGGTGGTGCTCTTCCGCGAGACCAAGGTGCACTACGACAACGTCGCCGACCAGTTGTCGCTGACGGGGATGCAGGTGGATACCACACCGCGAGGGCACACGGTGATCGTGCCCATCGGTGGCGTCCATCGCGCGGTGATCGAGGCGCTCCGTTACGCGACCGCGCTGTCGAAGGACGTGCGGGCGGTCTACGTCAACGTCAATCCGGAATCGCTCGCGGCGCTCAAGCGCGATTGGCCCGCCTGGGGATCGCACGTCAAGCTCGTGGTGCTGCAGTCACCCTATCGCTCGCTGAACGAGCCGCTCCTGGACTACATCGAGCGCATCGAGAACGAGCATCCGGACGATTACATCACGGTCGTCCTGCCGGAGTTCGTGCCGAAGCGCTGGTGGCATCACCTGCTGCACAACCAGAGCGCACTGGTGCTCAAGACGGCGCTGCTGTTCAAGCGCCGCGTCATCTGCACCAGCGTGCCCTTCCAGTTAAGTAAGTAGGGGCGGCTCGCGAGCCGCCCCTACGGCGTGTGTGGGCCGCCCCTACGGTTTTGGCGGCGCCGCGGCTTCCGGCTTCGCGTTCGGATCGACGGGCGCCAGCCTCTCGCGCTTCAGCACGGCGTTGACGCGCGGCAGCTCGTGCGTGAGCGCCGTCTTCATGCGCTGCATCTGCTCGTCCAGCCGTGTGGTCAGCTCCTTGAAGACGATCAGGCTCTGGTCGGTCGGCTTGGCGTCGGCGCTCTCGGTGACGCCTGCCAACGACGCGATCTTGTTGTTCAACTTGATCGGGTAGTTCAGCGGGTCCTCGAAGCTGTGGTTCTTGACCTGGTAGACCTCTTCCTCCACCGCCGAGAGCGGCTTCATGAGCCCGTCGACGAGCGCCTGCACTTCGGCCTTGCGGCGCGGTGAGACCTTTTCGAGCCGCTGATTCAACTGCTCACGGAGCGCCCGCACCTGGATGACCGCGAGGTTGGCTTGCGACACCGCGTCGCGAATCCGCGAGGCAAACGCGAACTGCGCCTGGAGGTCCGCTTCGGTGACCCCGGTCAGGCGCGGATCGATGCCAATGGTGAACGGCTGCGTCTTCGCCGCTCCTCCGGCCGTGACGCGCACCGAGTACTGTCCAGGCGGCGCGAGCGGACCCCGCTGCGGCATGGCGGCCCACATGATCATGCCCGGAAACACGGTCGCGCCTTCGTAGCGCAAGTCCCAGGTCAGTCGATTGAGGCCGGGCTGCGTGCTGACCTTGGGTGCCGCGCCGAAGAACAGCGCCATCAGCTCCTCCTCCGGTGTCGGCGGCTTCGCCGTGGCCTTCGCGTCGCCCTTGAGCGTGCGCACGACTTGACCGCCCCGATCGAGGAACTCGATGGTCACGACGTCCACGTCGCGTCCAAGGTAGTAGTCGACCGAGAGATTGCGATCGCGCCCGCGGAGGATATCGCGCGGCTCGAACAGGTGCAGCGCCTCGGTGGTGAGGGCGGGTGTCGCCTGGCGCAGGATGTCGATGTCCGCCAGCACGTAAAAGCCGCGCCCGTGCGTGCCGACGACCAGATCGTTCTCCGCCACTTGAACGCCCTGAATGGATGTATCCGGCAGGTTCAACTGCAGCGACTGCCAGCGAGCCCCAGCGTCGAACGAGATGTAGACGCCGTGCTCGGTGCCCAGATAGAGCATGCCGCGTCGCTGGGGGTCCTCGCGAAGCTGCCGTGCGAAATGCGTCGGCGCGACGCCAGTGGTGATGGCCGTCCAGGTCTTGCCGAAATCAGCCGTCTTGTAGACGTACGGTCGCTGATCGTCCATCTGGTGCCGATTCGCCGCGAGATACGCGACGCCGTTCTGATGCGGCGACGCCTCGATGAGGCTGATCCGGGCGAACTCCGGCAGATCTGGAGGCGTCACGTTCGTCCAGTTCTTCCCGCCATCGCGCGTGACGTGCGCGAGCCCGTCGTCGGATCCAATCCAGATGGTGTTGACGTCCTGATGCGACGGGGCAATCGAGAAGATGACGGCGTAGGTTTCCACGCCGGTGTTGTCCTTGGTGATCGGCCCGCCCGACGGCTGCATCGTCTTCGGGTCGTGCTTCGTCAGGTCGGGACTGATGCGCTCCCAGCTCTGCCCCTCGTTCGTCGTTCGCCACACGTGCTGCGACGAGACGAAGATCGTCTTCTTGTCGACCGGCGAGAACACGATGGGATAGGTCCACTGGAACCGCTCCGAGATCGACTCAGAGCCGTATCCCATCGGGTTGTCCGGCCAGACGTCGATCTGCCGGCGCTGTCCGGTGCGGCGGTCGAGGCGCGAGAGGTAGCCACCGTAGCTTCCGGCGTAGAAGACTTCGGGGTCGTTCGGGTCAGGCGCGATGTAGCCGCTCTCTCCCCCACCGACTTCGTACCAGGTCGTCGGCGACGACAGAAACCCGCCAGGCGGCACGCTCGAGATGCACGCGGTGGTGTTGTCTTGCTGCGCACCGCAGATGTGATACGGCAGGTGCCTGGTCAGAAACACGTGATAGAACTGGCCCGTGGCGACGTCTTGATCGGTCCAGGTCTGTCCGCCGTTCAAGGTGATGTTGGCGCTGCCGTCGTTGCCCTCGATCATGCGGCTGGGATTCGCCGGCGAGATCCAGAGATCGTGACTATCCGGATGCGGTGTCCGGATCGGCTGCAAGGTCTTCCCCGCGTCGGTCGACTTCGTGAAGAAGACCTGCGGCAGGTAGATCGTGTCTTTGGCCTTCGGATCCGCATAGATGCGCGAGTAGTAGAACGCGCGCTGGCGGATGGAGCGGTCGCCGTTCGCGAGCTTCCATGTCGCGCCGGCATCGTCTGAGAGATAGAGGCCGCCGTTGGGTTCGTTCTCGATCAGCGCGTACACGCGATTGCCGTCCGCGCCGGACACGCTGACGCCGACCTTGCCCCACAGCCCGCTCGGCAAACCAGGATTCGTCGTAATCTCGGTCCACGTCTCGCCCGCGTCGGTCGACTTGAAGAGACCGCTGCCGGGACCGCCGCTCGACATCCCCCACGGGAGACGCTGCGACTCCCACAGTGACGCGAACAGGACATTCGGATTCCTGGGGTCGTAGTTGACCTCGATGCCGGCGGTCTTCTCGTCGCGGTGCAGCGTGCGCGTCCAGGTCTTCCCGCCATCAGTGGTCTTGAAGATCCCGCGCTCGGCGTTGGTCCCGAACATGTGCCCGGCGACCGCCGCCCAGACGATGTCGCAATTGCTCGGATGCACGCGAAGTTTGGCGACGACCTGCGAGTCGCGAAGCTCCGGCAGGTGCTCCCACTTGGAGCCACCGTCGACGGTCTTGTAGATGCCGTCGCCCATGATGACGTTGCCGCGGATCTCCGATTCTCCGCTGCCGATGTACACCACGTCGGGGTTGGCCTCGCAGACGCCGACCGATCCGATCGACGAGGACGTGATCTGACCATCCGTCATCGGCGACCACGTCGTGCCGCCGTCGGACGTCTTCCATGCGCCCCCGCCAGTGGCGCCGAACCAGTACTCATGCGGTCGTGCGTCGCTGCCGGCGACGGCAATCGAACGTCCGCCGCGTGCGGGGCCCACACTGCGCCAGCGCAAGCCCGCATACAGCTTCGGATCGATCGTGCCCGCGGATTGCGCTGATGGCGCCGGCCCCGAGACGAGGACTGCCGCGACGAGGACGGCGCAAGCGCGGACGGCGCGCAGGACCCCCGCGCTCACCATTGCTTCTTCATGATCTCCATGAGCTCCTCGAGCTCCTGGAGCATCCGCTCTATCTGTTGTGGCGTGGGTGGTGGCGGAGGCGTCGGCTTCGCGTTCTGATCCACCGGCGCGATCTTCTCGCGCTGCAAGGCCGCGTTGAGGCGCGACAGCTCCGTTTTGACGGTGGCCGCCATCTTCTGGAGGTGGGCGTCGAGCTCCTTCGAGAGCTCGTCGAACACCTGATAGGTCTGATCGGTCGGCTTGTGATCGGCGCTCTCGATGATCCCCATCAGCGCGGCGATCTTGTTGTTCAGGCGGATCGGATAGTTGAGCGGATCCTGATTGCTCCGGTTCCGGACCTGATAGACCTCTTCCTCCACGGTGGCCAGCGGCTTCAGCAGGCCATCGGCCAGCTTCTGAATCTCCGCCTTGCGACGCGCGGAGACCTTGGTCAGTCGTTCGTTCGTCTGCTCCCGGATGCCTCGAATGGTGAGGACGGCGTTGTTGGCCTCGGTCACCTTGTCGCGCACGCGCGCCGATAGCTTGAACTGCTCTGTCAGGTACTCCTCGGTGACCCCTTCGGTCTTCAGGCGCGGATCCAGACCGACCGAGAACTCCCGGGTCTTGGTCTCGCCATTGGCGGTGATGCGCACGGCGTACTTCCCCGGCGGCGAGGCCGGCCCGCGCTGCGGCTGCGCGGCCCACATGATCATCCCCGGGAAGACATCCGCACCGTTCTGCCGGAGGTCCCACGTGAACCGGTTCATCCCCTGCGCGACGCTGACCGTCGGCTGCCGGAAGCCAAAGAACTGCGCCGCCGGCGTGGCGGGCGGTTCGTCGCCCTTCTTCGGCGTGCCGGTGAACGAGCGCAGCACCTGACTCTGCGCGTCGAGAATGTCGATCTTCACCTCCGGGGCTTCCGTGGCGAGGTAGTAGTCGAACGAGACGTTCTCGTCGCGACCGCGCAGGGGACTCTCGGGCGTGAAGATGAACAGCTGATTGCTGGTCAACTCCGGCGTTGCCTGTCGCAGGACGCCGATGTCGTCCAGCACATAGAAGCCGCGGCCGTGCGTGCCGATCACGAGGTCGCGTTCCTCGACGACGAGGCCGTGTACGGGGGTGACGGGCAGATTGAGCCTGAGGGACTGCCAGCTCGCGCCGTCGTTGAATGACGCGTAGACGCCCGTCTCGGTGCCGACATACAGCAGGCCGCGCCGCTTGGGGTCCTCGCGAATCGTGCGCGCGAAGTCCGTCGCCGGAATGCCCGTGACGATCTTGGTCCACGTCTTTCCGAAGTCCGATGTCTTGTAGACGTACGGGCCGCGATCGCCTTGCTGATAGCGGTTGGCGGCAAGGTAGGCCACCCCGTTCTGATGCGGTGAAGCCTCGATGAGGCTGATACGTGCGAAGTCCGGCAGGTCGGGGGGCGTAATCTTCTCCCAGTTCTTGCCGCCGTCACGCGTGATGTGCACCCAGCCGTCGTCCGACCCGGTCCAGATGGTGTTGCTGTCCTGCTTCGACGGCGCAATCGTGAAGATGACGGCGTAGGTCTCGACGCCGGTCTGATCCTTGGTGATCGGTCCGCCCGACGCTTGCATCGTCTTCGGGTCGGAGCGCGCGAGGTTCGGGCTGATCTTCTCCCAGCTCTGCCCGCCGTTGGTGGTGCGGTACAAGTGCTGCGACGAGGCGTACAGCGTCTTCGGGTCGAGCGGCGAGAAGACGATCGGGAACGTCCACTGGAAGCGCTCCTTGATATCGACCGAAGACCACCCCATCGGGTTGTTCGGGTAGATATTGATGGCGCGCTGCTGCCCAGTGCGTCGATTCAAGCGGCTCAAGTAGCCGCCGTAGCTGCCCGCGAAGAAAACCTCGGTGTCGGTCGGGTCTGGCGCGATGTACCCGCTCTCACCACCGCCGACGCCGTAGAAGATCGTTGGCAGACTCCCCTCGCCCGCGGCCTCCGCTTCGCTGGAGATGCACGCCGTGGTGTTGTCCTGCTGCGCGCCGCAGATGTGATACGGCACGTGCTTGGTGGTGAACACGTTGTAGAACTGGCCGGTTGGAAAATCCTGGTCGGACCAGGTCTGGCCGCCGTTGATGGTGACGTTGCCCCCGCCGTCGTTCGCCTGCACCATGCGCTTGTTGTCGTTCGGCGCGATCCACAGGTCGTGATTGTCGCCGTGCGGCACGCGAATCTGCGTCGGGAACGTCTTGCCGCCGTCCGTCGACTTGAAGAACTGGACGTTCTCCACGTAGACGGTGTCCTTTTCGACCGTGTCGGCATGAATGTGCGTGTAGTAGAACGCGCGCTGGCGCAGGTTGCGGTTGTCGTTGGTCATCTTCCACGACGCGCCGGCATCGTCCGACACGTAGACGCCGCCGTTCTCGTTCTCGATGATCGCGTAGACGCGATTGTTGTCGGCGCCGGACACCGATACGCCGCTCCGGCCCCAGAGCCCATTGGGCATGCCGGGATTCTTCGTCAGCTCGGTCCACGTGTTGCCGCCGTCTGTTGTCTTGAAGAGACCGCTGCCAGGACCGCCGCTTTCCATCGACCACGGCGTGCGATAGACCTCCCAGAAGCTTGCATAGAGCACATCGGGGTTCTTCGGATCCATGGACAAATCGACCGCGCCCGTCTTGTTGTTCCGGAACAGCACCTTCTCCCACGTCTTGCCGCCATCTTTGGTGCGGAACACACCGCGGTCGTCGTTGGGTCCGTAGGTATGCCCCAGCACGGCGGCGTAGACGAGGTCCGGATTGCTCGGGTGGACGCGGAGCTTCGCGACCACCTCCGTGTTCTTGAGGCCGATCTCGGTCCACGTCTTGCCGCCGTCCGTCGTCTTGTAGGCGCCGTCGCCCTGAATGATGTTGCCGCGGAAGCATGACTCCCCCATGCCCACGTAGACGACGTCGGGATTCGATTCCGCGATCGCGACCGCGCCGACCGATGACGTGGCGAAGCTCTTGTCGCTGACCGGCGTCCAGTTGAGCCCGTAATCCGTCGTTTTCCAGACGCCGCCGCCGATCGCGCCGAAGTAGTACTCGTTCGGGCGGGAGGCGCTGCCGGACGCGGCGATCGAGCGGCCGCCGCGATTGGGGCCGATGCTGCGCCACGTCATGCCGCTGTAGAGGCTCGGGTCAATCGCGGCGGGCGTCTGGGCCGTCACCGTCGGCGCCGACCCCCGCCAGAGCACGATCGACAACACCGCCATCAGACCCACGCACCACGTGCGCGTGGACAGCTTGCTGAAGTTCTTCATCTGAGTCTCCTAGTGGGATGTACCCGGCGAAATCACAAACCGGCCGTTCTGTAGGACGGCCGGGAAACTGCTCCCGAGCTCTCGGTAGATGTTAGAAATTCTGTTGATACGCTCCACTAGTTGGCACACAAACGCTGCATGAGGCCGAGTTTTCGCTGGAGTACGACGAAAGATAGTAACAAAGATCGCCACGCGCGGCGGTCGGCTCAGTTGCGGTGACGAGCCAGCAGGGCCAGGCCGACGGCGTTCCAGACCAGAATGCGAACGCGGCGCACCAGCGCCAGGCTGACGCCAACCGTGGGCTCGAACGCCAGCGCACGTGCCGCGAGCGCCGTCCCTGCTTCGTCGACGCCCAGCCGGTACGGGACGAACTTGAAGGCCACGGTGATGAACCGTCCGGCGGTCTCGAGGAGAAACGCGTCGACGAGCGTGGCGTGTCCGCCACCAGGCAACAGGCGAAGCACGAGAAGGCTCTCGGCCACAGCGGCCACGTGAAAGAGCGCTTGCCATCCCGCAATGCGAAGCAGCCGGCTCGCCGGCCATTGCAGCACGCCGTAGAAGCGCTGCTCGATCTCGACGAGTCGGTCAGCGGGCTCGCGATCGCGGCCGGTCCAGCGCATGACGCGATCGGCCAGCCAGGACACTAGCGCCGGCTGCCGACGCGCGATCCAGATGCCCGCGAGCATCGCGACCATCGCGAGGCCAATCACGACGTCGGCGGCCACCGTGAGCTCCGCCGGCACCGACGTGCGTCGGACGAAGACCAGCGTGCCGGCGACGATCATCACGAGCACCGACAAGGTGTAGAAGACATTGTCGATCGCGACCGAAGAAATGCCGGCCACCGTCGAAAGACGCCGCCGCACCAGAAGAACCTTGGCGGGCTCGCTGGCCAGCAAGCCGAGCGGAGTCAGGTTGCCCAGGGCATCGGCGGCGAGCATGGCGCCGAAGGCATGTGGAAAATCGAAAGCTGGCGAGTCCGTTGACGCCTCCGTGCACGCCTGCCAGCCGCGGGCGCGCGCGGCAAAGCGCACACCCCCGAGAGCAACGACCGCCGCGAACCAGAGGCCGACGCTGCTGATGCCTTCGACGACGGCGCTCCATCCAACCTGGCGGATGGTCAGCACCAGCAAGACGAGGCCGATCAGGGCGGCGATGAAACTGACGAGCGAGAGATGCGTCGACCGCGGTGCCCCGATGGTGGGAGATTCGGAAGCCACTCCCACTCAGAGTATCGCGACTTCTTCCGGTTCCTTGCTGACGGGGCGCCGATCAGTCACCAAGCCATGCGAGGAAGCGACCGGGATCCGTTCGTCCCCACAGGAGTAGACACGCCACGCCAAGGACCCCGACGAATGCGGCCAGCCCGGGCCGGCCCCGATCGTCTCGGAGGCGGCGGTAGAACACGACCGTCAAGATGAGCGCCATCGCGACGGCCGTGAACGTGACGGGCATGCCGAGCAGCAGGACCATGTAGTGCACCGGAAAGCCGAGGTCCTTCGGATCGGGATTGTAGGGATATGGCCAGTAGCCGAGCGCGACGCGAGCACGCAGGACGAAGCTCCAGAAGGCAATCGCCCACCAGACCGGCGCCACCGTCAGCAGCCACACCAGGTTGCGCGTGCGCACCGCTTTCCAGCTTACTTCTTTGCTCCCAAGCTCTTCACGTAGTTGACGACGTTCCAGGCTTGCTGCTCGGGAATCTCTTTCTTGAACGACGCCATGTCGGTGTCTTTCACGCCGTTTTGGATCACGGCGAAGATATCGCCGTCGGTCGATCCGTGCTTCCACTCCGCATCGGTGAGATTCGGCGGTGACGGATTGGAGTATGGCGCACGTGGGCCGTCGCCCTTGCCGGACTCGCCATGACACTCCACACAGTTCTTGTCGTACAGCTTCTTGCCCGCCGCGATCGATGCGGGATCCGAGGGAACGGGGTTGGTGGGTTTCGCTTGTGCGTGCGCGCGATCGTAGGATTCCACGACCGACAGCCACGCACAGAGGAACGCCGCGAAGAGAAAGGAGAACGTCATGTGCAATCGCATGGAGGGCTCCTGGTGATGAGCCGGCTGGCGTCGAGGCCGGCGTCCATCGAGTGGAGCGTATCAGCGAAAAGTGAAATAGCCAACACCGTCGCTCGGCGCAGTTCTCGCGCCCGTTCCGTAGGAACGGGCCCCATGGGAATCAAACGTACATCCCACTAGATCTACCGCGCGCGGGAGTCGAGCTCGTCCCAGCGCGCGTAGGAGGACACCAGAGACGCGTGCAGCTCTTCCAGGCGAGCCAAGGTTGCGCTGATGACGGCTGCGCCAGCCTTGTAGAACTCAGGAGCGGCCACCGTGGCGTTGAGGGCCGCCTGCTCTGCCTCGAGCGTATCGATCGCCGACGGCAAGCGTTCGAGCTCGCGCACTTCGTGATACGACAGCTTCTTTCGCGCCGTCGCGGCAGGCACCACGCTCTCAGCGACGGCACCGCGCGACACTTGTCGATCCTGGCCTTGGGACGCTTCCGGCTCACTCGCTTTCTGGTGGTCGCGCTGACGCAGCCAGTCCGCGTAGCCGCCGACGTACTCCTGTACGCGGCCATCACCTTCGAAGACGATCGTGCTCGTCACGACGTTGTCGAGGAACGTGCGGTCGTGGCTGATCAGGAGCAACGTGCCCGGCCATTCGATGAGTTGCGCCTCGAGCAGCTCGAGTGTCTCCACATCGAGATCGTTCGTCGGCTCGTCGAGCACCAGGACGTTGGCTGGCCGTGTGAACAACCGGGCCAGGAGAAGCCGATTGCGTTCGCCGCCGGAGAGCGCCTTCACCGGGGATCGGGCGCGCTCGGGAGCGAAGAGAAAGTCGCGCAGGTAGCCGTGGACGTGTCGTGACTCGCCGTTGACCGTCACCGTGTCGTTTCCCTGACCGATGGTGTCGAACACCGTGGCGTCCGGGTCCAGCTGCTCTCGCTGCTGATCGTAGTACGCCATTTCGACGTTGGCGCCGCGGCGCACTTCCCCGCGATCGGGCGACAGCTCGCCGAGGAGCATCCGCAGCATCGTCGTCTTGCCCGACCCATTGGGCCCGATGAGCCCGATGCGATCGCCGCGCATGATGCGCGTCGAGAACTCGCGCATGATGAGCGTCTCGCCGAACGCCTTGCCGATACCGTCGATCTCGAATACGAGCCGGCCGGATGGATCGGCCCGCTCGACCTGCAGCCGCACCGCGCCCATCTGGACGCGTCGAGCGGCGCGCTCGCCGCGCATGGCCATCAGCGCCCGCACGCGACCCTCGTCGCGGGTGCGTCGCGCCTTGATGCCCTGCCTGAGCCACACTTCCTCGCCGGCAAGCCGCTTGTCGAACCTCGCCTGCTGGACGGCTTCGTTCGCCAGCCACAGTTCCTTTTTCTGCACGAACGTCGCGTAGTCGCCCGGCCACGAGGTCAGGCGTCCGCGGTCCAGCTCTACGATGCGCGTGGCCACGCGCTGGAGGAAGCTCCGATCGTGAGTCACGAAGACGACAGCGCCGGGATACTCGATGAGCTGCGCTTCGAGCCACGTGATCGACTCGATGTCGAGATGGTTCGTCGGCTCGTCGAGCAGAAGGACGTCGGGTGTGCCGACCAGCGCGCGGGCCAGCAGAACCCGTCGGCGCCACCCGCCGGACAGGGTGTCGACTCTCGCGTCGGCGTCGAGCCCCAGCTGGCTCAGCACCGTCTCGACGCGTTGCTCGAGTCGCCAGCCGTCCTGCTTCTCCAGCTCCTGTTGGAGGCGCCCGAGCGCGTCGAGCGCCGCCTCCGAAGCGGTGTGTCCGACCGCGACTGCGGCTCGATGGTAAGCCTTCATGAGATCCGCAACGCCTCCAAGCCCCTCGGCGACGACGTCGAACACGCTGCGGTCGACCGAGAGTGGCACGTCTTGTGTCAGTCGCGCCGTAAAGAGCGTTGGGTGGCGGGAGACAGACCCGCGATCGGGATGCAGATCGCCGGCAAGAATCTGTAAGAGCGTGGACTTCCCGGTTCCGTTTCTGCCGATGACGGCGATGCGCTCACCGGCGTCAACCTGCAGCCCGACCTCGTCAAGGAGCGGCAGGAGTCCGTAGGCGATGGAGACGTGTTCGAGGGAAATCAGTGGCATGCCCGACCCGTACCAGTCTATCCCCGCGGCTCGCGTCCATCGCCCGTCGGGCGGTGTTGCCCAACTCTTAAGGAATTCAGTTGACAGCGGCGGGGCACCTGACTACAGTGAATTCGCAATTCTTAATTCGTTAGGTGACCGTGTATGGCTCGACCTCGATCCCCCCGCCTCACCGACGGCGAAGCGCGATTGATGAACGTCCTGTGGGACAAGGGACAGGCAACCGTCGGCGAGGTTGTTGAGGCCTTGCCGAGCAAGCCCGCCGCCTCGTACAGTACGGTGCAAACGTTGCTGCGCATCCTGGAATCCAAACGCTATCTCGCGCACGAGAAGGTCGGCCGCGCCTTCGTCTATCGGCCGATCATCGAGCGCAAGCAGGCACAGCGCCGCGCGCTCGGTCATCTGCTGGATCGGTTCTTCAACTCGCCGACCGAGCTCGTGCTGAACGTGCTCGAGGACGAGCGCATGGACGCGGCCGAGCTGAGGCAATTGAAAAAGCTCATCGAACGAGCCTGAGGAGCCACGATTGACGACCGCGCTGGTGGACTGGCTGTGGCAAGGCGTCGCGCTCGTGGCGATGGTCTCGCTGGGGCTCTCGCGCGCGCGCCGGATCAGCGCATCGATGCGATGCCGGGTGTGGTGGGCCACGCTCGGCCTGGTCATCGCGCTTCCGCTCTTGGGGCTGTTGGAGCTCCCTGGCGTCGGCGCCATTCTTGGCGCCGGGGCGACCGCGGAGCTGCCGGGCACGGTTTCATCTCCGGGCGCTGCCGCCGAGGACGCGACATGGATCGTGTTCCTGCCGTACCTCGGGTTCGTCGCCTGGATGTCCTGGGCCGGCGTGCGCTTTTACACGGCCCTCGTGCATCTGGATGCCGCCAAGCGCGCGTGCCGTCCGTTCCCGGTCCGGCGAGAGCGCGCCCTGCCGCGCTGGAAGTCGATACGCAATCGCGGACGACGGGCGACGCTGGTGGTGTCGGAGCATGTGCGCGCGGCGGGGGTGCTCGGCCTTGGCTACCCACGTATCGCCGTGGCGCCGGAGCTCCTGTCATCACTGGGTGACGAGGAGCTCGATCAACTCGTGCTGCATGAGTACGCGCACGTGCAGCGCCGGGATGACGTGGCCAGCGCCATCCAGTGTTTCGCGAAGACGGTCATCGGATGGCATCCGGCCGTGTGGTGGATCGATCGTCGGCTGCGGATCGAACGTGAGGTTGCGTGCGACGACTGGGTCCTCGCGGCGACGGGGGCACCGCGGACCTACGCGCGGTGCCTGGCGCGGATCGCGGATCTCACGGCCGGTTCCGAGTCGTCGCTGCTGCCGGCGGCCACTCGTCAGAAGCAGCTCACCACGCGCGTGCTGCGGCTGCTCGACGGCCGACGCAACATCTCGACGCGCCCCTCGGGGCCGGCTGTCGCGGCGGCCACGCTGGTCCTGGGCGTTGTCTCCGTCGGTCTCGCGGGACGCCACACATCGGTCATCACGCTGCCGAGCGTCGCGCGCGCCAGCGTGGCGCCGGGTGTGGACACGCCTGAGCTGACGCTCGCGTCGTTGTTGCGGGCGCTGCATGAACCGACCGCTCGGCGCGCAACCCGGTTCGCGGAGTCCGTGGATGCTGGGCACGTGCACGCCGACGATCCGCCCAACGTGGATGCCGTGCGGGCTGTCGCCTCGGACGCCGTTCTCGTCACTGCGGACGTCACTGAATTCGTTGCTGCGCAGTCGGAGCCCAGAGCGGAGCCCGACGCTCGAGCGAAGAGCGATGTGCTGCGCGTGGCCCCGAGTGTCATGGCCGAGGCCAACCCGGTCGCGCCTGCCATGGCGCCGGCGTCGACCAGCGAGCCCTCTGCCGAGGCCGAAGACTCCGATTCCTGGGTCGACAGCACGCGCCGGGCGCTCGCCGGCGCCGGAAAGACGACCGGACAGTCGATTGCCGAGGCGGGGGTGAGCACCGGCGTCGCGGTCGCCGACGCCAGCGTCGCCGCGGCGCGCGGCACGCAGAAGAGCGCCGTCAAGGCGGGCCGATTTTTCTCCCGCCTCGGGCGCACACTAGCCAAACCGTTTTAGGCCTGCTTCACCAGCTCCGCATCCACGGAAATCTTGACCTCGTCGCCCACCAGCACGCCGCCGGTCTCGAGCGTCTGATTCCACGTCAGTCCGAAGTCGCTCCGCTTGATCGCGCCGCTCGCGCTGAACCCCGCGCGCTCGTTGCCCCACGGATCCTTGCCGCGGCCTTCGGCGGTGACGTCGAGCACGACCGGCCGCGAGACGGCGCGGATGGTGAGCTCGCCGGCGACCTTGAATCGGTCGGCCGCCGTCCGCTCGACGCGCGTGCTCCGAAACGTCATCTTCGGAAACGTCTCGGCGTCGAAGAAGTCCGCCGAGCGCAGGTGGCCGTCCCGCTGAGCTTCACGCGTGTCGATGCTGGCCACGTCGATGGTGACGTTCACGGCACTCTTGCCGGGCTGAGCTTCGTCAAGCAGGACGGTGCCAGCCACGGCTCCGAAACGGCCCTTCACGGTTGCAATCATCATGTGACGGATGGCGAACTCGACGTGCGTGTGCGCGGGGTCCACGGTCCAGGTCGTAGGGCCGGCGGCGACGGCTTGATCAACGGTGCTCATGATGCCTCCAGTGGTTCTCAGTTGATAGAGAGTTCCGAAATGTTCTACAGTTCTCTCTAGTAACCAACTGATTGTCGCCGCCGTCCGCCGGCCGCGCAAGAAGGCACATCCATGTCACCCAGGCACATCGCTGTTCGTCAGGAGGATTGCCCAGCCGCTCGAGAAGTGCTCGGCAGAGTTGGAGACAAGTGGAGCGTACTGGTGATCGCGCTGCTCAGCGACGGCTCGCAGCGATTCAGCGAGCTGCGTCGCAATATCGACGGCGTGTCGCAGCGCATGTTGACGCTGACGCTCCGTGGCCTGGAGCGCGACGGGCTCGTCAAGCGGACGGTCTTCCCCACCGTGCCGCCGCGCGTGGACTACGAGCTGACGCCGCTCGGCCGCACGCTGCGCCAGCCGATTCAAGCTCTGGCGAAGTGGGCCGAAAAGCACCGCACCGCCGTGCAGGACGCACGGGCGCAGTACGATTTGCGGGTCAAGGCCGCCAACGCCGCGCTGAAGGCGCAGAAAGTGCGGTCGGCCTGACCCGCGGGTCCGCGCGGCGACGGACGTCGCTATTGCGAGCGCGAGCTGGGCGGTACGAGACCCTTCACGCGAAAGTAGGTGACGAGGTTGCCGTAGTGCTCCTGCACATGGCCGATGTTGGTGAGCAAGGCGCTGGCACGGGACGTCTGACCTGAGCCGAACGGCGCCGGCACCATCTCGCTCGCCGATTTGTCCGAGAGCGCCGCAAACGCCTTGTCGCAGTAGGCGACCGACTCGCGCACCGCCTTGACGATCTCGGCCTTGGACTTCGCGGCCTTCTCGAAGTGATCCTCGGCATACGGTGCCTTCGCCCCCAGCGCCGGCGCGCAGATCACATAGTTCGCCCCGGCAACGTGCGCGAGAATCGCGCCGAACGACCGCACCGAGTCCACCGGCTTGAACCCGTAGTCAGCTTCCGGCATCTGGTCCGCGGACGCCACGATGTTGCCTTTGACGCCGTCCCACTGCTGGACGAGCGCGCGGGAGATCGAATCCTGAGCCGAGGCGACCGATGAAAGGGCGAGAGCGAGCACGAACGCGACGGTCGTGCGCAACATGGGGACCTCCATAATCTTGGCGAATCTGCCAATCCACTCAGACATCGAGACGAGGAGCCACGAAGAGTCCTTGGGACGCCGCCGCAGCTCGCAAACGCGGATCGAAGCTCACGACCGTGGCCGCTTCCGCGGCGAGCGCGGTGGCGAGATGGAGCGCGTCGAGCGCGCGCAGCGGGGGCGCGAGCGAGAGCATCAGCCGCTCGGCACGCCGATGAATCGGTGGCGTCAGCTCGGCATGGTGCGATGATTCGTGCAACTTCGACGCTTCCCGATACAGGCGTTGCGCCTCTTTGCGGGTGAGACGTTCCTCACGCGTGCGGCGGCCCAGTGCAGACACCATTTCGGTCAAGGCCAGGTCGGAGACGATGACGTCGATCGGGCCGGCATTGTGTCACATGTAGCACTTGTGACGCGGCCCGCCCTCGACCGATCGATTGTCGCCCTTCTTTCGGTTCTTCCGCGCGCGTTTCGCGAAGTGGGGTCAGCGGCCGCTGCGAAACTCGAAACCGCCGTACATTGAAAAGGCCCACTTTCGTGAGCCCTTTCGCGATTTCGAATGGTCGGGGCGACTGGATTCGAACCAGCGGCCTCTCGGTCCCGAACCGAGCGCTCTACCAAGCTGAGCCACGCCCCGACGGACAGAAACACAGTGTACCCGCAGATCACCTCAGCCGCCAAGCACCAAAGCCTCGAGCCCCCAGGCCTTCAGTCCTCCAGGCCACCAATCCTCCAAGCCTCCAGGCCTCCAGGCCTCCAGGCCTCCAGGCCTCGAAGCCTCAGGCCCCAGGCCGGCGGATGATCTTCTTGAGTCCCATCCAGACGATCGGCGGGGTGACCAGCTTGGCGGCCCGCTTGAGGCCATCCGCTCGATGCCTGAACAGAAAGCGTGAGCGCACTTCATCGTCTCGCGTCTCGGCCGCGCCGGGGTTCGTGTAGTAGTAGGCGGCCACCGAACGACGCGCGCGTCCGTTCGGGACCTTCAACGGTCGCGGATGACCGTGATAACTGCAGGGCCCGTGCTTGAGCAGAAGCGATCGGCCAAACTCCGGCTCGATCGACGTCACGCAGCCGGAGGTCTCGGAGTCCCATAGCTCCAGTGCACCGTCCCACGCGGGATCCCAGTCGTGGTTCAGATAGGTGATGAACACCATCCGATTGCTGAGGCCATGGCGGACGTGGCGATCGAAGTCGCGATGAATGCCGAAGCCGCCACCCGCGCGCGTTTCGTGCATCCCGCCGCCGTGGAGCAGCGGATCTGGAATCAGATCCTCGACCCCCGACACCGCGGCCAGCAAATCGACGAACCACCCGGAGTTGACGATCGCGAAGTACAGCTGCGTCGCCGGGCCGAAGCGCGCGTGCTGCGTGGATCGCATCGTGTGCTCGTGGTGGCTGTGCATCTCCCTCCAGCCCGAGTCGCCAAAGAGATCGAACTCCTCGTGGATCAGCTCCAGCAGCGTCGGGTTGAACCAGTTGTTGGCGACGAGATGCTCGTAGGGACGTGCGGTGAGGAGCCGCTCGTGCAGACTGTTGACGACTTCGGCGTCGAACAGGCGTGGATCCACCAAGTCGGACCACGCGAGGTGCGTGCTCCGGATGCAGAAGTGGTCGCTTGCCAGCGAGCCGCTCGGCGAGGCGAGCGCGCGACGATCGATCGAGGTCGAGCTAACCACGATGTCCGCCGATTCCAATAGTGTCGCGTGACTTTCGAAAGTGTCGTGGGGGTTGACACTCGAAGTGGATTCTAGCGGACTTGAAGCGACTTGGCGGCACAAAATGCGCCGGCCCAGCCGTAGGGCCGGCTCAGCGGACTTCGGTGGCGAACGGGAGCGGAAGGCGTTCGATCAGATCCAGCGCGGAGTGGGCGGTGAGATCCGGCTGCAGCGGCGTGACCGCGATGAAGCCGTCTTTGACCGCGTGGTAGTCGCTGCGATCGTGGACCATCCAATCGTCGAGACCTTCCTCGATCCAGTAGTACGGCCGGCCACGCGGATCGAGCCGCTCGGCGATCTTCGTGATGTGATTCCGCTTCCCTTGCACCGCGATCTTGAAACCCTTCGGCGTCCCCTTCGGCACGTTGACGTTCAAGAAGGTGCGGTCGGGCAACGGGTGGCGCAGGACGAGATCGGCCAGCGTCGCCGCGGCGGCGGCTGAAGGTCCGAAATCGAAGATGTAGTCCGGCGTGCGCTGCAGTGACACCGCAATGCCCGGGACGCCCAGCAACGCGCCCTCGAGCGCTCCAGCCACCGTGCCCGAGTACGTCACATCGTCGCCGAGGTTCCAGCCGGTGTTGATGCCCGAGACGATGAGATCGGGCAACTCCCCCTTGAAAAGCACGGCGACGGCCAGGTTGACGCAGTCCGTGGGCGTGCCGTCGACCGCGTAGACGCCTGGCCTGAGGGCCTCGAGCCGGAGTGGCCGGCGCAAGGTCAGCGCATGTCCGATCGCGCTGGACTCCTGCGTGGGCGCGACGACGGTGACGCTGCCCAACGGCTCGAGCGCCGTTGCCAAAGTGAGAATGCCTTCAGAATGAACGCCATCGTCATTGGTGACGAGAATACGAGGCATAGGAACCATCGATCATACAACGGCAGGGCAAACCCATCTATAATTCGCCGCAATGGAATGGTGGATGTGGCTGGCAGGCGGCCTGGCCCTGCTGGTCGTCGAACTGGCTACCCCGAGCGGCTTCTTCGTCATGTTCTTCGGCCTGGGCGCGCTGACGGTCGGCGTGCTCGCCCGCCTCGATCTCGTCCTCCAGCCGTGGTTGCAGTGGCTGCTCTTCACCGTGGCGTCGCTCGTGTACCTGGTGGTCTTTCGCGGGCGATTGCAGAAGCGGTTCGAGACCCCACCCATGCCGCCGGTCGACTCGCTGATCGGCGATCTCGCCGTTCCCCAGGAGCGGCTGGCTCCGGACGCGGTCGGCCGCGCCGAGGTGCGCGGCACGGGCTGGACGGCGCGCAATGACAGTCAACACACGCTCGAACCGGGACAACGCTGCCGCGTGGCCCGCGTCGAGGGACTGCTGCTGGGCATCGTGCCCGAATGAGGAGCGTATGGAAGGCGGACTGTTTGTCATCATCTTGCTGGCGGTCATCGTGCTGGTGGTACTCGCGAAGACCGCGATCGTCGTTCCGCAACAAAGCGCGTTCGTCGTGGAGCGCCTTGGCAAGTTTGCGGGCATCTTGGACGCCGGTTTCCACATCCTGGTGCCGTTCATCGACGTCATCCGCTACAAGCACTCCCTGAAAGAATCGGCCGTCGATATCCCGGCGCAGGTGTGCATCACGCGGGACAACGTGCAGGTGCAGGTGGACGGCGTGCTCTACCTGAAAGTCTTGAATCCCGAGCGCGCGTCGTACGGCATCCAGGACTACATGTTCGCCATCAGCCAGCTCGCGCAGACGACGCTGCGCAGCGAGGTCGGCAAGATCGACCTCGACCGCACCTTCGAAGAGCGGACCAACATCAACACGCAGGTCGTTCAAGAGGTGGACAAGGCGACTGAACCGTGGGGCGTGAAGGTGCTGCGCTACGAGATCAAGAACATCACGCCGCCCGCGGATATCCTCGCGGCGATGGAAAAGCAGATGCGCGCGGAGCGCGAGAAACGAGCGGTCATTCTCACCTCAGAGGGCCAGCGCGACGCGGCCATCAACAACGCCGAAGGCACGAAGCAAGAAACGATCAAGGCGTCGGAAGCGCGGAAGCAGCAGCAGATCAACGAGGCCGCCGGACAGGCCGAGGCGATCCTCGCCGTGGCGACCGCGACCGCCGAAGGCATCCGGCGCGTGGCCAGCGCCTCGCAGGAACCAGGCGGCCCCGAAGCCATTCAGCTTCGAGTGGCGGAGCAGTACATCGGCGAGTTCGGCAAGGTCATCAACAACGCGGACACCATCATCCTGCCGGCGAACGTCGCCGACGTGGCGTCGATGATCACCACGGCGATGCAGGTCGTGGGGCAGCAGAAGAAGTGAGCTTCGGTCCGCCTAAAGCCACCCCAGCGCGGCTGCCGCGCCGGGGACCCCGGCAAGGCGGACCCCACGCCTGACCAACCAACTACGCCCTACTGGCTACTTGCGGGCGGTTGGCGTCGCGACGGCCGCGGTCAGTTCCGCGACGAGCGCGTCCGCCTTGTACACTTTCTTCAACGCTTCGACCATGCCGCGGACGTCGACGGCGACCGTGCGGTTCACCTTGCCGTCGTAGACGAAGTAGCCCGGCAACGACTGGATGTTGCCGTCGAACACCAGGCCCACCAGCTCGCCCTTGACGTTGATCACCGGCGATCCGCTGTTGCCACCGACGATGTCGTTGGTCGTGACGAAGTTGTACGGCGTCGTCAGGCTCAGGGTGGAGCGAGCTTTCGCCCACGTCTCGGGGTATTTGTACGGCGGCTTGAGGCCGTGCTGATCGCCGCGGACGTAGAGACCGCGCAGCTCCGTGTACGGCGTCACCGGCTTGCCGTTCTCCTCGTAGCCTTTCACCTGGCCGTACGACAGCCGCAAGGTGAACGTGCCATCCGGGTAGGCGGAGTCGCCTTGCGTCGCGAACACGGCCTGCGCGATCTTCGCGTAGGCGTCCCGTTCCACGCCGACGACTTCGTTGTCGTACTTCGTGCGGATCTCTCGTGACCGCGGATCGATCAGCCGAGCCAACACGATGAACGGGTCGGTGGAGGCTTTGACCGCGTCTGCCCCGCCCGCGAACAGCGCCTTCCTCGTCGCGGCGTCTCCCATCTTCGTCGCGGCGACCAACTCCGCCGCACGAGCCTCGGGCGACTTGCCGTCGAGGATCTGCTTCAACAGCTCGTGCGAGGCGCCGAGCTTGTCGACGGCGAGCGTCAACGACGCGGCGAGGCGCGCGGTTTCGAAGGCCGGGTAGATCGGCGCATCGGATGCGATCTCCAGTTCGATCTGCGGCTTGCGTGCGTCGGTAAATTCCGGGAGGCGCTGCCCGTTCGGTTTCGCGCTCTCCTCGCTCCAGCGCAGCAGCGTGCGAGCATGGTCGAAGTACTCGCTGAACAGCGCGAGCCCGCCCTCCAGGAACACGCGCTCGGTGTTGTAGGTCGGCAGGCCCTTCCGCGCCTGCTCGATGCGCGGCCACGCATCGCCAAACTTCGCCTGCAAATCCGGCTTGGCCGCCACGCGCGCCCGCAACGCCTTTTCTGCCTCGCCCTTCTGTGTGATGAGCGCGGGGTCCTTCAGCCCCGCGATCTGGCCGCGCCACGACTTGAGCGAGTTCTCGAAGGAAAAGAAGAGATCGCTGGCCTGGCGCCGTTCTTCGGCGCCCTTGTCCGAATAGACGGCAAGGGCATCGCGCAGGCGGCCGAAGTTCTCGAGGTTGAGCGGCAGCGAGTGATCGCGGATGAACTCCAGGTGCGCCACCGTGTTCAATCGCTGCGTCTGACCGGGGTGGCCCGAGGTGAAGACGGGCTCCCCTGCCTTCGTGCCAGCCGTGGACCACGGCAGGTACTGCTTCACCGCCAGCGGCTTGCCGTTGTCGTAGACGCGGAAGATCGTCATGTCGAGGCAGTAGCGCGGGAACGTGAAGTTGTCCGGATCGCCGCCGTAGAACGCGGCGTCGAACTCCGGCGCGAACACCAGCCGCACGTCCGTGAACTTCCGGTACTGATAGAGGTGATACTGCGCGCCCTGATAGAGCGTCACGACCTCGCTCTGGAGCCCGCTTTCCGCCTGAGAGTCCTTCTCGATCGTGGCGCTCGCCGCACGCCTCGCGGCGAGCGTTTCGGCCGAGCTCATGCCGTCCTTGATCGAGGCATTGACCTTGTCGGTGACGTCCGTGATGCGTTCCAGGCGCACGAGCTCCAAATCCGGCGCACGCAGCTCCTGCGCCTTGTCCCTGGCGAGGAAACCGTCCTTCACCAGATCGCGCTCCGGCGTGCTCATCTTCTGCAGCATGTCCATGGCGACGTGATGGTTGGTCAGCACCAGGCCATCGGGCGAGACGAACGAGCCGGAGCCGCCCGGAAAGCGCACGGAGGCCAGTTGGACGTGGGTCAGCCAGGTGTCACTCGGCTCCACGCCGAGCGCCTGCTTGATCGCGGCTTTGGGAATGCGGTTGAACGGCCAGAAGCCTTCGTCGGCGTGGCCCGCCAGCGGCGCGGCGACGACCAGCGCGACGAGGAGCGCGAGACGGCGAAAGCGGCCCGGTGCGGTCTTCATGCCATCGATTGTGGGCTGGGAGGAGATCACCGTCAAGGCGGTAGGGGCGGCTCGCGAGCCGCCCTTACATCGCTGTCGAGACCTGACCCCATCGTCTAGGGGACCACGGCGATGCAGTCGATCTCGACGCGCAGCCCCTCGGCCGGCAGCCCTGCCGCCTGAATCGTGGTCCGAGCCGGACGGTAAT
>DAINCF010000027.1:0-25232 GCA_036732565.1 Vicinamibacterales bacterium
CGAGCCGCCCCGGCGCAGGGGGCGCGCAACAGCGGCCGGAGCGGCCGCCAGGTGAGAGCCCGGCGTCGGGCGCGCGCATCCCGACTGTGACACCACAGTCGTACCCCGAAGAACAAGTGCAAGCGGGACGTACGCTCTTCGCCTCGCGGTGCGGGTTCTGTCACGGACGCGACGCTGAAGGCGGTGAGAGCGGTCCCGATCTGACGCGCTCCGCCCTCGTCGCCGAAGACCTGCGCGGCGATCAGCTTGCCCCGATGCTTCGCGCCGGGCGAGCCGAGAAGGGGATGCCGGCGTTCCCGCTGAGCGACGTCGACATGATGGCGGTGGTCGCCTTCATTCACGACACGAAGGCCAAGGCGGACGCCACTGGCGGCGGGCGCCGGACCGTCGAGGTCGAAGACCTGCAGACCGGCAACGCCGACGCGGGCCGCCGCTACTTCAACGGCGCCGGCGGGTGCGCGACCTGCCACTCGCTCGACGGTGACTTCGCCACCGTGGGCGCTCGCTACGAGGGCTGGGCGCTGCTGCAACGCATGCTCTACCCGGGGAGCGGCCGCGGCACGGTGGAGCCGCCCCAGCCTCCGACCTTGACGGTGACCACGCGCAGTGGGCAGGCCGTCACCGGCAAGCTGGAGCACCGCGACGAGTTCACCATCAGCCTGGCCGACGCCGATGGCTGGATCCGATCGTGGCCGCTCGACAGCGTCAAGGTCACCGGCAACGAGCCGCTTCGCGCGCACGTCGAGCAACTACCGAAGTACACCGACGCCGACATGCACGATGTCTTCGCCTATCTGCAGACGCTCAAGTAGCGGACGGGGCCGATCATGACCACACCAGTATCTTCTTGCCCCGCTCCGCGGGGCGAGACATCTCCCACAGCCGCACGAGAAGCTCGATGGAATCGCGGTCAAGTCGGCCGTGGGAGATGTCTAGCCGTTGTGTTGCTCGTCATCTCCGGTGCGGGCGCCCTAGCGCAGAGCGTCGATCCGTCGATGCTGCTGAAGCCGCCCGCCGACAGTTGGCCGACCTACCACGGCGACTATTCGGGCCGGCGGCACAGCACGCTGTCGTCGATTACGCCGGCCAACGTGCATCAACTGACGCTGGCGTGGTCGTTCCAGACCAATTCGACACAGCAAATCAAGGCGTCGCCGATTGTCGTCAACGGTGTCATGTACATCACGACGCCCGACAATCTCTGGGCGCTCGATGCGCGATCCGGACGTGAGCTCTGGCGCTACACGCACCCCGAGAACGACGCGTTCCATATCGGCCACCGCGGCGTCGCCGTGTCCAAGGACTCGGTCTTTCTCACGACGCCGGACGCACACCTGCTGGCGCTCGATGCCCGCGACGGTACCGTCAAGTGGGATGTCGTCATCGCCGACTCGACGCGCGGCTACTGGTCGACGAACGCACCACTGCTGATCCGCAACCACGTGCTGGCAGGGGTCGCGGGCGACTTCGACAACCTGCCCGGCATCTTGAAGTCGTTCGATCCCGAGACCGGCGAGCTGCAGTGGACGTTCTACAGCACGCCGCCGCCGGGCACGCCGGATTCGATCAGCGGCGGTGCGACGGGCGGTCAGATGTGGATGACCGGCACGTACGACCCGGACCTCAACCTGTTCTACGTCGGCACCGGCAACCCGACGCCGGTGCTGAACGGCGAGATGCGACCTGGAGACAATCCCTGGACGTGCGCGATCGTCGCGCTCAACCCCGACACCGGCAAGCTCGTGTGGGGATTTCAAGCCTCGCCGCACGACACGCACGATTGGGACGCCGCCGAAGTTCCGGTGCTCGTGGACGCGCCCTTCAACGGCACGCCGCGAAAGCTGCTGCTGCAGGCGTCGCGCAACGGCTACTACTTCGTGCTGGATCGCACGAACGGCAAGAGCCTGCTGACGACGTCGTTTGCCGCCGTCAACTGGGCGAAGGGCATCGACCAGGATGGACGCCCGATTCCCAATCCCGACAAGGAGCCGAAGCGCGATGGACGTCTGGTCGCGCCGAACGAAGGGGGCGCGACGAACTACCGATCGCCCAGCTACGACCCGGCGTCGGGCCTGCTCCTGGTCAGCGCCGTCGATGCCTACGGGCTGTACTTCTTCAAGGAGGAGCATGGCACGGTCGGCTGGGCCGGCGCCAATTCGAGCGTGTGGTCGCGCGCGGCCTTGCGGGCCATCGAGATGCAGACCGGCAAGATCAAGTGGAGTCACGATCTTGGCGAAGGCGCCGGTTCGGCCGGCGTGCTGACCACCGACTCCGGTCTCGCGTTCACCGGCGACACGAGCCGAAACGTCATGGCGGTGCGCACGAGCGATGGCACGACGCTGTGGCATGCCGCCATCGGCCGCGTCGGGATGTCGCCGATCACCTTCGAGCTGGACGGACGGCAACTCCTCGTCGTCGGTGGTGGCAGCGCACTCTACACATTTGCGCTTCCACAAGCCCCTCGCACCCGCACCACCGACTCGCGGTGACATCAGCAGCGTTGGCGCCCCGCGGCCGGGGTCCCCGCCACGCGTTGTGTGCGTGGTGGGGTGGTGGAGCGAGGCGAGAGATACTGGCGGCAGCGAAAGCGGAGCCTGGCAGAGCCTCTGAGTTCTCGGCGATTCGCGGCGAAGCTTCGCTGCCATAATTAGCGGCGTGGCGAAGAGGCGGGCACATCGGGCGACGGCGCGACACAAGAAGCCGACCATTCGGGTCGTGGCCGCCAAGGCGGGCGTCGCGGTCAGCACCGTGTCGCGGTACCTGAACGACGACTACGTCAGCCCGTCGATGAAGGCGCGGCTGTCGGGCATCATCGAGTCGCTCGGGTACTCGCGCTCGTCGACGGCGCGCAACCTGAGCCTCGGCCTCAAAGGCTGCATCGGCGTCGCGGTCGATTCCATCCAGGATCCGTGGTTCACGCAGCTCCTGACCGGAATGGAAGAGGAGCTGCAGACCCGCGACACCAGCCTGATGCTCCTGAGCCTCGAGCTCCGAAACGAGTACGACCCGACGATCGCGCTGGAGTGGATTGACGAACGGCGCGTCGATGGTCTCATCATCGCGAAGTGCCATCGGCGCGACATG
Organism: Vicinamibacterales bacterium; assembly: GCA_036732565.1. Lineage (GTDB taxonomy): Bacteria > Acidobacteriota > Vicinamibacteria > Vicinamibacterales > UBA2999 > JAIVJN01. The sequence continues at coordinate 3,085 of DAINCF010000027.1, forward strand.
CCGTTGGTCGAAGCGGCGATCGACTCGCAGATTCCCCTGGTCACCGTGGCGCCCGACCAGGCGATGAGAGATGTCTCGGTGATCCGCGGCGACAACATCGGTGCCGGGCGCCTCATCGCCGCCCATCTGACCGACCTGGGCCATCGTCGCATTGCGTTCGCCGGTGGGCCCCGCGTCTCCATCGAATCGCGTCATCGGCTGCAGGGACTTCGAGACGAGCTGCGTCGTCACGACATCGACCTGCCGGATGAGTGGGTGTCGTTCTGCCCGAGCTACGAAGCAGAGCAGGGCGCGGCGTTCGCGCACAGGTTCCTGGAGAAGCCGCTGGACGTGACGGCGCTGGTGCTCGGCAACGATGCGTTGGCGATCGGCTTCATGCGCGCCGCCCATCAGCGTGGCCTGCACGTGCCCGACGATCTGTCGGTCACCGGATTCGACGGCATCCCGGAGTCGGCCCGCTTCTGGCCCGGTTTGACGACCGTGGCGCAGCCGATGCGCGAGATGGGCCGCGAAGCATGCCGCCGGTTGTTTGCCGCGATTTCGGCGGCGGGCCAGCGAACCGCCATCGAATATCCGATGTCTCTCATCGTCCGCGAGAGCAGCGGGCCGCCTCGATCGACAAGTTGACAGCGTCCTCCCATCGGCGATAGCTTCCTGTTGACAATCAACATGTGTGGACCCCGACAGAGCGCGGGTGTCCACGACACGCCGGCTGAGAGGCACGCATGTCGATACGCGAGTGGATCGTGCGGCTGCTGGCCGTCGGACGACGAGGACGACGGGATCGGGAGATGGGCGAGGAGGTGGAGTTTCACCTCGCGTCGCTCGTCGAGACCTACGAGCGGCAAGGGTTGTCGCCGCGCGACGCCCGAGTGCGGGCGGAGCGCGAGCTGGGCGGCCTCAACCGGACCCGACAGGCCTGGCGCGATCAACGGACCTGGCTGCCCGCCGAAGAGCTTCGTCAAGACTTCACGGTCGGGTGGCGGGTGCTCCGCCGATCGGCGAGCTTCAGCTTTCCCGCGGCGCTGACGCTTGGGTTGGCGGTAGCGGCCACGACATCGGTGTTCACGGTTGTGGATGCGGTCCTGCTGGCGCCGCTGCCGTACCGCGAGCCCGATCAGGTCGTTCGGTTGTCCGAGGTCTACCTTCCACAGCGTTCGAGCTCTGGGATCGCGTCGGGGAATTTCCTCGAATGGCAGACGCGCACCCGCTCGTTTGCTGCGCTGACCGCGATCGACGTTCGCCAACAGAATCTCACGCGGGACGGCGAGCCGCAGCAAGTGTCAGTGGCGGCGGTGTCGGACGGATTTGCGGTGACCGGTGGCGTCCAGCCCGTCCTGGGTCGTACGTTCGCGGCCGACGAGTTTCAGCCCGGCCGCGACGCCGTCGCGATCCTGAGTCATACCCTGTGGCGCACGCGATACGGCAGCGACGGCCGCATCGTGGGGAAAAGCCTCAGGCTGGACGATCGGACCTACGAGATCGTCGGCGTGATGCCGGCGAGCTTCATTTTCCCGACGTTCGAGAACGAGCTCTGGACTCCGCTCGTGCTCACGGCCGCCGATCGCGAGAACCGCACGGGCCACACGCTGGCCGCAAGGGGGCGTCTGCGCGAAGGCGTCACGGTCGACATGGCGCAGCGCGAGATGGACGCCATCGCGACGACGCTCCAGACCGAGTTTCCCGTTTCGAATCGTGATTGGGGAGTGCGCCTGCAGGCGGTCCGCGACGCGTTCGTTGGCGACACCAAGCCCGTGTTGGCCGCCATCGCCGTTGCCGTGCTGCTGTTGCTGTTCGTCGCCTGCGCCAACATCGCCGGGTTGCTGCTCACGCAAGGTGTGTCGCGCGATCGTGAGGTTGCCGTACGCCTGGCTCTCGGCGCCAGTCGGCTGCGCGTGGTTCGTCAATTCCTCAGTGAGAGCGTCCTGCTCGCGCTGGCCGGCGGGACGGTGGGCGTGGGCCTCGCGGTTCTCGCGACGCCGCTGGTCGCGGCGCTGCGCCCGGACGACTTCGTGACATGGAAGCCGATTGCCGTCGACCTGCGCGCGATCCTGTTCGCGGGAGTCGCGTCGGTGTGTGCGGGCCTGCTCTTCGGGCTGCTCCCGGCGCTGGTCCTGTCGGACCGCCGCCTCGGTCAGCGTGCGTCGATGCGCGGCGCCGGACAGGAAGCCTCGCGCGCCCGCCTGACGCTGGTCGCATTCGAAGTGGCGTTGTCCGTCGTGCTGGTCTGCGGCGCCGCCGTCCTCGCTGCCACGCTCGACCGCTTGACGGCCGTCGATCTCGGCTTCGAGCCGGACGAGGTGGTGACGATGCGCGTGTCGCTGCCCGAAGCGCGATATCGAGACGATCAGCAGGTGAGGATCTTCTACGATCGATTGCTCGAGCGCGTTCGTGCGTTGCCCGGCGTGCAGGCGGCGGGGACGACGCACGTGCTGCCGCTGAGCGGGGACTCGTCGGTGCGACCGTACCGCGTCGCAGGGCGAACCAGCGCCGCGGGCGATCTTCCCATCGCGCACTATCGCGTGGTCACACCCGGCTATCTGGAGGCGATCCGCGTGCCGTTGCGCGCCGGTCGGCTGTTCGACCGCGGCGACCAGGCGAACCGGCCGCTCGCGGTCGTCATCAACGAGACCCTGCGACGACGCGAGTGGCCCGATCGCGACCCTCTTGGGGCGTCCGTCACCTTCGGTGGCGTCGACGACCTCTGGGGCACGATCGTGGGTGTCGTCGGCGACGTTCATCACTTCGGGCCGGGTGATCCCGCGCCGGCGGAGATGTACTGGCCCGCGCCTCAGATCGATGCGACGCCGAGTCAGACGCTCAGGCGCGCGCGGCGGAGCTCGATGCTCGTCGTGCGCGCTGACCAGAACGCGCTGGCGATGGTGCCGTCGATCGGCGCGGCCGTACGCGCTGTGGATCCCGATCAGCCGACCGCGTCGGTTCGAACGATGACGTCGCTCTTGAGCGCGACGTTGTGGCTGTCGCGCGCCAGCACATGGATCGTCGCGGTCTTCGGCAGCGCCGCCCTGCTGTTCGCCCTTCTCGGCGTCTTTGCCACGGTGTCGTATGCGGTGTCCCAACGCCGGCGTGAGCTGGCCGTTCGTGTCGCGCTTGGCGCGAGCGCATCGAGCGTGACGCGGGTCGTCTTGCACGGCGCGGCATGGGCGAGCGGCGTGGGCGTTGTAGTGGGTGTCATCGCGGCGCTGACCTTGCAGACGGCGCTGTCGAAGTTGATCGTCGGCACCGAAGCGCTCGACGCCAGGACGTTCGTGGCCGTGGTCAGCGGTTGCGCCGTTCTCGTGTTGCTGGCGTGCTGGTGGCCCGCCAAGCAAGCCTCTCGGGTCGAGCTGATGCAGGTCCTGCGAACGGAGTAGCGCTCCTGGCCGACTGGCCCGGGGCCTCGACGAACCGTCGGTGGCCCCGCTGCTCACCGGGCTACAGCGCCGCCAGCCTGGCAGCATATGATAGCGTCCTCGTCTCTATGGCACGGCCCACGGGCGGTCTGTCCGCCCTGTTTCCGACAATCCAGAGCGATCGCTTTCTCGAGCGCTATTGGTCCGCCCGCCCGTTGTGGAGCCATGGATCCGCGGCGCGCTTCGGCAGGCTGGCGGAGCTGAATCAGATCGGCAGCATCCTGCGTGTGGCCGTGCGATCGCGCATGGAGATGAAGGCCATTCTGCGCGGGACCCATCACCATTCGAACGAGATTCCGATCGCACCGTCGAGCGCGATCTCGCTGTACGACTCCGGCGCGACGATCGTCTGCAACGCGATTCATCAGTGGCATGAGCCGGTGGCCGTCTGGACGCGGACGCTGACGCGACAGTTGCGCACGCCGCCACACGCGGGCAGTTGCAACGCCTATGTCTCGCCACCAGGTGTGGGCGTCGGGATGCATTTCGACGACCACGATGTCATCGTCGTGCAACTGGGAGGCCGAAAGCGTTGGCGGTTCGCCGTCAATCGCACCGTGACGCATCCTACGGTGAACAGCGGGCCGCAATTGGCCGACGAAGTCGCACGGTATGCGACGGGCCCATCTCCCAAGCGGATGCCGCGAGGCACGACCGTCGAGCTCCGGCCCGGTTCGGTGCTCTATCTGCCGCGTGGCTACTGGCACGACACGGATGCCCGCGAGCCGTCGATCTCCCTGACATTCGGCTTCCGAATCCCGACCTGGGTCGAGCTCGTGCGCGACCATCTGTCGCAGCGGCTCGTGCAGCATGTCGACTGGCGCGAGTCGATCTGGCAGGCGTGGTCCACTGGCCATCGCGATCTCGCTGAGCAGCGCTGGTTGGAACTGCGTGAGGATCTGGTGACACGTCTGCGGTCGACGACGCTGTCGGACCTGATGGCAGGCGATCGGCTCGAGCCTCCGCCTCGAAACAGTGCCGCGAGCAAACCACTGAACGACAACGCCAATCGGCGCGGACACCGGTCCGCACGAAGAAGGAGGAACTGAGATGCCGTCAGTCAAGGAGGTGGTGCACGTACTCGACCTGCTTACCAAGCCGGGGCTCGAGTCCGCCGCGCCCCGCGAGGCCGAGCCCGCCTTTCGAATGCGTAGGCTGCTGGGCAACAAGAACATCGTCGCGGTCGGCGTGGGCGAGAAGATCACGGGTGGCAAGCGCACCGGCGCGTTGTCCCTCCGCTTCTACGTGAAACGGAAGGTGTCGCTGAACCGCCTGAGGGCCGTGGACGCCGTACCACCGGCAGTGCACCCGGCGCTCACGTTGACCGATACCGCCGTTCCGACCGATGTGATTGTGCTCGGCCGACTGCGACTCGATGGCGTGTCGATCAAGCCTGGAGCCAGCATGGGGCACGTCAATGCGCCGGCCGGGACCTTCGGCGCGCTGGTTCGGCGCAACCGGAAGCTCGAAGTGCTCAGCAACAGCCATGTCCTGGCGCGGAGCGGTAAAGGAAGGCGAGGCGACGCGATTCTGTCGCCCGGCAAAGGAGATGGCGGCACGGCTGCGCAGGATGTCGTGGCCCGCCTGTCTCGCTTCAAGAAGTTCGTCGTGGGCGGCGCGTTCGTGAATAGGGTCGACTGCGCCGCGGCGACGCCGACGTCGTCGCGCCTGCAGGATTTCAAGTCGGCGATCCCAGGCGTCGGCGTCCCTCGCGGTACGATCGCGGCGAGTCGCGGAATGAAGATCGTCAAGGTCGGCCGGACGACTGGCAAGACCGTGGGCGTGGTCGAGGACATTCACTTCCGCGTCGTCTTTCCCTACCCCGGCGTGGGCAAGGTCGGCTTCATCGATCAGGTCTTGTGCTCGCGATACTCTGCGCCAGGAGACTCGGGCTCGCTGGTCCTGGATCGCCGCACCAAGCGCGCCGTTGGGCTTCATTTCGCCAGCGCGCCCGAGGGCAGCGTCTTCAGTCCAATCGAGGATGTGCTGAAAGCGCTGCGCGTGAAGCTCGTCACGACGGCGATCGGCTGACGAAGGGCGGCCATGACCACGCTGAAAGATGCCGAAGCGGCCCGCGCTCTCCATGCGGAGCGCCTGCGGCGGCTCGGGGCTCACGCGATCATCGTGAAGCAGGTCAAACGCAAGGGCCGAAAAACGTTCGTCGTCCTCGCGCTCTTCGAACGCGTCATCCCGCGAGGCCTCATCAAGAGACTGCCGATCGAACGGCGAGGCAAGCCGATCACCGTCGAGCTCGTGGCGAAGGCCTCGCCGCTGTTTCACCCTGACTGATCTCCAGACGGGCCGTCCGGTCGAGGAGCATGTCGAGCGCTTCGACGACGAGCGCGGTGGTTGCAAGGCCGGAGGCATCCAGATCCGCGTGTTCTCCCGATGACGTTTCGAACGGCGTGGCGAGCCAGCGTCCGTCGCGTTGTTGGAGGAGCGACAAATGGGCAAGAGCCCGTGCGACGCTGGGGTGCGCAGGATCCCGTCCGCAGAGCGTTCGGCCCTTCAGCCAGAGGGCGATCTGGGCCGGTTCGCTGGGCACTGGGCGCTCCGAGTAGACGTAGGCGGCACGCTTAAGCATTTGGGCCGCGAGCGCTCGGCCCGGCGCGGCGGAATCGGCGACGGCCGCCAGGCCCTCGACCACACGGGTGGTGACCGTCAAATCGTCCATGCCGCCGGACCACCCGCCGCTCCATCGCTCGCGCCGTCGGAGCGCCCCCAAGATGCGATCGACACGAGGCTTGCGGGCGGGACCGGTCTCGACGCTCAGCAGCAACTCGAGGCCGGCGAGCTCGGGCGACTCGCTCGTGCCGCGCACCACCTTGGTTGTCGCGGTCTCGAACCCGAGGCGGTGCAACGCGAGCTGCGATTGAAGGGCCGCTTCGCGCGCGTGACGAATCACCGTCGCATCGCTCGATCGATGGGCGAGCCACCGTCTGGTTGCGCGTAGATCCTTGGGCGACTGACGGCGACCAGAGAGCGCGACCGCGATGCGCGGCGTCAGGATTTCGGGCGGGCAGCCCCGATCGCCGTCGGACCACGACCCGTCCCGTCCCCGTCGCGCGAGCAGGTAGTCGACACCGCGACGGCACATCCGCTCGACGCCGGCGCTGGTGACCGACGTGGCAGCCACGGCACGCTCGAGCATCGGCGCGAAATAGAAGGTCAGCGACGCGGCCGAGTCGCCCGGCCCGACCGCGACCCAGACGGGAAGGAGCGGAATCTCGGAGGCGCCGAACACGCTCAGCATGCCGTACAGTGGGCTCAGATCGATTTTCGTGCGAGACGACAAGAACTTGATGACTTCGAGCAGCGCGTCAGGGTGATTCAAGCGCCAGGCGTCGCAGTGGAGGAACAGCTTGTGGCGGCATCGCAGCGGATGCCCGGACAGGCTGGATTGAAGCAGCGTGCAGCGCGCGTTCCGGCTCGGCTGGACCCGCTGCCGCAAGTGGCTCATCAGCGCCTGGGCCGTGCCGAGGTCGTGGCCGGTGCCCAGCACCTCTCGCAGATCGACGAGCGGCTTCTCGAGATCGACCCACGCATAGAACTTGGTGCGATAGATGGCCGCACGCTCATCGAAGTCGTAGGCCACGCCGTGATAGCGGTCTGGTCGTCGGCCGCCATCCCGCGTCAGCGTCTTGTCAATCGCGGCTGCCTGTCTTCGGAAGCGCCGCTCGAAGTCGTTGCGCGACAGACCGCCGATGAAGAAGTAGATCGACGACCGACGCCGGCCAGACGCGTAGCCGACGCCGTGATAGACCGGGCTTCTCAGCGTCGGCGGATTGATGCCCAGGTGATCCGTCAGCAGTTTCCCGATCGTCATCACCGGTGCGCCGGTGATCTCAACCGCGGCATCCCTGTAGCGGCTCCAGTTGCCGGCAAGCCACGATCGATGATCGGCGCGATCGGTGGCGTACCGGAACGAGGCGTGGCCGCGCTCGTCGATGGCGACCGACAGCTCCAGCGGTATACCGTGCGCGGTCAGATACGATGGCCAGTGCACGTGTTCGAGGTACCACGTCACCGGTTCGCGAATCGAAGCGGCCGCATCCGCGAGGACGTCGTCTCGAGCGCCTCCACTGATGAGGGCCCCTGACGCGGCGACGGCGTCGATCAACGCGTCGACCGCCGCTCTACGATTGATCGGAGACCGCGAGCGAGCGGCGCGCATCATAGGCGAGGAGCGGCAGGATCTGTCCCATGTGGGTCTTCGTCGTGGGACAGCGCTTCTCTTGATTGTCGATGCGCTCCAGCGGGCACAAGTTGCCTTGACAGGCGGGCCGAAAACTGCACGTCTGGCAGCCCGTGTCAGTTTCCTCTCCGGACCGCGTCCAGATCCGAACCAACTCGTCGTGCAGATTCAAGTTGCCCTCGCGATCGATTCGCCCGACGTGATTGCGCGGGTCGTTGAACGCGACGGTGCACTTGTAGACGATGCCGTCCGAGCCGATCACGAAATGCCTCGGATTGGCCGCGTAGCAGGCGCTTCCGAAGGGGCGCATCCCTGAGGCCCACGTCTGCAGGCTGAACCCGGCGTCGAGCGCCATCGCCATCAGCGAGATCTCCTGCTGCTCCCCCTCTTCTCGCTCGCAAATGACCAGGTGCTGATCGTTTGGACCGCCCCACCGACCGATCGGGCGGAACCGCATCGAGAAACGCGGGTCACGGCCGAACTCGCGGCCCAGGGTCTGGATGAACGCTGGCATCAGCGGCAGGCTGGCGGGCGAGAAATTGACCCTGATCACGACGTGGAACCCGTCGGCATGATCGCGGAGGTGACACAGGTTCGAGAAGATGCGGTCGAACGTGTTGCCACCGCTGACGAGCCGGCGCGTGTCCTTGTGAGACTCGGACGGACCGTCAAGGGTGATTTGGTAGCGGCTGACGCCGGCCGCGATGCACCGCGCGGCGCGCTGCGCATCCAGAAGATACCCGTTGGTCGTCATCTCGGACGCGAACGCGACGTCGTTGGCTGCGCAAATCTCGCGCACGCGGGTTGCCACCTTCTCGACGATCGGGAAGGCCAGGAGTGGCTCGCCGCCGAACCAGCCGAGCGACAGCTTGCGCAGCGTGGGCGCGCGGCGCTGCACCAGCGCAATCACGCCTTCGACCACGTCCGGATGCATCCCGTTTTTCGCGAAGTCCTCGTAGCAATAGGTGCACCGGAAATTGCAGTTCTCATGCGGGAGCAACATCAGCGCGAGGCTCTCGTCGCTCTCGAACGGAATCTCGTGGAGCTGCGCCGCCACCGCCAGCTCGTCGCGACTGGACGGGACTACGAGTCCCTGTTCGCTGAGGTACTTCGCCAGCGCGCCTCGGGGCGGTTGCCGCCCTTCGAGGATCTCGGTCACCCGCTCCGCAAGCCGACCTCGAAACTCGACAAGGGCGCTCGTGAAGCTGTTGAACACCAGCAGGGCGTTGCGCTCGTCGCGGGTGTAGGTGTTGAAACGCGAGGGGCGTAGCGCGGATCCGGCGGAGGCACCCAAGCGAGTGCGACGGCGACTCGACTTCGCCACACTCCGGGCGCGCGGCGTAACCGCCGTTTTGGGCATGACACGAATTCTCCGCGCCACGGGCGAGGGGGCGTCTACCAGCCGGAGGTGGTCCCGCCTCCGCTGCCGCAGCTGCATCCGCCGTTCGAATCGTAGAACTCGGTCTCCCGTACGGCTTCGATGCCGCTCGGAATCTTGATCAGCTTGCGGACCGTCTTCTTGTCGTTGTTGACGATGGCGTAGTCGACCTTGGCCGACCATAACGCGATCGCCTCGCGCCCCACCACTGGCTTGCGCGCTTGCTTGAGTGCCGCCACGACCTCGAGCACTTCGGCGAGCCGTTCCTTCTTCAGGGGCTTGCCAGCGAAGAATCTCGCAGCCTTGTTGGCGGTCTTGGTGACCGAGGCTTTCTCGGCGGGTGTCAGTTTCGTGGTCCTGGCCATTGGCGCTGCCTTCCGGGCAAAGAGAGAACCCTCGTAGGGATCCACCGCTGGCGGCACTGCAAGCTCAAGCGTTGACGCCAGCACTGTGTCGACGATCGCGCAAAATCGGCCGGAGAATATCGTTGCCGTCGAACGAGGTCAAGATTCTTTTTCGGGCCAGCCTTCTTCGTCGTCGCCGTGTTCCGGTTGATGTCGTGCGCAGAGCTCATTCCCTGTCCGAAGTACTTGACTTTTTACGGGACGCCACCCAAAGTTCAGGAATTCACGGACGGGTCGAGGCGGATCGACACGCAGTCCTTTCCGAGAAGGAGCCAGAGATGTCACCAGTAGATGTACCGACGCTCAGTGCAGAAGCCAAGCAGCGTCTCGAGGCGGTGCTCGCGCGCGCGGCCGAAGACATCGCGTTTCGCAACCAACTGCTGCGCGATCCGACCGAGGCGTTGTCGAACTCGGGACTCGGTGCCGATGAGATCCGAGTGCTCAGCTCGATGCGGCGCGTCGCGTTGGAGGAGTGGGGACTCGACGTCAGGCGCTTTCGAGCGTTCCTGAGGGACAATGGCACCAAAGTTACGAATCAATGAGCACAGGGCGGAGGCGAGAGCTCTACCTGATGGGCGCCGGCATCCGCGGCGCCCTTCACTTCACGACTGAAACGCTCCAGGCGATTCGACACTGTCACGTTGTCTTTACACTGCTCGACGATCTGGCCGTGCTCGAGTACGTCCGGCAGCTGGGTCCGACCGTCGTCGACCTCGCGTCCCTCTACACCGACTCCACCTCGCGACCTGTCATCTACCGCAGAATCTCCGAGCAGCTGATTGCCGCCACGGCCGAGCACGAGGTCGTCGGGTTCCTCGTCCATGGGCATCCACTCTTCCTGGTCTCGGCATCGGAGTACACGCTGGATCTGGCCAGGACCGCTCAGGTCGACGTCCACATCCTTCCCGGCGTGAGCTCGTTCGACACGATCCTGTGTGATCTCGCCGTCGACCACGGATACGGCATGCAGCTGTTCGAAGCGACGACGCTCGTCAAGAATGGGTGGCGTCCCAATCCGGCCCTTCCGACGCTGATCTTCCAGCTCGCGACGCTGATGACCGAAAACGTCGTGCGAGACGTCCGCGGCTGCGAGAGCTTGAGAGTGCTGGTCGATCTGCTGACGCCGCTGTACCCGGCGGGCCATCGCTGTACTGTTGTGCATTCGGCCGCGCAGCTGTTGGAGCCCCCGACGAGGGTCACGATCGCCCTCGCGGAGCTGTGCTCGAATGATGAGATCGAACTGTGGACGAGGCCGACGCTCTATGTTCCCGCTTGTCCTGCCTAGCGATCGCGACTGTCGGGACTATCGCGAGAACGGCTTCGTGGCCTTCCCGCGGTTTGCCGACGCGACCGAGGTCGAGGCGCTGACCGCCGAGGTCGAGCGTCTGGCCGGTGTCTGGACCGCCGACAGCCTCTTTGGCTGTGTACGGGACCGGTCGGGGGTGCCGGTGGTGATGAATCGCCTCGACAAAGAGAGCGACCTGCTGTTTGACATGGCGCGCGACCCGCGCTTGAACCAGGCGGCGGAGCGGCTCCTCGGTTCCCCTGCCGTGAGTTTGCACGTCGAGTACTTCGCCAACACCGGGACCCCGGTGCCGGCCCATCAGGATCACCGCTCGTATTTCGATCACTTTCAGGATGAATCGGCCGTGGCGCTCTGGATCGCCTTGGACCAGGTTGGCTCGGATTCCGGGGGGCTGGAATTCGGTCTGCCCTATCACGCACGGCTCCTGCCGCATATTGACTCGAGCGCGTTTCATTTCGATTGCGAGGTCGCGTCATTCGAGGGGCTCACGTTCGAGCGGATCGAAATCGGCCGTGGAGGCTGTATCGCGCACAGCTCCTACTCGGTGCATCGCACGCACGCGAACACCAGCGGCAGGCCGCGTCGCGCCGTGGTGTTCAACTACCGCTCGTCCTCCTACCGTGCCTTTCAACGCCCCGCTTCACCGTCGGCCTGAGCGGTTCGCCGTTTTCGTCGGTCCCTCGTGCGCGCGTGAGCTCGTCGGCCAGTACCTGTCCGCAGACTTCTTTCCGCCAGCATCTCGCGGCGATCTGGCGAGCGCGGTTCGGCGCGGCTATGACGGCTTCGTTCTGATCGATGGCTACATGGTCACGCGCTATTCCCCCTCGCCTCAGGAAGTCTTCGACGTCCTCGCAACGGGAGCGCCCGTCTTCGGTGCCTCGAGCGTCGGCGCTCTACGCGCGGTAGAGTTACGGGCGTTCGGGATGGTCGGCGTCGGCTGGGTCTACCGAGGCTATCTGTCGGGCCGACTCGACCGCGATGACGATCTGGTCAGCACCATCGATCCCGACCAGGGTGACCGGGCGATGTCGATTCCGCTGGTCCGCATTCGATACGCGGTGGCGATGCTGCAGGCCAAGGGCCGCGTGTCTCAGCGCGCGGGCGCGCAACTCATCGATGCTCTCGGCGCTGACTACTTTCCCCGCCGCTCGGCGTCGCGCGTGCTGGTACACGCCCAGTCGATCGGGATCGATGACGACACGGCGCGCGAGCTGCTCTCGCCGGCCTTCGACGTGAAAGCGCTCGACGCGATTGCGTGCCTCCGCGTCGCTGGCATCGCGACAGGGTGTTCTCGTGCCTCATCTCGAATCGCTGCTTGGTAGGCTCGACGAGTTCGGAATCACGCGGCTCGCAGACATTTCCGGGCTCGATCGGCTCGGAATTCCGGTCCATTCCTGCGTCAAGCCTGGCACCACCGACGCCATCTGGGTGTACAGCGGCAAGGGGATGACCGCCGAGCAGTCGAAGACGTGCGCGATCATGGAGTGTCTCGAACGCACGGCGGCATTGTGGGATGCGTCCCGAGTGACGTGCTGCAGCAGGGACGCGTTGGCCGAACACGAGGTGTGGCTGCCCGACTGGTTCACCGAGCGGCATCGCGATCAGCCGGAGACCGAGTGGGTGATCGCTCGCCAGCTCGGCGCCGGACGCGCGGTGTGGGTGCCGGCGGATCTCGTCTTCAGCGGGCGGCGCCCGTCGGGCCCGTGTCCCGCCTCATTCGTCGTCTCCACCACCAACGGGCTCGGGGCCGGCTTCACCGTACTGGACGCGATCACCCACGCGCTTCGGGAGATTATCGAACGGGACGTCGTTTCGTGCGCGGAGATGACACTGCACTTCCTGGGACGGGCACGACTGAACGATCTCGCGGAGCGCCTCGGCATCGGGTGGCGCTGCGAGGTGCCGTTGGCCGCCGAGCGCGACGACGTCCTGGACGTGGATCCGCAGACCCTGCCGCCCACGGCTCGTCGATTGCACGAACGATTCAGCGGCGCCGGTCTCGAGGTCCGCATCAAGTACCTCGCCGGCGACATCGGCGTGCCGGTGTTCGCGTCCGCGTGCCACGAGGAAGTGGCGTTCAACAGTTTCTTGGCAACCGCCGGTTTCGGCGCGCATCGCGATGCGGAGATGGCGCTGTGCGGATCGCTGCTCGAGGTCGCCCAGTCGCGCGCGACCGATCTCCAGGGCTCCCGTGAGGACTGTGGTGTCGATGAGAAATCGCGATGGGAATCGGGCGCGGAGTCGCATTGGCTGCTGGCGCCGGCACGACGACAGGTGTCGTTCCAGGAGCTGGCTCCAGCGGCCGCGGACACCGCGCACACCGTCAGCGATTTGCGCTGGTACGTACGGCGTCTTCGCTCCGTCGGCTTGTCGCAGATTGCGTATGTGACGTTTCCGCGCTACGCGGGCATCTACGTCGTCCGTGTGCTCGTGCCGGGCATTGAGACGTGGCACGCGTCCGGCGGCGAGTCGGTGCCGGGCCCACGCATGCGAGACCTGCTCGGCGTTGTATGATTCTCTACTGGAGCTTCGAATCTGACGCGGTGCGAGAGGCCGGTGCGATACCCCCCGAGCCGCTGCAGATGCCGTACGGCAAGCGGTCCGCAGACTCACCGTTCCGACGCCGCGGTTTCGAGACCCGCTGGCGCGCGCTGGAAGCCGGTTATCGCGTGCAGCCGGCAGATTGCCCACCGGTCAGGGCCATCGCCACCTACGGCCTGGGGATTCGGTGTCCTGGACGAATCAGTTATGCGAGACGCAGCGAATGGGCGCACGAGAGAACCATCGATGGACAAGAGGCGGCATTCGGCCTCGTCCGCGTCCGCGGCGATCGGTGGCCCGGAACGGATTCCGGATTGATCGCGAGTTGGATTGCCGGATCGGAGTTCGTGAAGATCCATTCCGGCATCCGCGTTCACTTTCCCCAGGACATGTTCTTGTATCAAGGCCCGCTGCCGAACGCGACGCTTGCCGACGCCCCGTGGGACGTGATGGCCGGATTGGAGTACGCGGTGTCGAGCACGTCGATGGCCATCGATGGGGTGGTGCACGGCAGCGCGGCGCTGAACGTCATCGCCAGGCTGCCACCCGGCGACATCGAGGTAACGATCGAGAAGGGGCAGCTGATAGGTTGGGTATTCGCGGTGCCGAAGAACCAGGTGATGCGGCATAGACCTCTCGATCCGCGATAAGCGATTCTCCACAGTTCCTGGCAGACTCCGACTAACTTCGAATGTCCATCATTGGCATCTATCGCTCGCACTCGTGCGGGGACCTCCGTCCATCGCATGTCGGTCAAACCGTCACACTGTCCGGGTGGGTGTTCCGGAAGCGCGACCATGGTCAGCTGGTCTTCCTGGATCTCCGCGACCACTATGGTGTGACGCAGTGTGTGCTCACGCCGACATCGCCCGCCTACGCTCAACTGGACGGTCTCAAGCTGGAATCGGTGATCACCGTGGTAGGGACGGTCGCCGCCCGAGACACGGTCAACGTCAATGATCGGCTGCCGACGGGACACGTCGAGTTGCACGTCCTCACGCTCGTGGTGCTGTCCGCTTCGGAGCCGCTGCCGTTTCAGCTGACCTCGGAGGACATTCCCGAAGACCAGCGGTTGCGCTACCGGTTTCTCGATCTGCGACGAGAGAAGCCACACGCGAACATCGTGCTCCGATCGCAGGTGATCTCGACGATTCGCGAGCTGATGATCGGCGCGGGGTTCCTCGAATTCGCCACGCCGATCCTCACTTCCAGCTCGCCCGAGGGCGCGCGCGACTACTTGGTTCCCAGCCGCCTTCATCCGGGATGCTTTTATGCGCTGCCGCAAGCGCCGCAACAGTTCAAGCAGCTGCTCATGATCGCAGGGTTCGATCGATATTTTCAGATCGCGCCCTGCTTCCGGGACGAGGATGCCAGAGCCGATCGATCCCCTGGCGAGTTCTATCAGTTGGACATCGAGATGTCGTTCGTCACGCAGGACGAAGTCTTCCATGCGATCGAACCGATCATGGTCGAGACGTTCCGCCGGCACAGCTCGTGGGTGACGACCGGGGCGCCGTTTCCACGTATCCCGTACGCACGCGCCCTTGAACAGTACGGGACCGACAAGCCAGACCTCCGCAACCCTATCGTCATGGCCGACGTCACGGCGGTGTTCCGCGGTCTTCAGAGCGGGCTGTTCGGGGATCTGCTCGCCACCGGCGCCAATGTGCGCGCCCTGCCGGCACCGGGTGGCGCGGCCAAGTCCCGCTCGTTCTTCGATCAAATGAACGATCTCGCGGTTCAGCACGGTCTGGGCGGCGCGATGTACTTGATCAACGGGGATCAAGTCCGCGGAACGCTCGCCAAGTTCCTGACGGACGGGGAACGCCAGGCGCTGCTCGATGCCGTGGGCGCCGGTCACGGTGATGCCGTGTTCGTCGCCTGTGCGCCACCGCAGCAGCTGGCGACCGCGGTCGGGCCGCTGCGCCAAGCGTTGGGACAACGGTTGGGCGTGATCGAGCAAGAGACGTTTCGCTTCTGTTGGATCACGGACTACCCCTTCTACGAAGCCGACTCAGAGACGGGCCGCGTCGTCTTCAGCCACAACCCGTTTTCCATGCCCCAGGGCGGCCTCGAGGCGTTGCTCACCCAGCCGCCGCTCTCGATCTTGGCTCACCAGTACGACATCGTGTGCAATGGCGTCGAGCTATCCAGTGGTGCGATACGGAATCACCGCCCGGACATCATGGTCAAGGCATTCGAGATCGCCGGCTATGATCACACCGAGGTCGAGCGCCGCTTCGGCGGCATGCTCCGCGCACTGCGCCTCGGCGCGCCGCCACACGGCGGTCTCGCGCCGGGCATCGACCGCATCGTGATGCTGTTGGCGAACGAGCCGAACATTCGGGAAGTCATCGCGTTCCCGATGAACCAGCAGGCCAAGGACCTGCTGATGGGCGCTCCGGCGGAAGTGAGCGAGCGGCAACTTCGAGAGCTGCACATCAAAGTAGTGAAGTGAACCCCACGCGGAACCAGCCGGATGTCGTCGCGGCGGTCGGAACCATCGGGGATGCCGTGGTCGCGGCGGCACACATCTACGGCGCAACCTGTGGCGGCGTGTGTCGTGTGTTCCCGACCGTCGAGCGCTTCCGGCACTGGGCGCGTCACGAGTGTGAGCAGGCCTCGTCGGTCCTGGTGTTTCTTCCCGAGGCGCTCTTCACGATGCGGACGGCGCGCAGCGTCATCCAACTCGGTCTCGCCAGGCGCCTCGCCATCGGCCTGTACCCAGTCGGCGACCTCGCCGATGTGCATACGTTCGTGCGCCGGAATGCTCATGACCAGACCGCGAACTGGCCGCTGCTGGTCTACTCCGAGCTGCCTGTCGACCTCGACGCGCGACCGGCCGCGGACACCGTCTTGGGTCCGCACGACTCGGACACCTTCGTCGATCTCGCCGGTGATCGCCCTGCGGCGATCGTCATCTGCGCCCACGGCAACGGGGCAGACTTCAAGCTGGGTTCGTCGGTGGGCTGTGTCGCGGCGGCGCCGAATCAGCGTCTACGGCCCGGCGGAGCGCTCGTGTGTCAACACGGCGGCCCGTGTCTGCGGGAGCGCCTCAAGCCCCGGCACTTCGTTGGACCACAGGGCCTGAATAGTCCGCTGATCGTCCTGCTGTCCTGCACGAGCACGCCCACGTCCGATGCCATCCTGCCGTGGAGCAACAGCTTCGCTGTACGTCTCTTCGAGCATGGCAACGCCAACGCCGTGGTCGGGTCGTACATGCTGCACCAGGAACGGGCATCCTGGGCGACCGACCTGTCGACGTGGCTCACCGCGGGCAAGAGCGCCGGAGAGATCGCGCGTCTCCTGAACGACGATGCCGTCAGCGAGCCGTCCTTCCTCTGCATGGGCAATCCGGCGATCGGGCTGGCGTCTGCATCGCCACGGTGGGTCCATCTTTCGACGAGAACAGTTCTGCCCGAGGTGGAAGCGGCGACCGATACGAGGGACGAGGCAGCACCCGCGGCAAGCGTTGCACCCGCCCATCGCGCGCTGCAGGCTCGGCTCGTTGCAGAGCTCTTCGCGGACGAACCACGTCCGATGCTCCGCGACGCGACCGAGCAGCTGTACGCTCGGCTGATGCGGGACCGTGGCGATGACGAGCAGTTGGATCGCTGCTTGTGCGACTACCTGGTGGCGTTCGTCGCCGAAGGCGTGTTCCTGCACAAGTACTGGCAGCAAGGATTCGAGTTTGGGTTTGCGAAGCGCGCGACCGGCGTGCACGGGTGTGGCAGTCGACTGTTTCGACAGACGGCCCGGTCGGCCCAGTTGCCCGACGCCGCGCGATGTCTCTGGTGGTGCGAGCGCTGTGGGACGGTGGGGGATACACCAGCGGCGACCTCATTGCCGCGATTCCGGGCGGGCCCACGTGGGTTCGAATTCGAGACCCTCGGGCAGGGACCCGACGGATGGTTGGCGAGCGCGACCGAGGCGATCGGCAATCATGTGCTCCCGCCGAGTCGTGCCGCGCGCCTTTCGTCTTATCGGTCACGAGGCAGGCATATCGTGAGCGTCGACGGCTTCCATTGGCCCGGCCTGCAATGGCGGGCGGCCGTACTCGTCGCCCGGGGCCAGTTCCTCGTCGTCCGAGCGCCCGTCGACGTGGTGGCTGCGACGGCCGTCACCCAGTCCGCCCGGCTCACGGTAACACCTGCAGGCGTGAGAGTCGAACCTGACGAGCGTTCTGAGTGTTGAGCGTACATTCGCCATCACGCTCGCCCACCTCCAGGCGGACGCTTTCACGGTCGAGCCTGACGATCACATCGTCGGCGCGGTAGACGACGATCGAACCTGCCGGATCGGAATCGATGTCGTAGAGGACATCCAATTCTTCCGAGTAGAAGACTCCGCCGCGGTCCGCGTCAGGCACGTCCGCTCCGTCGCGACATGGCGGCCCGCGATGTGGGATGGTCGGGCCCCGATCGATCGCTTCGGTGCGTGGACCGCTCTTCAGTCGGCTCCACGCGACGGTACCGCGTTCGGTCCCGGTCACTTCGGCTAGCCCAATGTCGATGAGCTGCTCGGCCAGCCAGAATGCATCGAAAGAGCCGAGATTGGAGAGCACGATCGCCGACACGCGGCTCTCTGGCAGGTGGAGGTACGCCGTACTGTAGCCGTCCCATGCGCCGCCGTTCCCCGTGGTGCTCAGTCCATGGTCAGACGAAAGGACCAGGCCCCAGGCATAGCACTGGCGCCGGTCGCGAAGCAGGGCGGCTCGCGAGACGCTCCCCAGGAAGAGCTCACCCGCGGCACCGAGCGCATGGGCGCGCAGGGCGCGATCCCAGGACGCCAGGTCCTCAACGGTCGAGAACAGGCCACCACTGCCGATCCGTCGAAACTGGGGTGCGCGCGGCTCGAGCCCATTGGCGTTGCACGTGTAGCCTTGCGCGACCGAGCCCTCAGGCGCGAGAAAAGATGTGCGGTGCATCCCCAGCGGCGCAAAGATGCGGTCGCGCGAGAGATCGGTGAAAGGCACATTGCTGGCGCGCTCCGCGCACACAGCCAATAGGAAATAGTCGGAATGCGAGTACAAGAACCCCTCGCCCGGCGGAAAGTTCAAATCCCGTTGATTGGCGAGCAACCCCAGCACCTGGTCGGACGATAGCTCCGACGCGGCGCGGCCCGTCAAGTAGGCGAGGGCATTGAAGTCTCGGATGCCACTGGTGTTCGTGAGCAGATGGCGGAGTGTGATCGGCTGCATCACACTCGGGAGCTCGGGGATCCATGACCTGACCGCTCCATCCGGATCGATCACTCCCTGATCGATGAGCGACGCGATGGTCAACGCGACGAACGGCTTCGCGATGGAACAGGTGTCGAACACCGTCCTGGGTGTGATCGCGGTCCGGGTGGCCAGATCGGCCAGGCCGTAGCCACCGACATAGAGCGTGACATCATCCGCGCTGAGGCCGACGCCGACACCGGGTCGATCGGGCTCGCCGGTCTCGAGCAGCGCTTCGACGCGAGCGCCAACGCTCACGACCACACCACGAACGCATCGCCGTTCTCGGAAAGCCCCAGGAACGCGGCAAGCACGATGCGGGCGCGGTCACCGTGCACGGCCGGCACTGCATGAATGGTCGATGAGCGGAACACGTACAAGTCACCAGGTTCCAATGGGACCTCGATCGTGTCGAGGCCGCCGTGCGCGGCGAGCGCGCTGAAGCTGCCTTCTGCCAGGCTGGCGTCCCAATGCGGCCCACCCGTTGCGTTGTACAGGATTGGCTGGCTGCGAGTGCCCTGATCCTGATCGGCATTCTGGAGGCAGAGGATCACGGCGAGCTGTTCGCGCACACGGGAAACGACGAAGGCGTGCTCCGTGGAATCCACGAGCTTGTCGTAGTGCGGCACGTGACCGACGCCTGCATGGTAAGCGCGGACGATGGCCTCTCCATATGCACGGCCGTCCGGCTCTCGAGCGACGACGACTGGCACGCCCCCGGCCAACGACGCCAGGGCGCCATACAGCGCCGGGATGGGACTGTCGAGATCGCCGAAGAGACTCGCGAACAGGTCGGAGGCCGCCGCGGCCGCCGCGAAGTAGCAATCGGGATCGTCTTTCGTCCAGCCCAACGCCGTGCCGATATTGAGCCGACGCGGACGCATGCCGGCGGCGTTGGGATCGTAAAGCAGGTCAAGCGCATAGAAGCGTTGCACGAGCGTGCGACACAACTCCGGCGGATAGACGAGACGAACCACGACCGCGGCGCACTCTTTTCGGGCCAGCGACGCCAGCGGTGCGGGCTCTCGAGCGATGACGTGCTCGAGCGCGCCGTCGAGAACGTGCCACCCGTCGCTCTCAGTCCGGTCGCGCATACAGCTCGACGAATCTGTCGAGGACCTGTTCGGCGAAATCTCGGTTACTCGCGATACCGGGGTGTGAGTTGTCGCGCGCGCGATCCAAGAGCTGAAGCCCGGGAAGGATGAATCGCTGCCGATCGAGGTGTTCCTCGAAGGCCGAGAACTCGTCGAACAGGTTGCTACTGTAAAGCCACTTCACCGAATGCGCGTTGAGCAGCAGCTCCACAAGCTTGTAGTTCTTGAAGAGGTTGATCCGATCGTCACGCTCACTGGCGAGCGCGAACATGTGACGATACAGATCCCGCCGGATCAAGTCCGTGACCTGCCCGAGGCTGTCCACCGAGGAGAGCAGATTGAGCTCGGGGCCGTCAATCGGAAGGTACTCGCGACGTGCGGAGAACGTGAAGTTGACGAGCACGATGTCGGGCCTCAGCACGGGCACGGCACACAGCAGCACCCGAGACACGTAGTCGTTGCTCTTGCCTGGGAACCCGAGATTCCACGCGGACACCGACCTGTTCATGCGTTCGGAGAGAAGGTGGGAGAACACCGAACACGAGGTCGACTCGACCGGCACGCCCGTGCCGAAGATCCAGCTGCAGCCGATGAAGATCACGTTGAGGTCGCTCCGTGAGCCGAACTCCCCGCAGCGATACCCGTGAGCATTGAATCGGTACGACACGTCACCCGGGGTCAGAATTGGATGCGGATCGCTGCGGTAACGTTCCTCCGAATCGTTTTTGAACCACGTGAGCTGTTGTAGCCCGGCGGCTTCGGTGCGCGGGACATCACCATAGGGGATATATGTTCCGATCACGGGCGCCTCGCCTGGACTTCAGCCGTCGACGTTTGAGCAGAAAGATGCCGTACAGGACGCGCGCACGGAGCCACCGAATCAAGGGCAGTCTCACGACATGCGAATACCAAAACGGCGGTCACTGTGTCAACCGGAATGCCGCCGTCTGGAATGCCGCCGTCGTCCGACCGCTGGCCCTTTCGCCTTGAAGACGCAAATGGCGCGCGCGTATGCTATCGGCGCGCAAGGTCTGTTTTCGCGCGGAGGATCAACGTCATGGCTGATGAGGCAGACGGTACCGTCGTTCAACCTCCCGATCGTCCGGCCGCCCCCGCGCCCGACCGCGAGCAGTCCACGCGGGTCGCCGAGGCCGTCGCCCGATGGCGTCAGATGCAGAGCAAGCTCGACGAGCTCGACATCAAGCGACTCGACCCAGGGCTGACGCCCGTTGGGTGGTAGCCGCACCAGTACGATCGTTTCCGCGTCCCGCGGCGAAATGAATCCGGAGCCACACCGCGGAACCGGGCTCGTCGCTGGAGTCGGAGCAGCTGGCTCGGCAGCGGCGCACGCGTACGCTCAGGCGTTGGGCCGCCCCTCGGAACACTTCGGCGACGCGGCCGCGCTCGCGAAGTGGATGGGTGCCACCGCCTCGGACAGCACGTTCGCGTTCATCGCGGAGCCTGCGCTGACGGTCAAAGCGTTGACATCTTGCACCGAGACGGCCCGCAGACGACAACTGGCCTTCGGATTGTTCCCGGTGTCAGCAGACACGTCAGCGGCCACCAGCGCGGCGCTTCGTCTGGCATCGCTGCGATTGCGACCCCAAGAGTATAGACACGGGCCGATTGGCTATAGCGAGCTCGTGAGCGACGAGAGGCATCTGCCGGGCCTCCGGAACGGCTTTGGTAAGCGCGCCGTGGATTCGTTTCTCGAGAAGCTCGAGCAAGGCGCGGTGGCTGCGGTCATCCACACGCACGGAAACGGTCCCGACCTGCGGCTCGGTCACAGCATCTTGTGTGCGCAGGCCGACCACCTGCGTCCGGCAGCCGCCGGTCCAGGTGAACGGTGCCTGCCGTGTCAGGCAGGCGGGCCCTGTCTTCGTGAACGGCTGTCGCCCCGCAAGCTGGTTGGGGCCGCGACCATTCGCAGCCCGCTGGTGGTCATTCTCAGCTGCGCCTCCATTCATGCTGCCGACGGCATCGTCGAGCCCCGCTTCACCTACGCCTCCGCGCTCCTGCGCGGGGAGCACGTCCAAGGGCTCGTCGGCTCGTTCATGGTGCGGACGGCGCCGGTTGCATGGGTGACGATGGCGATGCGTTTTCTCGAGGAGGGGGGAACCCTAGGAGAGCTCGCGCATTGTCTGAACGACTCGGTGACCGATATGCCCGGCTATGTCTGTCTGGGTGATCCCGACTTGCGCGTCCGCGCGCCCACTGGGACGGATCCCACGCCACTCGTCGACCTACCGGCGCTCCCTTCGGAGCACGGAGCAGGTCCAGGTCCTCGGATGACGGAGCGAGGCCTCTCTCGCTCCGACCGCCTCGATGGCGCGCGTGCGTTGCAAGCGGCGCTCGTGCGGTCGCTGCGCGACGACTCACCAACGTCCGATGTCCTTGAGATCACGACGCCGCTTCTTGCATCGATCGATGGCGACGTCGACGGTCGCACCCCCGATGAGCAAACGGATCAACTGCTCTGCGCGTTGCTCGCGAAGTTTCTCGCCCAAGGGGTATTCATCTACAAGCATTGGCACACCGCCTGTCGTGCGCAGGACTTTGCCCTCGCTGGCTCGAGCCACACCTGTGGCGAAAAACT
>DAINCF010000028.1:0-24963 GCA_036732565.1 Vicinamibacterales bacterium
TAGGGGCGGTTCGCGAACCGCCCCTACACCTACTGCTGTTGCGTTGAGGTACGCGTTGGTTCGAGTATCGTCACTCGCTCGGCAACCGACTCCACCTTACTTCGTGAGTAGGCGAGCGGGAAGTAGCGGCCGCGCGCCCACAGCTCGAACAGATCGCGATAGTGCGGGTCCGCGGGGTCGCCGGCCTGGCCCGGCGTGTTCAGGCCGACGGAGTTGTCCCAGTCCTCGGTGTCCGCAATCATCTTGAACGAGCCACCCGACGCTTGGTTGTCGGCGTTGCCCGTCGCGCTGACCGTGGAGCCATCGCCGCCTCGCGGGAATGGGCCCACCGTCAATCGCGCGCGCGTCTCGCTGTTGACCAGGTTCGACAGTGGATGACGGATGAGCGCGTGGTGATAGCGCTCCTGCCCGTACTTCCATCCTTGCATGTCCGCGCCGAAGCGTTTCGTCAGCTCTGCCACCGCTTCGTCCATGCTTCGCGCCAGCAGACGATCGCGGCCCTCCAGCGGCTGTTCGCCAAATCGACCATCGGGGGCATGCAGCAAGTCGATGACGCGTTTGGTCGCCACCAGGCTGCCACCTGGCAGATTGCCGAGGTTTGCCGGCACCACGGCGGCGCGCGTGTTCGCGAGCAACCGCCGCTGCCACATGGCGTAGATGCCGGCGCCGACGGAATCCCGATCGAGCACGAAGTCCCAGCGGAGCAGCGTGTCGCGGGCGGCCGCGCTCGCGGCGTTGGTGAGCGTCACGTCTCGCAGCAGCGGCACGAGCCCGCGTGCTGGAATCGAGAGGTCATCGTTCTGCAGCCGGACCATCTCGGCGACGCTGAAGCGGCGACCCGAGCCCAGCACCTCGCCGATCCGCGAGGCGCGGAACGGATCGGCCCAGTCGTAGTGCATCGCCTCGCGCCACGGATAGTCGTTCGGAAACAGGTAGTTGTTGGCCGTCGCGATGAAGCCGCGCGCTGGGTTCTCTTCTCGCGGCAGCGCGGTGATCGGCAGGTAGCCGTCCCATTCGTAGCGACCGTCGCCCGGCACCGGCAGCAATCCACTCCAAGTGCGGCGCAGCGGCTGAATACCCGCCGCCTGCCAGCCAATCGTGCCCTTGCGATCGGCCCAGATCATGTTCTCGGCCGGCATGCGATTGAAGTTGCACGCTTCGAGGAACGTCTCCCACGACGTCGCCTGGTTCATGCGCAAGCTGGCGAGGTAGGGCGCGCCGCCCGGCTCCATCCATGCGGCGCGCACCGCGTAGGCGCGACGCCGAGGCGTGTCCTCGAAGATCACGGGGCCGTGTCGCGTGAACTTCAACTCGACCGTCTCTGGCTTCGCGCCCTTCACTGGAATCGTCTCGCGCACGACCCGCATCGCTTCCCATCCGCCCTGATAGCGATACTCGTTGGCGTTGGCCGGATTGGTCTCGTAGACGTACAGATCCTCGTTGTCGTTGCCGAAGATCGTCAGCCCCCAGGCGCCGTGTTCGTTGTGGCCGATCGACACACCCGGCAGCACCGGCTCGCCGCCGCCGATCACGTTCCAGCCCGGCGCCACGAGATGCACCCAATACCGGAGCGACGGCGCGGCGATCACGCGATGCGGATCGTTGGCGAGGATCGGGAAGGTGCTCTGCGTCAGCGAGCCGGAGACGACCCAGTTGTTCGAGCCGATGTCGTGGTGATCGAGGTCCCGAGGGCCCGCCTCCGCGACCGGCAGGTCGCTACGGCGAGGTCTCGCCGAAGCTCGCGCAGAATCTTCCGCGAGCGTAGGCGGATTCTGGAGGTTCGCGCCGGCTCGTGCGCGGTAGGCAGCGACGATGTCCTCGGGACGGAAAGCGACGGACTCGCGGAAGGCGGTGTAGAGCTCCAGGACGTTGTCGGGGAACGTGCTCGCGTCGATCGACGGATCGAGCGCGAACACCGGCTCGCCGCCTTGGAAGTAGAGCAGCTCACGCACCTTCTGCGCGCCGACCGCCTTGATCGCACGCATGTGGCGCGCCTCGCTCGTGAGGTTCGACGTCAACGCCTGATGCCGCGAGATCACCACCGCGGGCGTCCATCGCCCCGGCTTGATGTCCAGCATCTGGAATTCGAGCGGCAACAGCGACGGATCGCGCTCGGTCTCCGCGATGCGGGCGTTCACGCCGGCGACGTAGGCCTCGATGATGGCCTTGCCGCGCGGATGGTAGTGATTCAGGTCGGCTTCGAGGTCGCCGCGAAAGAGGTGCAAGCGCGCGCCGATGTCACGCTTCAGTTCCCGCCGGCCAAGGATCTCCGCCACCGTTCCCGTCGCCTGACGTCTCCACAGCTCGAATTGAAACAACCGGTCCTTCGCGGCCGAGTAGCCCTGCGCGAAGAACAAGTCGCTCTCCGTCTTCGCGTAGATGTGGTTGACGCCCCATCGATCGCGAAGAATCTCCACCGGTTGCGAGAGCCCGGCGATCGCGAGTGTCGCCTTATCGCGCGCGGTCTGCCCGGAGACGGATGCTGAAAGCGCAACCACCAGGACGAGCAGGAGGGCAGGACGGATGGGGAGCCGTGACACGGGGCGAGGATACCACCAGGAACCCCAAGCACCTGAACCGCTAGAACCTCCAGAACCAGAACCGAGAACCCATAGAACCTGAGAACCCATAGAACCCGAGAACCCTGGATATACTGCTGGGATAGCCATGCGTTTCGCGCCGGAATACGTCAGCAACGTTCTGAACGAGAACTTCGAAGACGCCAAGGCGCTCCTCCTCGCGCCCTTGATGGCCATCCACTACGCGCACCTGGTGATGCTCGTCGAGCGCCGCATCGTGTCACCCGAGGACGGACACGCGCTTCGCGTCGCACTCGATGGCATCTCGCTGGACTCCGTGCGCAGCGCCGCCTACGACAGCCAATGCGAGGATCTCTTCTTCTACATCGAACGTCTGATCCGAAACGCGTGCGATGACGATGTCGCGGGACGCCTGCACACGGCGCGCAGCCGCAACGACATCGACATGACGATGTACCGGATGCGGCAGCGAGAGCTCATCGCGGGGCTGGGCGCGGCGACGCTGGAGCTCCGCGGCGCGTTGATGGATCTCGCCGAGCGGCACACCGGGACAATTTACGGCGCACACACGCACACGCAGCCGGCGCAGCCGACCACCGTCGCGCACTACCTCCTGGCCGTCGTCGAGCAGCTCGAGCGAGATCAGACGCGGCTGGCGGCGGCGTACGAGTCCACCAATCGCAATCCGCTCGGCGCGTGCGCGATCACCGGGACGGGCTTTCCAATCGATCGGTATCGCACGAGCGAGCTGCTCGGCTTCTCCGGCCCGACGGTCAACACCTACGGCAGCATCGCCACCGTCGATTACCTGCTGGAGAGCGTGTCGGCCACCAGCACGCTCGTGGTGGGCCTGGGTCGCGTCGTGCAGGACCTGCTGCTGTGGTGCACGATGGAGTTCGGCTATCTGCGGCTCGGCGAAGGCTTCGTGCAGTCCAGCAGCATCATGCCGCAGAAGCGCAATCCGGTCGCGCTCGAGCACGCGCGGGCGATTGCGAGCAAGGCGTTCGGGCAGGCCCAGGCGATCGTGGTGGCGGTGCACAACACCCCGTTCGGCGACATCGTCGACACCGAGGACGATCTGCAGCCGCTCGTCGCGTCGATGTTCCGCGATGCGACGCGCACGGTCGCGCTCGTGGCGGCGTCGATGAAAGGGGCTGACTTCGATGTCGCGCGGCTGGCGGCGCGCGCTGGAGAAGGCGGGACGACGCTGACCGAGCTCGCCGACACGCTCGTCCGCGAGCACGGGCTACCGTTCCGCACGGCGCACAGCATCGCGGCGTTGCTGCTGAAGGCGCGAGCGGAGGATCCGGACGTGTCGCTCTCGACGGCCCTCGCGCGCGCCTCCAAGGCACTCGTTGGCCACCCACTCGAGTACTCCGAGGAGCGGATGCAGGAGATTCTGAGCCCGCGGTATTTCGTCGACGTCCGCAAGACGCTCGGGGGACCGGCGCCGGAGGAGACGCGGCGGGCGCTGACGGAGTCGCGGCGCGTCTTGCAGTCCGATCGGGACGCCTGGCGTGAGCGACGCGACCGACTGAGCGCCGCTGAGACCGAGCTTCGCTCCAGGAGCCGCGCGCTGTGAGCGCATCGTCACCGGCGCCGGTGGACCCACCCGAGCAACCGATCGCCGTTCACTACGTTCTGGTCATCCTCGCGGAGGTCGCGGTCATCGCCGCGCTGGCGTGGCTGGCGGCCGCGTTTCGCTGACGTCCATGCATCCGGTCGACTGGATCATTCTGGTCTCGGTGATCGCCTGGATCGTCTACGACGGCCTCAAGCGAACGCGCGACAGCCACGAGCTCGAAGGCTATTTCCTCGCCAAGCGCAGCATCCCGTGGTGGGCTGCGGGGCTGTCGGTGATGGCGACGCAGCTCAGCGCGGTCACGATGATCGGCACGACGGGCCAGGGCTACAACGAAGGGCTGCGCTTCGTGCAGTTCTACTATGGCCTGCCGCTGGCGATGATCGTGCTGTCGATCACGTTCGTGCCGTTCTTCTACCGCGCGAAGGTCTACACCGCCTACGAATATCTCGAGCATCGTTTCGACGCCAAGACGCGCTCGCTGACGAGCTTCCTCTTCCTGGTCTCGCGGGCGATGTCGTGCGGCGCGATCATCTCGGCGCCCGCCGTCGTGTTGTCCTTGATCCTCGGCATCGACGTCACGGCGACCGCCCTGCTCATCGGCGCGCCGGCGGTGGTCTACACCATCTTCGGCGGCGTGCAGGCGGTGACGTGGACCGACGTGAAGATCATGGTGCTGATCATCGGTGGCCTGTTGGCCACCGTAGTCGCGTTGATTCTGGGATTGCCCGAGCACGTCGGCTTCGGAGGGGCCCTGGGACTCGCCGGCGCGACGGGGCGGCTCGAAGCGCTGGATTTCCGGTGGAACCCGAACGAGACGTTCTCGTTCTGGTCCGGTCTCATCGGCGGCTTCTTCCTGATGCTGTCGTACTTCGGATGCGATCAGAGCCAGGTGCAGCGCTACCTGACGGCGAAGTCGGTCGACGGCGCGCGCCGGTCGCTGCTGATGAGCGCGTACTGGAAGATTCCCCTGCAGGTGCTCGTGCTGCTGGTTGGCATCCTGGTCTATGTGTTCTATGTGTTCGCGCCGGCGCCGCTGATCTTCGATCGCGCGCAGGATGCGCGGATGCGCTCCAGCGCGGGCGCTGGCGAGTACGCCGCGATCGAACGACGCTTCGAGGACGCGTCCCGTCGCCGTCGCGATGCCGCGGACGCGATCGTGACGGCGCAGCAGCGCGGGGATGCCGCCGCGTTGGAGTTGGGCAAACACGCATTCAGAGAGCGCGAGGCAGAGGTGCGCGCGATTCGCGGCAGCGCGACCGCCCTGGTTCGCGAGACCGCGGGCGATCGCACGTACACCGACGTCAACTACGTATTCCCCGGCTACATCCTGAGTCACCTGCCGGTCGGCCTGGTTGGGCTGCTGATGGTGGCCATCGTGCTCGCGGCCACGGACTCGATTGCCGCGGAGCTCAACTCCCTGTCCGCCGCGACCGTCATCGATTTCTATCGCCGCTACGTGCGGACGTCTGGCACTGACGCGCACTACCTGACCGTCGCCAAGATCGCGACCGCATTCTGGGGTGTGTTCGCCAGCATCGTGGCGATCTGGACGGCCGAGCTCGGCTCGTTGATCGTCGTCGTCAATCAGATCGGATCGTTCTTCTACGGGTCGATCCTCGGCGTGTTCCTCCTCGCCATCGGCTGGAAGCGCGCGAACGCGACCGGCGCGTTCGTCGGCCTGTTCGCGGGCATGGCGGCCGTGGCGTGGGCGACGTTCAATACCAACGTGTCGTTCCTCTGGCATAACCTCATCGGCGCGGTCGTCGTCTTCGTGGCCGGTGCGCTGGTGTCAGCGTTTACGCCGGGGTCGGGTTCAGCAAAGTCAGGTCCGCCTGAAGGCGGACCCCACGCATGATCGGATCCACGCATGGCCGGACCGCACGCATGAGCGGATCGCACGCATAGATGGCTCGTTATCTTCTAATCGCCGTGATCCTGGTTCTCGCCGTCATGGTGCTTTCCTGGACGCTCGGGGAGCTCCTCCGGCAGCGAAACTCGCCCCCGCGTGGTCGGCGCCGCCGCTAACTCCGAGCCACGAGACTCAAGCCCCAAGCCCCAAGGCCAAGCCGACGATGTTTACTGGATCCCGTCCAGATCTTCTTTCCCGATGACGACATTCCACGCAAGCAGCTCGTAGTGGACGATGTTCGCCGTATAGAACGGATCGCGGTTGCGGATGTCGTCGAGCGCGGCCTCCGGGTCCTCGTCCGGCACGCGCAGCAGGATCAGGCCGCCGTAGCGGGGATGCTGCGGGCCAGCCGCGATCAGCCGCCCCTCGGCTTTCAAGGTTCTGAGATACGCCCGATGCGGCTCCTGGTGCAGGATGACTTCCTCGAGCGGACGACGATAGCGGAGAATGGCGATTGCGTACATGGCGATTCGTATTTTCGTCACCGGCGGCACGTTCGACAAGAAGTATGACGAGATTCACGGCCGGCTGTTCTTCAAGGACACGCACGTCGAAGAGATGCTGAAGCTGGGTCGATCGCGCGTCGACGTCACCGTGCGCACGTTGATGATGATCGACAGCCTCGAGATGACCGACGCCGATCGCCAGGTGATCGGCGACAACTGTCGCGCGTGCGAGGAGCAGCGCATCGTCATCACGCATGGCACCGACACGATGGTCGAGACCGCTCGGACGCTGGCGAGCGCAGTGACCGCCAAGACCATCGTCCTGACCGGCGCGATGGTGCCCTACGCCTTCGGCAGCTCGGATGGGCTCTTCAACCTCGGGAGTGCGGTCTCGTTCGCCCAGGTGCTGCCGGCTGGAGTGTTCATCGCGATGAACGGGCGGGCGCTGGCGTGGGACAGGGCCTGGAAGAACCGCGAGACCGGTTTCTTCGAAGAGATGCCCGATCGCTGAGGGGTGTGCGGGCGGGACGCGCCGCGTCCCACGAGCGGACACCGATGCCGACGGGTCGCGTCACACGATCTCCGCAAGTCTTTCATTGTCAAGAGGTTGTTCGATCGGTCCCGACTGGTACGGTCCTCGCTCTAGGGCAGGCCGAGGATGCAGTCATGGCCACCCCTCACCCTACCCCAGATGGT
Source organism: Vicinamibacterales bacterium (assembly GCA_036732565.1). GTDB lineage: Bacteria > Acidobacteriota > Vicinamibacteria > Vicinamibacterales > UBA2999 > JAIVJN01. Next base: position 7,177 of record DAINCF010000028.1, read on the forward strand.
CGCCAGCCGTCGCCACGCGGAAGTGTCATGGTCACCACGTTCAGCGTGGTGGGCGTCAGCGCCTTCGTGTTGGCATTGGTGGCGACCCTCTCGCTGTGGCTGCTCCTCACCGATCCGATGACCGCCAGCGCCGTGGTCGAGCGCGGTGATGTCCTCCCGCTCGCGAGCTCGTTGCTGGCCGCCGTGGGCAACGCGCTGGTGAAGCTGCTGGCGTTTCTATGACGCGCGTGGCCACAAAGGCACGAAGTTCACAAAGGCACGAGCCACGAAGACACGAAGCCAGTATTTCTCTTCCAAATTTTCGAAAGCATTCTTGGTGTTCTTTGTGTCTTGGTGGCGAAGTTCTTCGTGCCATCGTGGCAAGACCGTGATCGTCAGAATCTCCACGTCCTGACAATTTTCATCGCCCCGCGCCGATCGAGCGTGCGGTAGCGGCGCTCGTCGATGTCGTCCAGCCAGTTGTGCGTGTAGACGAAGAAGATGTCGTCGCCGGGCTTGAGGATCCAGCGGAAGCGCATCTGCCATCCGAGCGCGCGGCTCTCCGAGTCGTACTGCAGGTTGTTTGCCAGCGAGATCCACGGGCTCAGTTGTGTACGGGCATCGACGCGGTGGACGCGCGCGACGAAGGAGCCTCCTTCGAGATCGATGTCGTTGTATTCCGTCTCGAGGGCGATGTTGATGCCCGGTCGCGGCCGCACGTTGACGCGGAGCTCGACGTCGCGACGGGTGCCGTCGAAGAAACCACCCGTGGTGAAGCTGGCCTCGCCCGAGACCGGCCGCCGGTCCGCGAATTCGACGGATACCTGCCGCCTGAGCCAGGAGTAGCGCGCGCCCCGCGGCAGGACGATCCCGTCTTCGATCTCGAAGTCGGTCTCGAGCTGCTCCGTGACGGGACTGAGGTCGACGCCGATCCCATCGCCGCTGTGAAAGTTCACGTCGAAGATCGTGAGCTCGGCTTCGCGCGTGATCAGCGTATTGTCCAGGTCGGTGATGATCTCGGTGTCGGCCTGGAAGAAGAAGCTGCGAATCAGCGGATGGCCCGAGACCTGCGGGTTGTAGCCGAGCTCCGGATTGTAGCGGCGGATGTTGTGCCGGGGCGTGAAGCCGATCGCCGGCTCGTAGCCCGGTTGCACTTCGCGAAACGACATCTCCGCCGACCACGGGTCGTTCGGGAACAACACCCGCACCCCGTACGCGCTGCTATCGCCCGAGAGATTTTCGGGCCGCGTCGTGTGTGCGACCCAGGCCACGCCTTCGAGGTTGTATCGCCCGCGAAAGCTCGGCGTCGCAAGCGTCAGATCCGCAGCGATCAGGTGCCGGTCATCGATGCCGACGTCCTCGTCGACAAAAGCCCGTCGGGTGTAGAGCACGCCGACGTACGACTGACGACCGAACCGGCGGCGCAGGCGCATCACCGAGAAGTCCTCGCCCGGCAGCTCGCCATCGTTCTCCTCGCCCGTGCGCACGTGGAGCGCGCCGATGTCGAACGCGCCCGCCTGGCCGAGGAGCTTGGTGCCGAACAGGATGCGCTGTGGCTGCCCCTCGTTGAGGCCGATGTGCCGAGTGAAGAACGGCGGCGTGTCCGGCGTTGGTGAGAACTCGAAGAAGTTCGCGCCGGCCAGGAAGAACTCGCGCTTCTCCTCGAAGAAGAGCGGGAAGCGCGTCAGGTTGACCTGGCGATCGTCCACTTCGGTCTCGGCGAAGTCGGTGTTGACGGTGAAGTTCGCGCGCAGTGCCGGCGTGATGTTGTAGAAGAAGTCGACGCCCGCCTCCAGGTTGCCGACGGTTGCGGGCTGTCCGCGCCCTGGAGCCGCGAGGCCGCTGCCGAGGACGTAGGGTTTGATGTCGAGGCCGATGCCCTGCGAGATGCCGATCAGACCGTTGAGTCGTCCGGCGTTGGACATGCGCATGAGGCCTTCGTTGCGCAGCCATCCGGTCCAGAGGCTTTCCTCGTTCTTGCGACGCACCGTGCGTTGAAAGTTCACGCCCCAGCTCTCAGTCGCCGGGTTGAAGTTCAACGTCTTGAACGGGATCTCGATCTCGGCCGTCCACCCGCGTCCATCCCGGCGGACGCGCGCGATCCAGATCCCGTCCCACGACTTGTTCATGTCGCCGCCGAAGTCGTCGTCGCCGCCCGGACCCGAGATGAGGCCGTCGCCCATCGCCCCGGCTGGATTGATCTCGAAGAAGTAGCCGGTCCGCTCGTCGAGATACGGATCCAGCGACCACATGAAGCGATCATCGGCCGCGAGCGACTGATCGCGCTGCATCTGATTGCCCAGCAGGCGATTGGGTTCCGAGTCGAAGCAGGCGACGCCGAGGATCAGCCGGTCGGCATCGATCAGCACGCGCACTTCCGTGCGCTCCGTCGTCGCGGCGCCGTTGTCGGGATCGCGCTGGCGGAAGTCGGCGGCCGGCTGCGCCTGTTGCCACACCGGTTCGTCGAGCGCACCATCGACCGTGACGCGATCGCCGTCGGCGAGCCTGACCACGTAGAGGTGCGGCCTCGTGTTCGGTTCTGTATCAGCCGGTTGCGCCACCGCCGTCCCACCGAGCACGAGCAAAGCACACACGACGACCGCGCAGGTCTCGGATCGGATCTGCATCGAGGAGAAGCCATGCCGTGATACGTGCGCCGGCGCGGACTTCTTTACCGGGTGGCGGCCCGGTTGGTGACTGCAGGGTGGGGCGCGGACGTGATCCTGGCGGGGCGACCGTAGTATCCGCGACGAATCGCCCACAGGGCCGGTCGTTCGATCCCGTGGGTGATGACCGTGGCCACGGCGATGGCGGCGAGCATGACGAGCGGAATGGCGACGGCGGCGGGGACGTCGTGTTCGTGCAGCCACGCCAGGGTCTGGTACCCGAGCTTGCGGTGGATCACATACAAGGCGTACGAGATGGCACCCAGACCGAGCGTGACCCTGGAGACGAGAAACGACAGCCGCTCGGTGAGCGCCAGCCAGAAGATGCAGGCGACGATGGCGGTCACCAGCAGCGCCGGCCAGCCGCCCAAGAGAAATTCAGCGAGTCCCGCAAACACCAGCAGCGCCGTGTGCAGCCGCGACCACCGGAACTTCAGGGCGTCGAAGAACACGATGCCCATCGAGAAGTACGGCGCGAAGTCCAGCGCGAAGAACAGCGCCGGCCATTGCCGGTGGTCGGCAAGCGGCTGTCGCATCGTGAGCGCCCAGACACACGTGGCCAGCAACCACATGGCGACCACACGCTTTGGATACCGATGAAAGCCCAACGCGAACAGCCAGGCGGCGTTGAGGTAGAACGCCATCTCGACCGACAGGCTCCAGAAGACGACGTCGGCATGCGGAGCGCCGAAGAATTCCTGGAGCATCGTGAGGTTGCTGACGAAGCCGATCGGCCAGAACTTCTCGCCGAACGCCACGATGCCGATGCCGGTGGCGATCAGCAATGCCACCCAGTACGCGGGGTACAGTCGCGAGAAGCGCATGACGGCGAAGTCCACGACCGTCTTGCAGCGATCGAGCGTCATGAAGATCACGAATCCCGAGATCAGGAAGAACAGCTCGACCGCATGCACGCCGACGTTGTTCGGTACGATGATGGTCGTCGCGCCGAGGTACTTGTTCCAGTACGGATGGTAGTGAGACAGCATGACCCAGATCGCCGCGAGACCGCGCAGTACATCGATCTGCCTCAGCCTGGGAGCCGTGGCGCCGGAGCCGCCACCATTTGATGATGCCACTGACATGATGAGGAACCGTCAATGGCGAGACTAACTCAGCCGTAGAATGGTGCAACCAGCACCTGCACGGAATTTACCTCAAAATTACTGGCGATTTCTGGGGTGTGAAGGACTCTCAGAGGTGAGCCAGCCAAAAGGCTGGTCCCTCCAAGCATCTTACAGTATTGAGATCGACTTCTAATCGTTTCGGACGATGCGAACGTCCACCCGCATCGCGTCCTCCACGGAAAGAGCCGCTACTCGATTTCGAACGACACGAACATCAGCTGCCCTTGTCGCTGAATCTGAAGCACGCACGGCGCGTTGGCTGGCAGGCGGCCGATGAGCGTGCGCAGGGCCGTGAGCCCGTTCACCGGCGTGCCGTTGACGGCGAAGATCACATCTCCGGGCTCGAGGCCGTACACGGCCGCGATGTTCATGGCGCGCGCCGCCACCAGCGCGCCGCCGTTCTTGCGCAGCCCGCCAAGCGCCTGTGAGACGGCGGGTGTCACGTCGATCGCCAGCACGCCGATCCGCTCGACGACATTGCGCTCCGGGCTCACCAGATCCGCGAATCGCATCGGATCGTCGTCGCGCTCCGCGACGGCGACGGGGAATTTCATGCGCTGGCCATCGCGCAGGACTTCGAGCTGCGCCACGTCGCCGGCCGCACGGCGATACAGATTGACCTCGAACTGGCGCCCGTTCTCCATCGCCTTGCCATCGAGTGCGAGCACGATGTCGCCGACCTGAAGGCCCGCTGCGGCGGCCGTGGAATCGGGCGCGACGTCGCCGAGGACGACGCCGATATCGTGCCCGAAGCCGAGCCCCCGCGCCAGCAGCGGTGTGAGTGTTTGCGCGTGCACCCCGATGGTTCCGCGACGCACGCGGCCCGCCGTGCGAAGCTGTTGAAAGATCGACTGCACGATGTTGCTGGGCGCCGCGAAGCCCAGGCCTTCGTTGCCGCCGCTCTGGCTCAGGATGAGCGTGCTGATGCCCACGACGCGGCCTTCGGTGTCGACCAGCGGCCCTCCGCTGTTGCCGGGATTGATGGGGGCGTCGGTCTGGACGTAGACCATGGGGTCGTCGGGTTCGAGCTGACGGCCGACCGCGCTGACCACGCCCATCGACATCGAGTTCTCCAGGCCGAGCGGACTGCCGAACGCGCACACGATCTGGCCGGGCCTGAGCGCGTCAGAATCGCCGAACGACAACGCCTTCAGCCCCGTTTCCTCGACCTTCAGCACCGCCAGGTCGGTCTCCTCGTCGATGCCGACGATGCGCGCGTCGACGACGCGGCCGCGCGGCCGCACGATCGATCGACCACTGGCGGGATCGCGCAGGATCGGCAGCATCACCTGCACGCGCCGTGCGCCCTGCACCACATGGTGATTGGTGATGACGTAGCCGGTGGGATCGACGATGACGCCGGATCCGGTGCTGCGCTGCCGCTCGAACAAGGTGTCGCTCGACGCCGCTTCGCCTGCCGGGGAGTAGCCGAGCACCACGATCTGCACCACGCTCTGACTGACCCGGTCGGCGAGCGATTCGAGGGCCTGACTGAATGCCGTCAGTGACGGCGGTGCAGCGTCGGGGCGCGGCCGTCGCTCGGCAGGCTGTTGGGCGCTGGCCGTGGTGGCCACGAAGATCACGAACAGGATCGAGGGAAGAACGGGCACGCTCATCGTGTGGCTGTGGTTTGCTGACTGTGAGGCGCCTGCAGCGTGTCGATGGTGAAATCGAACATCATCTGCCGCATGTGCTTGACCAGCGCCGGATCGGTCAGGCCGTGCCGAGACTTCTCGTAGACCATCAACTGAAACGGCTTGCCCGCCTTCTGCAGCTCGTAGGCGAACTTCAAGGTGTTCTGCATGTGCACGTTGTCGTCGATGACACCGTGGACGAGCAGCAGCCGCCCGTGCAGATTCTTCGCCGCGCGCAGCGGCGAGCTCTTCTCGTAGCCCTCGGGGTTGTTCTGCGGCATCAGCATGTAGCGTTCGGTGTAGATGCTGTCGTACAGCGTCCAGTCGGTGACATTGCCGCCACCGATGCCCATCGCGAAGCTCTTGCTGTGGGTCAACGCGAACGTGACCATGTAGCCGCCGAAGCTCCAGCCGTCGATGCCGATACGGGTCGGGTCCACCCACGACTGCTGCTTCAAGTAGGCCAGGCCGTCCTCGACGTCGCGCAGCTCCTGCTCGCCGAAGTTCTTGTAGCTGGTCCACGCCGACTGCACGCCCTTGCCGCTGGCCGAGCGGTTGTCGCAGATCCAGACGCCGATGCCGCGTTGCGTGAGCAGTTGGTAATACATGAACGTCTGACCGCCCCAGGCATCGCTGACGCGCGGCGCATACGGCCCACCGTAGGTGAACTGCATCACGGGGTACTTCTGACCGGGCTTGATGTCGGCAGGCTGGAGCAAGATCGCTTCCATGACGAAGCCGTCGCGGGTCTTGACCTGCAGCCGCTGCGGCTTCACGAGCTTGAGCCCCGCCAGCTCGGCGATCTTGCTCTCGTGCACGACGCGCACGTCGCCGCCGTCGGCCGTATGCACGCGCACGACGGGTGGCGTGTGCAGATCGCTCCAGGAATCGACGAACTGCTGGAAGCCGGGACTGAACGTCGCGCGGTGGGTGCCCGCGCGCTCGGTCAGCCGCTTCATCCCGCTGCCATCCAGCTTCACGCGATAGGCATCGAGGCCGACGTAGTTGCGCTCGGTGCCGGAGAAGTAGATCCAGCCGCTCGCCTCGTCGATACCGTGCAGGGTGCGCAGGTCCCACTCTCCGCTCGTCACCGCGCGCCCCAGCGACCCGTCAGCCTGGTAGTGATAGAGGTGCTTCCAGCCGCTGCGCTCGCTCAGCCACAGGAACGATCCATCCTTCAACCACGTCGGCGCCCCGTTGTCGTTGACCCACGCCTTCGTGGTCTCACGGAGGAGCGTGCGCGGACTGCGGCCGCCGGGTCCGACGACGTTCAGATCCAGCCAGGTCTGCTCGCGGTTCTGGACCTGGTAGACCACGCGCGATGCGTCGGGCGTCCAGGACACGTTGACGATCAGGAACTCGCCGGTCGAGTACTTGTCGAGATCCGTCCACCGCACGGACCCGCCCGCCGCCGACACGACGCCCAGACGCACGGTTGGATTGCGATCGCCGGCCTTCGGATAATCCCAGGTCTCGACGCCGAGACGCGTCGGAATGTGATCCACCACCGTGAACTCCGGCACCGGCTGCTCGTCGAGCTGCAGGAACGCCAGGTGGACGGAGTCGGGGCTCCACCAGTACGCGCGATAGGTGCCGCGACCGTAGATTTCTTCCTGATAGACCCAATCGAGCTTGCCGTTGAGCATCTCCTTCGAGCCATCCTGAGTGAGCTGTCGCTCTTGCGGCTGCGGCTCGACACTGATGACGAACAGATTGTTGCCGCGGACGAACGCGACCAGACGGCTGTCGGGACTGAACGTGAACTCCTCCTCGGGCTCCGGCGTGAACGTCAGACGCACCGCGCGATCGCCGGTGAACGCGTAGTAATAGAGGTCATCACCGATCGAGACCACGGCCGCCGTGCGCTCCGCATTCATCTCGAGCCGACGTTGATTGGGCAGCGACGCCACATCCTCCGCCCGCAGACCGGGGAGGCCGTCGAACGCCTTGCGCATCTTCTCCGCGTCGAAGAACGGTTCGGAGGCGCCAGTCGCCGCCGTGACCTTCAGCCAGTCGACGTTGCTGCTCCCTTCAACGGGTTGGGGCCACAGATACTGCGTGTCGGAGATCCAGGTGAGGCCGCTCGGCGCCTTGCCCGAGAAGTCGATGCGGCGATCGGGATCGTAGAGGTCGTCGATGGTGAGCGTGCGCCCTTGAGCAAAGACTCGGCCCGATGTCACGAGACTGACGATGAGGGCCACCGTAAACGCGACCCGACAAGTCAAAGGGCAACGGCTCATGAAGCGACACCTCCTGAAGACTTCACGATTTTAGTTGTACATTGATTCCCGATGGCGACGCTGACGTTTCTGGGTGCCGCGCGCACCGTGACCGGCTCCAAGTACCTTTTGCAGGTTGACGGACTTCATCTTCTCGTGGATTGCGGCTTGTTCCAGGGCCTCAAGGAGCTTCGCGAACGTAACTGGGCCGAGCTGCCGGTGCACCCCGCGTCGATTCACGCAGTCGTGCTCACCCATGCACACATCGACCATTCGGGATGGCTGCCGCGTCTCGTCGCCAACGGCTTTCGTGGCCGCATCTACTGCACGCGTGGCACGTCCGATCTCTGCGGTCTCGTGCTGCCAGACGCGGGCCACCTGCAAGAAGAGGACGCACGCTTCGCCAACCGCAAGCGCTTCAGCAAGCACACGCCGGCGCTGCCGCTGTTCACCGAAGCCGATGCCAGGCAGGCCCTGACGCTCCTCGAACCGGTCGACTTCGACCGGCGCATCACCGTCGCACCGGGCATCGAGGTCGAGTACATCAACGCCGGCCACTTGCTCGGCTCGGCGTTCGTGCGCATGACGCGCAGCAACGGCAGCGGTGGCAAGATGCTGTTCGGCGGCGATCTCGGCCGCTATGGCCGGCCGGTGCTGCCGGATCCTCGTCCTGCCGTGGAGGCCGACGCGCTGCTGGTCGAGTCGACCTACGGCGATCGCATCCATCCGCAGGACGACGACGGCGCCGCGCTCGCCGAGATCGTCAAGGAAACCGTCGCGGACCGCGGGAAGCTGATCGTCCCCGCGTTCGCGATCGGGCGCGTGGAGGAGGTGCTCTACTGGCTGCGCCGACTCGAAGACGCCGGCACGATTCCACGCGTGCCCGTGTTCCTCGATAGCCCCATGGCCATCAGCGCGCTCGACTACTATCGGACCCACGCCGCCGAGCTCGATCGAGACTCGCAACCGGGCGCGGGCGAAGCGTCGGCGTTCGCCACCCGGCGATTTCAAGCCGCATCGTCGGTGGAGGCGTCCAAGGGCGTGACCGCGATGACCGGCCCGGCGATTGTGATCTCGTCGAGCGGCATGGCCACGGGTGGCCGCGTCTTGCACCATCTCGCGGCGGCGCTGCCCGATCCCCGCAACACCGTGCTGTTCGTCGGCTTCCAGGCGGCCGCCACGCGGGGGCGTCAGCTCGTCGACGGTGTGTCGGAGATCAAGATGCACGGCGGCGTGGTGCCGGTCCGCGCCAGAATCCGCAAGATCGACGGCATGTCGGCGCACGCCGACGCGTCTGAAATCGTGCGCTGGCTGAAGACGTTTCCGCAGGCGCCGAAGATGACCTATCTCGTTCATGGCGAGCCGACCGCGCAGAAGGCCTTGCAGACGCGCATTGCAGCCGATCTCAAATGGCCAACGCTGATTCCCGAGCACGGACAGAAAGTAGAAATCCCTCTTTAGGGATGTAGGGGCGGTTCGTGAACCGCCCCTACGGCAGAGCCCACATATGTCTACGGACGTTTCGACACACCGCCCCTATCTTCTCGAGCAGGTGGACGATGCCGCCGTCGTCCAGTTGTACGCCGATGGCTTCGCGAGGCTGACGCGCGAGGAGAAGGTCCTCGTGTGGCATTTGTATGAAGCCGCGTTGGCCGGTCGTGACATCTACTACGACCAGCGCTACGCGCACGCGTTGCCGATGCGCGACATTCTCGAAGAGATGCTCGCGCACGCGGACGAGATACCGGCGGACGCGCTGGCGGAGCTGACGCGGTACACCAAATTGTTCTGGTTGAACACCGGCCCGTACAACAACCTGACCGCGCGGAAGTTCACGCTGGGGCTCTCACGCGACGAGCTCGTACACGCCGCGGAATGTGCCTGGCGGCGAGGCGCACGCTTCCGCCTGGGATCCGGACCCGGGGTGGTGACCGTCGCGGATCTGATCGAGCGCTATGCGCCGATGTTTCTGGACGTCACCGTCGATCCAATGGTGACGTGCAAGACGCCCGAGGCTGGCGCGGACATTCTGACGTCGAGCGCCAACAACCTTTACGAGGGTGTCACCATGGCCGACCTCGACGGCTTCGACGAGCGTCATCCACTCAATTCACGGCTCGTGAAGCGCGACGAGGTGCTCGTCGAGGAGGTGTATCGCGTCGGCGGTCGATACCACGACGACATCCTGCGCATCGTCGGCCACCTCGAAGCGGCGGTGCCGTATGCGACGCCCTCGTTCGCGCGGGCGCTCGAAGCCCTCGTCACGTGGTATCGGACGGGCTCGGAGACCGATCGCGAAGCGTTCGACATCGCGTGGGTGCAGAATCGCGATTCCAGCGTCGACACCATGAACGGCTTCATCGAGGTCTACATGGACGCGCGCGGCATCAAGGGCGCGTGGGAGGGCATCGTCTATTACGTGAACCACGAGAAGACCGCCAAGATTCAGCACCTGGCCGAAGCGGCGCAGGCCTTCGAGGATCGACTCCCGGTCGAGCCGCGGTTCCGCAAGCCGGTCGTGCAAGGCATTTCGGCGAGCGCGATCGAGGTCGTGGTCGAGATCGGCGATTCCGGTCCGATTACGCCGGTGGGCGTCAACCTGCCCAACGATCAGCGCATTCGAGAGGAGTACGGCAGCAAGTCGGTCACCCTGTCCAACGTTGTGGAAGCCTACGACAAGTCACTGCCCGATAGCTTCCGCGTGGAGTTCGGATGGGACGACGAGGAAGTCGCGCGCGCCGAGCGATGGGGCGCGCTGGCGGGCGAGCTGACCACCGAGATTCACGAGGTGCTCGGCCATGGTTCGGGGCGGATGGCCGAAGGCGTCACGAAACCGCCGCAAGATCTGTTGAAGGAGCAGTACTCGGCCCTGGAGGAAACGCGCGCCGATCTCGTCGCGTTGTACTTCGTGGCCGATCCTTACCTCGCCGAGCTGGGCATCGTGCCCGCCGACGAGCAGGAGGGCATCGTCCGCACCGAGTTCGAGGCCTACGCGCGGAACGCGTTGGTGCAGTTACGACGCGTGCGCGTCGGCAACCAGATCGAAGAGGACCACATGCGCAATCGGCAGGCGATCGTGCATTGGTTGTTGGCGAACACGTCGGCAATCGAGATCCGCCGTCGTCTGGAAAAGACCTACTACGTCGTCGTTGACACGGCTGCGTTCCACCAGGGCGTGGCGACGCTACTGGCGGAAGTGCAGCGCATCAAATCCGAAGGCGACTACGACGCCGCCAAGCGTTTCTTCGAGACCTACGGCGTGTACTTCGATGCCTCGTTGCGCGACGAAGTGGTCGCTCGCGTCGACCGCCTGCGGCTGCCCTCGTATACCGGCTTCGTGATGCCCAGACTCGAGCCTGTCGCTGGACCGCAAGGCGTCATCGAGGACGTGCTGATCGCCTATCCCTGCAACCTGACCGAGCAGATGCTGGAGTATTCGGCTCGACGCCGGGCCGCGATCGGGTAGACCGATGAAGCGCATCGCCGCACTCGCGATTGTCTGTTCGCTCGTCGCGCCGACCGTACCGGCGGCGGCGCAAGCACCCCTTCGTGTGCGGATGCTGGCGGCGGAGGATACGCGTGGGAGCGGACCCGAGGGATTGACACCGCTCGAGGAAGGGCTGAGCAGTTCGGATCCGGCGCTGCGACGGCAGGCGGTGCGGGCATTGGGGCGGTTCGAGCGGCCGGAGCTGGTTGCGCGCGTGGCCCCGTTCGTCGACGACCGCGATGCCCTCGTTCAGCAAGAGGCGATCAACGCGCTGGGGCAATTGGCGCGCAACTCGGCGGCGGTGGCGGAAGTGCAGGCGCTGCTGCTCGCGCGCGAACGCCAGGTCGCCTCGGCCACATGGGCCGTGCTGGCGATGACGCTGGGACGATTGCCGTACGACAACATCGAGGCGATCAGGCGCGCGGAGTCGACGCTCAGCAAGGCGCTGCCGACGGGACAGGATCCCTCGCGTGGCATCGACGCGATGGTCGGGGCCGCGCGCGGGCTGGAGTCGCTGCTTCGGGTGTCACGCAAAGTTGCTCCGCCGGCGCCGACGACCATCGAGAGCCTGCGCGCGGCCGCCGTGTGGAAGGGAAGCGCGGCCGATCGCGAGCGGATCGCGATGATGCGTCGACTCGTGTGGCTGGCGCTCGGCACCATCGGCAGCGTCGATGAGCCGCTGCTCAAGGCCGGCCTGCGCGATCCAGATGACGAGGTCCGCCGCCTGGTGGCGTCGGCGATGGCCACGGACGTTGCGCTGGAGAGTCGCAGCGCGCTTCTGCAACCGCTTCTCGAAGACGCGAACGCGCGCGTCCGGTATGAAGCGCTGCGGGCATGGGGCCGGCAGGTGCAGAAGACGTCGTGCGCGCCGCTGCAGGCCGCGCTTCGCGATCCGGATTCACACGTCATGTTGCAGGCGATCGACCTGCTGGGTGCGGGATGTCCAGCCGGTGAGTCGCCGGCGTCGGCGTTGGAGTCTCTGGCTCTGGTGCTGACGCCCAAACCCGGCACCTGGCACGCCCCGGCCCACGCCATCGTCGCGTTGGCCCGCGTGAACCCGGATGCCGCGCTGAAGCTCCTGCCTCGATTCGTCGAACACGACACCTGGCAAGTGCGGATGTACGCGGCGCGCGCGGCCGGTGTGCTGGCGTCCACCGACGATCTCACGCGGCTCGCGCGCGACCGGCACGACAACGTCCGCGAGGCGGCGATCGCCGCGTTCGTGGAGGCGAAGCGTCCCGAGGTCGTCGAGCCTGCGCTCGAGGCGTTGACACGCGGAGATTATCAGTTGGTGATGGCGGCCGCACGCGGGCTCGCGTTGGCCGACGCGGCGCAGCGGGATCGGTCCGTGACCGCGCTGCTGACGTCGCTCGATCGCATCGGCGCGGAGAAGCGAGACACGTCGCGCGACCCGCGCATGGCCATCCTCGAACGCCTGCAGGAGATCGGCGACAAGCTCCACGCCGCTCGTCTGGAGCCCTACCTGCGCGATTTCGATCCGCGGGTGGCGGCGAAGGCCGCCGACGTCCTTCAGAAGTGGACCGGTGTCGCGCGCATTGCGGAGCCACGGCCGCTTCCCCTTCCCTCGATCGATCCTGCACAGCTCAACGCCATCGCCAACGCCACCGCGCGAATCACGATGGCGGGGAAGGGAACGTTTACATTGCGGTTACGGTCCGACGAGGCCCCGCTCACGATTCTGCGCCTGCACGCAAGGGCCGAGGAGGGCTACTACAACGGCCTGACGTTCCACCGCGTCGCGTCGAACTTCGTCGTTCAAGGCGGCAGTCCAGGCGCCAACGAGTACATGGGCGACGGTCCCTACATGCGGGATGAGGTCGGGATGCCCTCGCATCGCCGTGGAACCGTCGGCATCTCGACACGAGGGCGAGACACCGGCGACGCACAGATCTTCGTCAACCTGATCGATTCACCCCGCCTCGACCATACCTACACGGTCCTTGGCGAGGTCGTCGACGGCATGGACGTCGTCGATCGGATCATCGAGGGTGACGTGATCGAACGCTTCGAAATAAGGTAATGAGTACTGATGCTCTCGTCGCGTCTGCCAACCGACCTGACCCCGAATGCGGTGACGCGGACATTAGCGGCGGTACGCGCGCGCGGCATCGAGGTGCTCGATCTCACCGAGTCCAATCCCACCCGGGCCGGGATTGCGTATCCGCCGGGCGTGCTCGCGGCGTTGAGCGACCCGCGTGCGCTGTCGTATGAGCCCGACCCGCTCGGACTGCCGGGCGCTCGCGCCGCGGTCGCCGCGGACTTCGCTCGCCGCGGGCTGACCGTCGATCCCGCGCACATCGCGTTGACCGCCAGCACCAGTGAGGCTTACAGCTTGCTCTTCAAGCTGCTCTGCGACCCTGGCGACGCCGTCCTCGTGCCGCGGCCGAGCTATCCGCTCTTCGAGCATCTGGCTCGCCTCGAATCCGTGACGGCGGTGCCGTATGGGTTGGAGTGGCATGGCTCGTGGCGCATCGACCTGGCGTCGCTCCACGAGGCCTGTGGCCCCCGCGTGCGCGCCGTGCTCGTCGTGTCGCCGAACAACCCGACCGGATCGTGGCTGCACCGCGACGACCTTGCCGACCTGTCGAGGGTGTGCGGCGAGCGCGACCTGGCGCTGATCGGCGATGAGGTGTTTGCCGACTACCCGCTGGATGATGCGCCGCACAAAGCATCGGTGTTGGATCAGCGGAACGCGCTGACGTTCGCCTTGGGTGGGTTGTCGAAGTCCGCGGGCTTGCCGCAGGTGAAGCTCGGGTGGATGGCCGTCGGCGGACCGGCGTCGAAGGTGGCCTCCGCGCTCAGGTCTTTCGAAGTGATCGCCGACACCTATCTCTCCGTGTCGACGCCGGTACAAGTGGCCGCGCCGGCGCTGATCGAGCAGGGAGCGACGGTGCGCGCGAACATCCGCGCGCGCATCACGCGGAACCTCGACCGCTTGCGCGCGAACGCAAGCGTCTTCCCGGCGCTCACCGTCCTCGCCGTCGAAGCTGGCTGGTCGGCTGTCGTCCAGGTGCCCTCGTTCCGGACCGAAGAAGCCCTGGTCCTCGATCTGCTGGAGCGGGACCACGTCCTCGCTCATCCCGGGTACTTCTTCGACTTCCCCCACGAAGCCTTCATCATCGTCAGCCTCCTGGTCGAGCCGCGCGCGTTCGATGCGGGCGTCGAGCGCCTGTTGTCGAGGGCCGCGTCCCCGGAGCTGGTTTCGTGAGCTTGGGACGCTCCAGCGGCGTGCTGGTGCCACTGTTCTCGCTGAAGTCCACGCGGAGCTGGGGCATCGGCGAGTTCTCCGATCTGCCGATGTTCGCCCGATGGCTGAGCCTCGCCGGGCAGTCGTTCGTGCAACTGCTGCCGATCAACGAGATGCCGGTGGACGAGCGCTCACCGTACTCCGCCATGACCGCGATGGCCTTGGATCCGATCTTCATCGCGGTACACGACGTGGTGGACTTTGCTGCGCTCGGCGGCGATCTCGCGTTCGAGGACCGCGATCGAGAAGAGCTCGCGGGCATCCGCGCCGACGCGACCCTACCGTACGGCCGCGTGCGCGCGTTCAAGGATCGCTGGCTGCGTCGCGCCTGGGATCGTTTCGTGCGACTCGAGATCTCGCGCGGCTCTCCACGCGCGGCTCGGTGGCAGGCGTTCGTGAAGGAGGAGTCGTGGTGGCTCGAGCCGTACACATTCTTCCGGGCGCTGCACGCGCAACATGAGCGGCGGGCCTGGTGGGAATGGCCGCCGGCGCTGGCCCATCGCGAGGACGCCGCGTTGGCGGCGGCACGGATGGCGCTGCAGGAAGAGATGGCTTACTGGGCATACGTCCAGTGGGTCGCGGCCGAGCAGTGGAGCGAGGCGCGCAGACTCGCCTGGCCGGTCAAGGTGTTCGGCGATCTGCCGTTCATGATCTCCGGCAACAGCCCGGATGTCTGGGCGCGGCAGGACGAGTTTCGCGTCGACGGGACGGTTGGCGTGCCGCCGGATGCGTTCAGCGAGACGGGCCAGGACTGGGGGCTCCCGCCGTGGCGCTGGGAGGTGATGCAGCACAACGGCTTCGAGTGGATGCGCCACCGGGCACGCCGGGCGGCGGCGCTCTACGACGGCTTTCGTCTCGATCACCTCGTCGGGTTGTACCGCATCTACGTGCGTCCGCTCGATCAGACTGTCGCGGCGTTCTTCACGCCGGCGGAGGAGGAGACGCAACTGCGTCTCGGAGAAATGCTCGTCACGCTGTTTCGTGACTCGGGCGCCGATCTCGTCGCCGAGGATCTCGGAACGGTGCCAGACTTCGTGCGCGAGTCGATCGCCCAGCTCGGCATTCCCGGCTTTCGGGTGATCCGATGGGAGCGGCGCTGGAAGGAAGCAGGGCATCCGTTCATCGACCCCGCCGAGTACTCCGAGACGTCGGTGGCAACCACGGGCACGCACGATACCGAGCCGTTGGCGGTGTGGTGGGAAGAGCTGCCCGAACCGGATCGCGCGGCCGTGCTCGCGCTGCCATCGGTGGCACGAGCGCTGGCCTCACTCGGCGGGCCATCGACCGACCTCTCGACGGTCGGCTTCACTCCCCTCGTGCGCGACGCCCTCGTGCAAGCGGCGCTGGCCAGCGGCTCGCGACTGATCGAGTTTCCGCTGCAGGACATCTTCGGCTGGACCGATCGCATCAACACGCCAGCGACGGTCGGCGACTCGAATTGGGGCTGGTCGTTGCCCTGGCCCGTCGACACCCTCGTCGAAGCGCGCGAGCCGCTGGAGCGCGCGGCCACCCTCCTGGCCTGGACCCGCGCCGCAGGCCGTTAGCACGCGTTGCGAAATCGTCGTAGCGCAGGCCGTCAGGCCTGCTAAGTACACAGCGCGATTGGCGGTTGGCAGGCCTAAAGGCCTGCGCTACGTACGGCACTCGTCCAGCGCGACGTTCAATACCGTGACGGGCGCCGAAACCGCGCGCCAAACGGGGTGCGTCAGAGTTTGGCGCCGAGGGCGCGGGAGATTCTGGTCGCGGCTTCGGTGAGGATCGGCAGATAGCGCGTGCGCAGCTCCTTCATGGAGACGCGCGACGCGTGCCCCGACACGTTCATGGCCGCCTGCACCTGCATGCTGACGTCGTAGAGCGGCACGGCGACCGTGCGCACGCCGTCTTCCGACTCTTGGTCCGCGAACGCCCAGCCGCGCTCACGGACCTGCTGCAGCGCTTTGCGCAGCGTCTCCTCGTCGCAAATCGTCCGGCTGGTCAGCGGCTGCAGCGGCGCGGCCGCGAAGTACTCTTCCAGCATCGCCGGCGACAGATGCGCGAGGAGCACTTTGCCCATCGACGTGGCGTGCGCGGGCAGGCGCGAGCCCACGACGAGGTTGATGCTCATGATCCGCTTCGCGGCGACGCGGGCGACGTAGACGCAGTCGGTCCCATCCAGCACCGCGACCGAGCACGACTCGCGCAGCGTCTCGGCGAGCTCGTGCATGATCGGCAGCGCCGCGTTCGGCACGTCGATGGTGGAGAGGTAGGTGAACCCGAGATCGAGGATGCGCGGCGTCAGCGCGAACTTGCTCCCGTGCTGGACGACGTAGCCCATCTCCTGCAGGGTGAGCAGATACCGCCGTGCCACCGCGCGCGTCAACTGCGTGCGCGCCGCGACTTCGGCCACCGTCAACTGCCGCGCGTCGGACGAGAACGCCTTGATCACGGCAAAGCCACGCTGGAGCCCTTGGACGAATTCACGACGACCGTCGAGCTCGGCCGCCGGCTCGTCGGATGGCGGCGCGATGTGAAGAGGGGCGGTCGGAGTTGACATCCACAGTCCTTGCGCGGTGTTACTCTCTCGCGATTCTCGCGCGCGATGTGCGAACGATCGTTCGGATATCGAGCGACGACTGTTCGGTATGCGAACACAATGCTCGCACAGCCCGTGGGCCTTTGACAAGGTCGCTCTGTTACAGTCGCCCTTGCAGCCAGGGTCAGGCGTCGAAAATCGACAAACGAGCGTTCAGACGGGATCCGTCTGTCGATTTTCGACGCCTGACCCCTGGCTGCAGCACCGGGACGTGCGATGCTGACCGTCGCGATGATGAAGGTCACCCACGACCGACCAGCGGGCCGAGCCGTAGCCGTCGCGGCAGTCTGGCTCCTGGGCGCGGCGACCGTTGCCGCCCAAGAGGCGTCGGGCGATCGGCCGTGGTTTGCCGTACCGGTGCCGCCACGATTGGGCGAGGTGCCGGCCGTGCTCGTTGGCGAACGCGGCCCCCGGCCCGTCACCCTGCCGGCAGGTGAAGTTCCGCTCGGCGAGTTCGATGCCACCGCCATCCGCACCGACG
Organism: Vicinamibacterales bacterium; assembly: GCA_036732565.1. Classification (GTDB taxonomy): domain Bacteria; phylum Acidobacteriota; class Vicinamibacteria; order Vicinamibacterales; family UBA2999; genus JAIVJN01. The sequence goes on from DAINCF010000028.1 coordinate 24,610, forward strand.
TCGAAGCCATCGTTGGCATCTCGACAGAGAGTCGCCGCGCGCGCGAGGTGGGCAGCGGGCAGCTCTGGGGCCGTATCGCCGGGCTGCCGTCAGGCGCGCGCGCCGCTCGTTGGGCGGCGGATCGGTTACGCGCGGCGGGCGTCGCCGACGTTCACGTCCAGCCGGTCGCGCAGGATTCGAAGGCATCGTTCTGGCTTCCGCTGTCCTGGGAACTGCGCGTGCTGGGCGACCCCGCTTTCGGCGCCGGCACGCCGGACGTGGTCCTCGAGTCGGCGATGCCGCTGCCTCCCTCGGCGCTGCCGCGCGGCCCGCTGACGGCGCCGCTGATCTTCATCGGCACCGCGGGGGCGCCGT
>DAINCF010000029.1:0-24435 GCA_036732565.1 Vicinamibacterales bacterium
CTACGCACGCCAAACGATGTTCGCGTACCCCGCCAAACGATGTTCGCGCGCCCCAAACGATGGCCGCTACTGCCGGCCGGCCTGCGTCGTCGTCTCGGTTTGCGGCAGCGCGAACGCGATGTACTCGCCCGAGTAGTTGCCGCCGCTGACGCCGACGACGATGAACTGACGACCATCCACTGAGTAGGTCATCGGATGACCCGTCACGGGCGCGGGCACGAACACCTCGCCGACCTGTTCGCCCGTCTCCTTGTTGTACGCGCGCACCATGGCGCCGCGGCCGCGCGGCGCCATATTGGTGAACTCGGGATCGCCGGCCACGACCAGGGTCTTCGTGATCATCACGCCGACGTTGAAACGTCCCTGTCCGGTCTTCGGGATGTTCTTGCCCTTGAGCGCCGGGTGATTGCGGACCACGTCCGGTGTGTCGCCGTGCGGCACCTTGAACTTCATCGACCCGTCTTTCAGATCGATCGCCGCCAGCACGCCGTATGGCGGCTTGATGATCGGCAAGCCGTCGAGGCCCTCGTTCAGCGCCCGGCGTCCCGGGCCGCCCGGGAACTGCATCTGCGGCGGGCCGCTCGCGCCAGGCTTGGGCTGGCCGTAGTCGGGTTCGGCTTCCCACCTCGGCTTCCGGTTCTTCGACTGATATTCCGGACTGACGCGATGGAACTCTTCCTCGTCGTACTTGGCGACGGTAACGTTCGTGTTCAGCGCCTGCCCGTAGAAGATGCCCGTCTCCGGATCGAATCCGGCACCGGGCCAGTTGATGCCGCCCTGCGTGTTGCCGACGTTGATCGTGCCCAGCAACTTCGAGTTCGGCCCGACCGGTGGCACGTACGGGGTCTGCTCCCAGCGGAACTGCTTCAGGTTCTTGAGCGCCTGCGCGCGGAGCTCCGGCGTGAAGTCGATCAGGTCGTTCTCGGTGAGGTGCGTCAACGAGTACGCCGGCGGCTTCGACGGAATCGGCTGCGTCTTCGCCGTCTTCTCGAACGGCATGTCGGTCTGCGGCACCGGCGTCTCGTTGATCGGCCAGATCGGCTGACCGGTGATGCGATCGAAGCAATAGAGCCAGCCTTGCTTCGACGGCACCGCGACGATCTTGCGCGGCTTGCCTTCGACGGTCACGTCCATCAGCAGCGGCGCCGACGACATGTCGTGATCCCAAAGCGCGTGATGGACGAACTGGAAGTGCCACTTCTTCTTGCCGGTCTTGAGGTCGACCGCGACGAGGCTCTCGGAGTAGAGATTGTCACCAGGCCGGTTGCCGCCGTACTCGTCGATGGTCGGCGTCTCGACCGGCAGGTAGACGATGCCCGCCTCTTCGTCCACCGTGATCTGCGTCCACACGCCGGTGTTGCCGGTCCATTCCCAGGACCCATCCTCCCAGGTCTCGTGCCCCGGCTCGCCCGGTCCCGGCATGGTGTCGAACCGCCACAGCTGCTTGCCGGTGCGCGCGTCGAACGCGCGGACGAGGCCTTTGGCATTGGTGCTGTACAGGTAGCCGAGGCCCTCGAACATCGACGAGCCGACGATGATGGTGTTGCCGACCACGGTTGGCGTCGAGTGCAGGCCGATCTCACCCTTCTCGAGATCGAGCTGCTTGTCCTTGCCGATGATCACGCCGACCTTGAGGTCGATGACGCCGTCCTTCCCGAACGAGGGAATCGGTTGGCCGGTCTTGGCGTTCAACGACACCATGCGGTAGCCCGTGGTCACGTAGATGACGCGATCGTCGCCCTTGCCGTCGGTCCAGTACGAGAGCCCGCGGCCCGAGAGCTGGCGCGGCGCCCATCGCGTGGCGCGCTCGCCCTCGTCCATGCTGTACATCCACTTCTGCTCGCCGGTCTTGGCGTCCAGCGCGATCACGGCGCGACGCGTGCCCGCCGTCGTGTACAGCATGCCCTTGACCACGACCGGCGTGCCTTCGAGCTTGCCCTCCGGGCGCGGCCCGAAGTTGTCGGTCTTGAGGCGCCACGCGATTTGGAGCTTGCTGAAATTGCTCGCGTTGATCTGATCGAGCGGCGAGTACTTGCTGCCCCGCAGGTCCGCGGTGTACATCGGCCATTCGCCGTTCTTGGTGCTCGGCATCGGGCCGGCCTGACCGGACAAGTGGGGCGTCACCCACGCCAGTCCCGCGGCGAGCAACGCCACGGCCGGTACGATACGAAACGCGATCCGCTTCATCGGTTCACTCCTGGGAGAGACATCCAGAGACAACAATGATCGAGCGCAAAGTTCCGACCCGGTTGGTGATCATAAGCGGGCGGAATGCCGGACGAGAAGGAATTAATGGGCGGGCAGATCGCGAGCGGAATCGCGTTCGGAATGCGAACGCGGGAACGGAGAACGGAAAACCAGAACCGGAACCAGAACGAGGTTCTTGGTCCTCGGTTCTCGATTCTCGGTTCGGGTTCTATGGTTCTGCAAGTTCTCTGGGTTCTCGGCTCAGGTTCTCAGGTTCCGACGCCGCCGAACCTGAACCTGAGAACCTGAACCTGAGAACCCTAGAACCGAGAACCAAGAACCCGAACCGAGAACCCAAGAACCTTGGAACCTAGAACCCTTCTATTGCTGTTCGGTGTTCGCGACAATCGTCCAGCGGACGGCATTGCGCACGCGCGTGCCGTTGCTTAGATTGAGCTCCACCTGGAAGACCGTGTCACCGACGGGCAGGATGCCGCGCGGCAGCGGGCATCGCAGCGTGAGACCTCCGCCGGTCAGCGTGCCGAATTCGACGCACGCGACGAACGGGCCCGTGACGTCCGCGTTGTTGAACAGCACCTTGCCGCCGGTGAAGGTCGTGCCGGCGGGTCCGTTGGCGCCCACCGTCAGATCGATCTGTTGCGTCTGGAACAAGCGGCCGGTCGCCGGCGCGATCGTCAGCGTCGTCGTCGACACGGGCTCACCGTAGATGAAATCGTCCATCACGACGAGATCGAGCGTGCCGGTTTCGTCGGGACCGAGGGCGGCATTGCCGCTCGTGATGCGGACCCAGCCGACGAGCTCACCTCGGTTGAAGGACACGCCCACGAACGAGAGGGATGCGTTGCCCGCCGTCGCTGGCACGAACCACTCGCCCAGCTTCGTGTCATCAGGTGCGAAGAACTCCATCTTCGTGCTCGTGCTGCTGTCGACGTCGGTGAAGACCGCACCGAACCCCGTCGAAGCTGCCGGAACGTCGGTCGTGCCCGGAACGAAGAAATGCACGTCGACGACGTTGCTGTTCAGGGGAGAGAACAGACGCGGGCTGCTGAACGTTCCGAAGTAGGTCGGGTAGTTCGCGTTGATTTCACCAAACCGTGGACTCGGCTGTCCGCTCTGCTCCATGCTCGTGCCGGGCGTCGTGAAGACCGCGCCGCGATTAGAGAAATTGGTCTGCGGGTTCGTGAAGATCTGGGCGTTCGCCGCGTCGCCACCACCGTCCCAGTTGATTTCACGTCGCCCTCCGGCCTGGCTGCCGGCAGTGTTGAGGTTGTTGACGCCGCCAAGGTCGGCCTTGAAGGTGTCGACCGCTCCTTGAATGGCCGCGGCGTTGGCGCCGGTGGCTTGGCGGATGATGGGATCCGCAACAGCAGGGGTGGCTGCCACGAGCAGCGCGATCAATGTTCCTAACGCCTTCATCGATGTTCTCCTTCTCACTCCAACCATGAGGTTGTGTGCGTTGTGCCGCGCAACAAGGTAGCCGAAATCGCGTCGCGATGCATAAGCGTCAAGTAACAGGGTGGTGATGTTTCGGTAAAGGATGAGGCTGAAGCTCAACGATTGACGAGGGCGATCCAGCGTGTCAGCACCTCCGAAGCCAGCGGCACTCCCGCGACGACAATCAGCACCGCGCTCGCAAGGACGATGGCGGCGATCGCGCTGCGCGCGCGGGGATGACTGGCCGCGCGCACGGCCACGACATAGATCGGCACCACCAGCAATGCCGGGGTAATCAGCGCCAGCCATCCGGCCAGCACGCCACGCCAGCCAGCCACCTCATAGCCGACGCTCACGACATACACGCCAATCGGGCCAGGTGTCGTGCGGCCCACGAGCACTGCGCGACTGAGGGCGTCGTCGCTGATGACGTGGTGCGTCACCACCAGATCTTGGCGGACTTGTGGAAGCGAACCGAACCCGCTGAACGATGCCGCCATCCCTTTCAGCAAGATGAGATACAGCGTCAGCGTGCTCACGCGGAGGTATCCAAGGCCATCTCCGTGGTCGCAGGCCAAAGCGCCCCGAGCGCTGCCGACGCCAGCAGAATCCAAATGGGCGAAATGCGAAGGGCGGCAAGCGCCAATGCGAACGCGACGATGACGGCGGCACGGGTGGCGTTGGCACGCGTCAGATGCGGACGAGCGAGGTGCCAGGCGCCCACCGCGAGGAGGACAAGGGCCACCGTCATCCCGACGGTCACGACCACGGCAAAGGCCGGCGACGTTTCGAGCCGGTCGTACACCATCATCGCCAGCGCCGCAACGAGCGTGCACGGTATCGACGCCGCGAGCAATGCGACGAGGGCACCGCCCGGGCCACGCGCCTTCCACCCCGCAGCGGTGCAATACGCCAACAGGTTCGTGCCTGGGGTGACCCGCGACGCCGCAAACACTTGCTGATGATCGGCGTCGGTCATCCAGCCTCGACTGGTGAACGCACGGCGGAGCAGCTCGATGGTCGCCGTGCCGCCCCCGATGGTCCAATTCGCGTCACGGGCCATCACCCACGCGAGCGCGGCCAGGCGTGGTCTGTGCGGAAGGCGGAGCGTCGGCATCACGAAGCATCATCGTGCGTGCAGCGGTACGGGTCAATCACTCACAGTCGAGCCGGACGTGGGCCGCGGCGCGACGATTGCATCCTCCAGTCGCGGGCCCAACCCCCGGCCTCTCTCGAGGTGGGTACTACGGAGGAGCCAGGCGCCATGGCGAAAACATCGCGAGTCACACTGGATCGTCAGGAAAGCGTCAACGATCGACTACCCAACACCGCCACCCAGGCGAGTGTGCCGGAAGAGAGGATCGAGGTGGCGGACACAGACGACAAGCCGACGCTGGACGAGATCGCCGAGGAGGCGTACGCGATCTATCTCGCCAACGGATCCCAGCATGGCTTCGACATCGACCACTGGCTGGAAGCCGAACGCCGCATCGTGACCAGGAAGGCAGCACGCCGACGCACGCCGGACGTCGCGGAAGACCAGCCTCGCGATCGCAGCTAGTTGGAAGGACGAAGAGCGACGGCCCGCGGTGCCCATGCAACCACGTCTTGTCGCTTGGCGAAGTGCAGCGTGTGTGGCGGTCCCTGGAACGCAATCCCGGAGGCGTGGGCGATCGTGTTCACCTCGAATGCGACTTCCGCCGCCTGCAGGCGCCACGGCGCATGATGGATCTCGACGGTGAGGATCGATCGGCGTGAGACGGTGTACAGACAGTAACGCTCGGTGAGAAAGTGATCGAGCGTGCCGGGTTTCGCGCTGAAGACCTCACCGCGAGGGCCATAGACGCCCGTCAGCCTGCCCAGGCCACGCTGTTCCCACCGCCGCCGACTCTGATACCGAACGCTGCCTTCCTGTACGTCGACGCTCATGGCTGCCCAGTAGTACGGCAAGTGGAAGAGCGTTCTGGCGGTGGCCACGGCCATCGCGTTCGCCGCGTCGAGGCTGAAGAAGTACACACCGGGCCTGTCATCCACGCGCACGTACGTCCGCACGTTGAGCTCCGGAAACGCCGACAGTCCTGGCAGTGCAGGCAACCCGCACGGGGCGACGTTGCTCATGCAGAACGGCACGATGGCGAGCCAGGCATCGCCGTCGAACAGGTCGAGCTCCAATCCCGCGGGGATTCTCGACGCGAGTTGAGCGGCCGGCACCCGCCAATGCGCGAAGAGCAGATCGTGCCAGGTTTGGGTCATGAGCCAGGCACGCGTGGGCACCGGCCAAGGCCGATGCCCACGCTCATCAAGACTGTCGTAGTTGAAGTCGCTCAAAGCCACAGGCCTCGGACCCAAGCCTCAAGCCCCAAGCCCCAAGCCTCTTAGTGCGTGCTCGTCAAGCCGCGCTGCGCGTCCTGAGCCAACTTGAGGTGTTCCTTGAGGTTGGGGAGCGTCTTCGCGGCAAACGCCTTCAACACCGGATCGCCGCCGTTGGTGGCCACCTGCTCGAACTCCCTGATGTCCTTCTGATGGTCCTTGATCATCGCTTGGACATACGCGCGATCGAACTCGGCGCCGCTCAGTTTCTCGAGCCGTTGCTTGACTTTGATGTGATCCGCGGTCGGCTTCGGATCGATGTTGAAGTTCTTCCTGCTTGCGATGGCCATCAACTCGTCGTTGGCCTTCTTGTGATCGGTCTCGATGCGCTGCGCGAGGTGCTTGACGTGCTCGTTCGCCGCTTGCTGCTGCGCGACGATGGCGAGCTCGATCTCCGCCTGCCCACCGGCGGCGGCCTTGCGGGCAAACGCCTCGTCCATCGCCATCATGCTGCGATCGGGCATCTCGCTGGGCAGGCCCGCTCGCGGTGACGGCACCGGCGCCGGTCGACCTGCCGGGTCTTGTGCGCGCAGGTCCGAAGGCACGACGAGACTCAGCCCCATCGCCAGGGCGCTCGCAACCACAATGTTGTGTTTGTTCATCATCCACTCCTCCGTTGTGGTTCACACCGGAGGGTGCAAGCACATGGCCACCCACGCCCGGCAGCCCAAGCATGGAGGCTCGTGCACAGCGATCTACGCTCGGATCTACGCTCGCACGTAGCCTGCCGAGGTTCGGCGCAGGAACCCGCCGTCGACCAGGCCGCTCAGCAGTGCGCTGCACTCGTGAGGCTGGAGGCCGAGGAGCCGAGCGGCTTGCATCGGTGTCAGGCACAGACCGGGCATCTCCCGGTACTCGGACTGGATGCGATGTAGCGTCTGTGCCACCCATCCACCGTGGTCCTCGGGGGAGACGGCGGGGGATGCCGACAAGGGCGTGAGTGGTGACATGTCCAACTCCGTTAGGCGCCCCGGAACTGCGAGGGCAGAGCCAGCTCTAGCACGCGGCGTGCCAACAACGAGCGGCTCGCTATTTGACGACAACTCGGCGGTAAACCCGATAAAGCGACCGGGCAGTGCCGCCGGCAGCGGTGATGAAGGTGGCATCGCATGACCCGATGGTGTGAAACGGAACGCTCCGGTGACCAAAAACGGATCAACCGCGGAGTCAGCACGGCCTTTCGCTTGCAGCGAAGGCAGTGATGGAGGCCGTGATGGCTACCCGCAGACTGCACACGAGCACGCGAGCGGTCGATCAGAACATCCGCGCGGTCAAGCAATGGGAGAAGGCCGCGCTCAGAGACCGCTCGTACGCGGAACGCTTTGCCGACTGGATCACGCGAGCCGCGGCGACTGGGCCTGTCGTGATCGGCCACCTGTTGTGGTTCACACTCTGGATCGTCGTCAACCTCGGATTGGTGCCGGGCGTGAAGGCGTTCGACCCGTTTCCGTTCTCCCTCCTCACGATGGTGGTCTCGCTGGAGGCGATCTTCCTGAGCCTGTTCGTGCTGGCCAGCCAGAACCGCTTGTCGACGCAGTCCGACAAGCGGGCCCATCTCGACCTGCAAGTGGATCTCCTCGCCGAGCGGGAGATGACGGCCGTGCTGCTCTTGTTGCACGACATCGGCAAGCAGTTGCGAATCGAAACGAGCGTGTCGCGCGACCAGATCGACGACCTGGGCACGCGGATCGATATCTACGGCATCGCGGGAAAGCTGGACGCGTTGGCCGACAAGCCTTCGAAGGTGCAGACGCGGTAGCGCTAGCGTGGATCTTGGCGCCCGCCGGTGGGGCACCGATCACAGTCGAGCTTAAGCAACCGGGCCCAGGTCGGCGGAGCTCGTGTCGCAGGCTGGCACGAAAGTGGCGAGTCTAGCGATTCGAAGAGGCCATTGAGTCAGAAACGCCCCCAAATGGCGATGCCGTTCCATCCGATTGCACTGATTGGCGACCGCAAGGGGAACACTGACCCCTCGCGCGCTGGTTTCGGGCGGCGGCACGTTAGGTGCGCTCCGACGTGCAGCCTGAGCCGTTGACGCCGATGGAGACCTCAGCCCTTCTGGCGGCGATCGTGGCAGCGTCCGACGATGCCATCGTCAGCAAGGACCTCAACGGCATCATCACCTCGTGGAACGCGGCGGCCGAGCGTATCTTCGGCTTCTCCTCGGCTGAAGCCGTCGGTCGCTCCATCCTGCTGATCATCCCACCGGACCGCATCGACGAAGAGACTGAGCTGCTGCAGCGCATCAGGCGCGGTGAGCGGGTCGAGCATCTGGAAACCGTCCGCCGGCGCAAGGACGGACAACTGCTGGACGTGTCGGTCACGATCTCCCCAATACGCGCCGCCGAGGGCACCATCGTCGGCGCCTCGAAGATCGGGCGCGACATCACCGAACAGAAGCGTGGCGCGGCGCGGTTGGAGGAAGAGAATCGGATCGTCGAAACGCTCAACCGCGTGGGATCGAGCGTCGCCTCGTCGCTCGATCGCGATAGCGTCGTGCAGACCGTCATCAACGCCACCACGGAGCTGACGCGCGCCGCGTTCGGCGTCATGTTCTATCGGGCGACGCGTGAGTCCGGCGACGACCACGTGCGGCATGCGATCGCAGGTCCCTCGCAAGACGCCTTCGCCCGCTTGTCGCTGCCGGTGGCGACGGCCCTGTTCAGTCCGACGCTCCACACCGAGGTCGCGGTACGGCTAGACGACATCACCATGGACGCGCGCATGGCCCCGAGCCTCCTCGTGGGGGATGTCGGCGAGACCGAGCCGGTGATTCGCAGTTACATGGCCGTCCCGGTCGTCGCGGCGTCGGGCCGTGTGCTCGGCGGCTTGTTCTTCGGTCATCCCAATTCTGGCGTCTTCACCGAACGGCACCAGCGACTCGCCGAGGGCATCGCCGGGTGGGCAGGCGTCGCGCTCGAGAACGCCCGGCACTACGAAGAGGCCCACGAAGCCAACCGGATGAAGGACGAGTTCCTGGCCGTCCTGTCGCACGAGCTCCGCACGCCGCTGAACGCGATCATGGGCTGGGCCGACATGCTGACCAGCACCAACATGGAGGGGCCGTCGCAGCAGCGTGCGCTGCGTTCGATCCAGCGCAACGCTCGCGTGCAGGCGCAGCTCATCGAAGATCTGCTGGACGTCTCGCGCATCGTGGCCGGCAAACTGTCGCTGCGCCGCGAGCGCGTCGATCTCGCCACGGTCATCGGCGCGGCCATCGAAGACCTGCGCGCGGAGATTGCGGCGAAGGGACTCTCCCTCAAGGCCAGCGTCGATACCGACAGCCATGTCGTGACAGGGGATCCGCCGCGCCTCCAGCAAATCGTGTGGAACCTGCTCTCCAACGCCATCAAGTTCACGTCCGCGAATGGGACCGTGGACGTCACGTTGACGCGAGTTGGCGACGAGGCGCAGATCACGATTCGGGATACCGGGCAAGGCATCACGCCGGAATTCCTGCCCTATGTGTTCGACCGATTCCGACAGGCCGACGCGTCGGCGACGCGGCAGCACGGAGGCTTGGGCCTCGGCCTTGGCATCGTGAAGCATCTGATCGAAGCGCACCATGGCAGCGTGACCGCCGCCAGCGAAGGCACGGGCCGGGGGTCGACGTTCACCGTGCGGCTCCCGCTCCGGCGCGAGGTGCTGCGGCCGTTGGAGCCGTCGGGCGAAGAGCCGCCGCTCCCCAACTCGCAGCTATCCAACGTACGGGCGCTCGTGGTCGACGACGACCGCGATGCGGCCGATCTCCTGGCCTACGCCCTGGTGCAGTGCGGGGCCGCCGTGACCGCCGTCTCCTCCGCCGCTCACGCGCTGCGGGCGCTGAGCAACGAGTCGTTCGACATCTTGCTCGCCGACATCGGCATGCCGGATATCGATGGCTATCGGCTGATTCGCGCCGTGCGCGCGCGAGAGGGCGGGAGCCAGCGCGCACCGCTGGCGACCGTCGCGATCACCGCGCACGCTGGACCGGGGGACCGCGAGCGGGCCATCACGGCCGGGTTCGACTGGCACCTCACGAAGCCGGTCAACGCCCGCGAGGTCATCGACGTCGTCGCGCGGATGACGACGCGCGTCGCCCGATCCGAGCCGTTGTAGGGATCTCAGTGCGTCATCGGCTTCGGCTGGAGCCCCATGTTGTGCATGACGAACGCGTAGATATCCGCGGTCGCTTCGATCTGCTTCGTGACGTTGCTGGCGCCATGGCCCGACTTGGTCTCGATGCGAATCAGCACGGGGTTCTCGCGGCTCGCCTTCTGCTGCAGCGTCGCGGCGTACTTGAACGAGTGGGCCGGGACGACGCGATCGTCGTGGTCGGCGGTGGTGATCAGCGTGGCCGGGTACTTGACGCCCTGCTTGATGTTGTGCAGCGGTGAGTAGGCGTAGAGTGCCTTGAACTCCTCGGCGTTGTCGCTGGATCCGTAGTCGGCAATCCAGTTCCAGCCGATCGTGAACTTGTGGAACCGCAGCATGTCCATGACGCCGACCTGCGGGATGGCGACACGGAACAGGTCCGGGCGCTGATTGATCACAGCGCCAACCAGCAGGCCGCCGTTGGATCCACCTTGGGCCGCGAGACGGGCCGGTGACGTGTACCGGTTGACGATCAGCCACTCCGCGGCGGCGATGAAATCGTCGAAGACGTTCTGCTTCTTCGTCTTGGTGCCCGCGTCGTGCCACGACTCGCCGTACTCACTGCCGCCCCGCATGTTGACGCTGGCGTACACGAAGCCCTGCTCCAGTAGTGCAATCCGCAGCGAGTTGAACCCGGGCGTCGTCGCGATGTTGAACCCGCCATAGCCGTACATGAGCGTCGGGTTGTTGCCGTCGAGGGTCAGGCCCTTCTTGTGGACCAGGAACATCGGGACGCGCGCGCCATCCTTGCTCGTGACGAACACCTGCTTCGTCTCGTACAGCGTGGTATCGAGCCCAGGAATCTCAGGCGCACGGAACACCGTGCTCTTGCGTGAGGCGATGTCGTAGCGATAGATCGACGTCGGGTAGGTGAACGAGGTGTAAGTGTAGAAGACGAAGGTGTCGTCGAGGTTGCCGCCGAATCCGCCGGCGCTGCCGAGGCCCGGCATCTCCACCTCGTTCTCGAGCGCGCCCTCCAGGTTGTACACGTACGCGCGCGAGGTGACGTCCTTCATGTACTTCGCGAACAGCTTGCCACCGCCGGCCGACACGCTCTCGAGCGGCTCGGGCTTCTCCGCCAGGATCGTCCGCCACGACGCCTCGACGGGCTTCGTCGGATCGATGCGCACAACCTTGCCGTTGGGCGCGTCCTTGTCGGTGTAGACCAGCAGCTCGTCGCGGACGTTGTCGATCACTTCGAACGAGTCGTCCCCAATCGTTGGGATCAGCGGCACGAACGCGGAGCCCTGGCGTGAGAGATCGCGGACGAACACGGCGTTGCCCTGCTTGCCAGTGCCGCGATCGGACACAGTGAGGATGGCGAACCGCTCGTCCTCGGTGGTCCTCAGCAGATGGAAGCGCTGCGGGTTCTTCGGATCCTCGAAGACCAGCTCGTCCTCGGATTGCGGCGTGCCGAGGCGGTGGTAATAGACCCGGTGGTTCTCGTTCGACGAAGAGAGCTCTTTGCCCTTCTCGGGAGTGGGATAGCGGCTGTAGTAGAAGCCGTGACCCCGCCACGAGACGTCTGACACCTTGACCCACTCGATCTTGTCGGCGAGCGGCTTGCGCGTCGTGAGATCGAGGACGTTGTACTCCTGCCAGTCGGAGCCGCTGCGCGAGATGCCGTAGACGGCGTACGTGGCGTCCTTGGACGGCTCGAACGCGCCGAGCCGCACGGTGCCGTCCGGAGACCAGGTGTTCGGATCGAGCAGGACCTCGGGTGTGCCATCGATGCCCTTCTGGATGTAGAGCACGCTCTGGTTCTGGAGGCCGTCGTTCTTCAGATAGAAGTAGTAATCGCCCTTGCGCGACGGCGCGGAGAACTTCGCGTAGTCGTAGAGCTTCTGCAGACGCGCCTTCATCTGCTGGCGAAACGGAATCTGCTCGAGAGACGCGAAGGTGACCTTGTTCTGCGCCTCGACCCACTGCGCGGTCTCGGCGGATGTGTCGTCTTCGAGCCAGCGATACGGGTCCTGCACCTTGGTGCCGTGATACGTATCCACGTGATCGACCGTGCGCGTCAGGGGATACTGCAGTCCCTGCGCGGCAACCGTCGCCGACGCCACCACCATCGCCACACCGACGAGAGCCTTGGTCGTCATGGGCGCATTATGACACTCTCGAACTGGGGCTTGGGGCTTGAGGCTTGGGGCTTGAGGCTTGGGGCTTGAGGCTTGGGGCTTGAGGGTTGGGGCTTGAAGGTACCGCTGGCGTGCAGCGTGCGGGGCTGCGGCCTGGCGCTGGCGTGTCATGAACGTGCGTGGGTCTGTTCGCGTGGACATGCCTATGATGTGGCGCGCAGCGGCTACGTCAACCTGCTGCAGCCGCAGGATCGCCGCTCCCGGCATGCCGGTGACTCGAAGGCGGCCGTCGAGGCGCGAGCGCGATTGCTGGCGACAGGTATCGGGCGAGAGATACTCGAGCGGTTCGTGACGCGTGCGGCTGAGCTGAGCCCTGGCACGTCGGCAGTGGTGGTCGATCTCGGCACGGGCTCGGGCGATGCGCTCGGCTTGCTGGCCATCGCGCGGCCCATCAGCGGTATCGGCATCGATCTCTCGACCGCCGCGATCGATCATGCCGCGCGGCGCTTCCCCGCCCTGGTGTGGATGGTGGCCAACGCGGACCGCCGCCTGCCGCTGCTCGATGCCAGCGTGGACCTGGTGCTCTCCTTCCACGCCAGACGCAACGCGGCCGAGTGCGCCCGCGTCCTGACCTCAGTCGGATCCCTCCTCGTTGCGACACCGGCGCAGGACGATCTCATCGAGCTGCGCGAGAGGGTTCAGGGCGAGGGGCTCGAGCGCGACCGAGCCGATCAGCTGATCGCGGAGCACGAGCCCTTCTTCACCCTCGCCGATCGAGCCACGGCCCGTGAACACCATCGACTGCCGCGTGAGTCGTTGCTCGACCTCCTGCTCGGCACCTACCGAGGCGCACGCGCCAGCGCCGCCGCACGCGTCGACGCGCTCGCAAACCTCGACGTCACCCTCGCCTCGGACTTCTTCCTCTTTGCGCGGCACGCTTTGTAAGACAGCCGCAGATTCGCAGATTACACAGATACGAAGGCGCCCGCCGCGCCTCTACGTCTTGACCGCCGCGCGCCGATCTGCGTAATCGCCCAATCCGTGCCATTTGCGAAATCTGCGGCGCATTCTAGCCGCGGAATTGCTCTATCGATTAAGCTGCGCCCATGAGCCTGACGCATCCTCGGAGCGCCCGTCTCAGCGCGCTCTTCGTGTGCCTGACGATGGTGACGATGCCGCTGGCCGGTCAGAACGACCGGGCGGGTGGCACGGCCAACGGTGAGTGGCCGACCTACGGCGGCGACCTTCGCAGCACCCGCTACTCCCCACTGGACCAGATCACCGCCGCCAACTTCACGTCGCTCGAGATCGCCTGGCGCTTCAAGACCGACAACTTCGGGCCGCGGCCGGAGTTCCTGTATCAGTCGACGCCGCTGATGGTGAAGGGCACGCTCTACGTCACGGCGGGCTCGCGGCGCGCGGCGGTCGCGATCGATGCCGCGACCGGCGAGCTGAAGTGGATCCACGCGCTCGACGAGGGGCCGCGCGGCGCCGGGGCCACGGTTGCTGTCGGGCCGCGGACTCGCGTACTGGAGCGACGGCACCGACGAGGAGCGCGTGCTCTACGTCACGCCCGGCTATCAGATGATCGCCCTCGACGCCAAGACCGGTCGGCGCATCCCGTCGTTCGGCACCGACGGCATCGTCGACTTGAAGCGCGACATCGACCAGGAATTGGATCCTGTGAAGGCCGACATCGGCCTGCATGCCGCCCCCATCGTCAGCGGCAACACCATCATCATCGGCGCGGCGCATGCGGAAGGCAGCGCGCCGAAGAGCATGACCAACGCCAAGGGCTACGTGCGCGGCTTCGACGTGCGCACCGGCAAGCGCCTCTGGATCTTTCACACCATTCCGGAGCCAGGCGAGTTCGGCTACGACACCTGGCTGGAGAATTCGATCGCCCACACGGGCAACGCCGGCGTGTGGGCGCAGATGACCATCGACGAAGAGCTCGGCATCGCCTACCTGCCGGTGGAACTGGCCACCGGCGACTGGTACGGCGGACACCGGCCCGGCGCCGCGCTGTTCACCGAAAGCCTCGTGGCCGTCGATCTGCACACCGGTAAGCGGAAGTGGCACTACCAACTCGTGCACCACGGCATCTGGGACTACGACATCCCGTGCGCGCCGATCCTGGCGGACCTCGTGGTCGACGGTAAACCGATCAAAGCCGTCGCCCAGCCGACCAAGCAAGGATGGGTCTACGTCTTCGATCGCGTGACCGGCAGGCCGGTGTGGCCGATCGAGGAGCGTAAAGTCGAGAAAGGCGACGTGCCGCGCGAGTGGTATTCGCCCACGCAGCCGTTCGTGACCAAGCCGCCGCCCTTCGAGCGACAGGGCGTCACGATCGACGATCTCATCGACTTCACGCCGGAGCTGCGCGCCGAAGCGGTAGAGCTCGTCAAGCGGTATCGCATCGGGCCGCTGTTCACGCCGCCGCCGATCAGCAAATGGGAAGGCCCGCTGGGGCTGATCATGCTGCCCAGCAGCACGGGCGGCGCCAATTGGCAGGGCGGATCGCTGGATCCCGAGACCAACATCCTCTACATCTTCTCCAACGGCGCGGCCAGCCACGTCGGGCTCCTGCCGCCGGATCCGAAGAACTCGGACATGGCGTACGTCCGGCGCTTCGCCCCGGACCCTGCGAAGCCGGAGGTCAACGCCCCGCCCATCCTGACCGTGCAGGGGCTGCCGTTGATCAAACCCCCTTACGGCAGCATCACGGCGCTCGATCTGAACAAGGGAGACAGACTCTGGCAGATCCCGCACGGCGACACGCCCGACAACGTCAAGAACCACCCGCTGCTCAAGGGGATGAACATCCCGCGCACGGGTCGGCTGGGACGCATCGGTGTGCTCACCACGAAGACCTTGCTGATCGCCGGAGAGGGCGGCTTCGTGACCCTGCCAGAGGGCCGGGGGGCGATGCTGCGCGCGTACAACAAGGCCACGGGCGAAGAGGTGGGTGCCGTGTCGATGCCAGCGCCGCAAACCGGCTCGCCGATCACCTACCTGTTGAACGGTGAGCAGCACATCACGGTGTCGATCTCCGGTCCAGGGTTCGCGGGTGAGCTCATCACCTACAAGTTGCCCAAGCCGAAATAGCTACGCGCCCGGCTTTCGCCGTATCGTTCCAGCGCCGCGCGGGGTCGTGTCTTCGCCGAAATCGATGATGGGAGACAGCAGCTCTCTGAGCGCTGCTGGGGTCGGGACGGCCGACTTCAGGCGCTCTTCGCTCAGCCACACACTGACGCGTGACCCAGCGGAGACTCGCCTGTCGGCGATCTCGTGGCTCTTGCCCCACAACTGCGCGCAGGAAGCACCCCGAGGCAGAATCGTAACCGATGAGCGTTGAAGTGTGTAGAACATCGTGTTACAAGTGCCGCGCGATGAATTGGGCCCAAGTCTACGATCCACTCGACAATCGAACGCTCTCGACGCTCTGCGCGGCGATCCCGGTGGTAGTACTGCTGGGCACGCTCGCGTTCCTCCACGTCAAAGCGCACACCGCGGCGCTCCTCGGATTGGCCTCCGCCATCCTGATTGCCATCGTCGTGTTCGGCACGCCGACATCGATCGTCTTCAGCATGGCCGCCTACGGCGCCGCGTACGGGCTGCTGCCGATCGGCTGGATCATCCTGAACGTCATCTTCCTGTATCAGCTCACGAACGAACGCGGCTACTTCGTGGTGATGCGAGACAGCATCACGACGATCACGCGGGACCGGCGGCTGCAGCTCCTCCTCATCGCGTTCTCGTTCGGCGCGTTCTTCGAGGGGGCGTCGGGGTTCGGCACGCCCGTGGCCGTCACCGGCGCGATGCTGATCGGTCTCGGGTTCTCGCCGCTCGCCGCCTCGGGCTTGTCGCTCATCGCCAACACCGCGCCGGTCGCGTACGGGGCGCTGGGCACGCCGCTGATCGCGCTGAACGGCGTCACCGGGCTGGATCTGCAGGATCTCAGCGCCATGGTCGGCCGGCAGTTGCCGGTGTTCTCGATCATCGTGCCGTTCTGGTTGATTGCTGCGTTCGCGGGCATCAAGGGCATGGTCGCGGTGTGGCCGGCGATCCTCGTGGCGGGCCTGTTCTTCGCGATTCCCCAGTTTCTGATCTCGAACTTCCACGGTCCGTGGCTCGTGGACGTCGTCTCCGCGGTCATCTCGATGGCGGCGCTGACACTCTGGCTGCGTTTCTGGAAACCGCGCGAGATCTGGGAAGACACGCGGGAACGATCGGAGCGCGCTGCCGGCGCGCGCGTCACCGTGGCGGATTCGCCCGCGGGCGGCGAGCCCCGGCACTCCAGCGGCGCCACCTTACGCGCCTGGCTGCCCTGGGTGATCTTGAGCGTGCTCGTGTTCATCTGGGGCCTTCCACAGGTCCGCGCGTTCTTCGATGGCGCGACGACGATCCGGTACCCATGGCCGGGCCTGCACAACGTGATCAGTCGCGTTCCGCCCGTCGTGGCCGCACCGGCGCCAGAGGCGGCGATCTTCAACTTCAATTGGGTCTCCGCCACCGGATCGGGCATCCTCGTCGCGGCGATCATCGCCGGCTTCGCCATGGGCTACTCGGCGCGCGAGATGCTGTCGCAGTACTGGAAGACGCTGAAGCTCGTCCGCTTCTCGTTGCTCACGATTGCGGCGATGCTGTCACTGGGCTACACGACACGCTACTCGGGCATGGACGCCACGCTCGGCCTCGCGTTCGCCATGACCGGCGTGCTCTACCCGTTCTTCGGCACCATGCTCGGCTGGCTGGGCGTCGCGCTCACCGGGTCCGACACCTCGTCCAACGTGCTGTTCGGCAGCCTGCAACGGATCACGGCCGAGCAACTGGAACTGAGCCCCACGCTCATGGCCGCCGCGAACAGCTCCGGCGGCGTGATGGGCAAGATGATCGACGCCCAGAGCATCGTCGTTGCCAGCACGGCCACGCGATGGTACGGACACGAGGGCGACATCCTGCGCTACGTGTTCGTGCACAGTGTCGTGCTGGCGTGCCTCGTCGGCCTGCTCGTGCTGCTGCAGGCCTACGTCTGGCCGTTCACGGAGATGGTGGTGCGGTAGCTTAGTGGGATGTGCCGTCGAAATCACAACCGGCCGTTCCTACGGAACGGCCGGCAAACTGCTCCCCGAGCTCTCGGTAGATGGTAGTAATTCTGTGGGTACGCTCCACTAGTTCGATGCGTGTGTGGGCGCTGCTGGCCCTGACCTCCTGGATCGCGAGCGTCGCGGCTGCCGTGACGCTCGCGCAGCGTTCCGACGCGTTCCAAGCCTCGCGCGATCATCCCGCGATCGCCTACAGCAAGACGCCGGCAGACGAAGCGGTCAGCAAGCTGAACCGCGACCTGGCCTCGGGCAAGGCGACGCTGGCCCACGATTCCGCGACCGGCTATCTGCGGTCGGTGCTCCAGGCGCTCGACGTGCCCGTCGAATCGCAGGTGCTGGTCTTCTCGCAAACCAGCTTTCAGGCGCCACGGATCGACGAAAAGAACCCGCGCGCGATCTACTTCAACGATCACGTCTCGGTGGGGTGGGTGCGCGGTGGAGACGTCCTCGAGGTCGTCGCGCAAGACCCGCGACAAGGCGCCATCTTCTACGCCATCCCGCAGGCGGCGGCGCGACAGCCCACGCTCGAGCGGAACGACCGATGTCTCACCTGTCACCTCTCATGGGATACCCGGGCCGTGCCCGGTGTATTCGTCTTGACGACCTATCCACGCAAGTCGGACGCGGAATACGCCAACGGCGGGGTGGTGGACCACCGCGATGCGGTGATGAATCGATGGGGTGGGTGGTACGTCACCGGCAAGCAAGTGCCGCAGCGCCACATGGGCAATCGTGCGATGTTGCGACCGGATGCCGCCGATCCCGAGCACACTCCGCCAGCGCCGGCGTTCGACTCGTTGACGGGCCGCATCGATCTACGCGACTACCTGTCACCGCGAAGCGATGTCGTTGCGCTGCTCGTGCTGGAGCATCAGTCGCACTTACTCAACCTGATTACCCGGGTGGGATGGGAAGCCCGGCTGGCCAACCACACCTCGCCCGGCTCCTCGCTGACACCCCGCGTGCAAGACGCCGTCAACGAGATGGTGGACTACATGCTGTTCGTCGACGAAGCTCGACTGCCGAGCAAGGTCGTCGGCTCCTCGGGATTCGCGGAACAGTTCACGGCGCGCGGCCCACGGGATGAGAAAGGACGATCGCTGCGAGACTTCGATCTGAGCGAGCGCCTGATGCGCCATCCCCTGAGCTACATCATCTACACGGCCGCCTTCGACGGTCTCCAAGCGCCTGTGAAGGACGCGACTTACAAGCGGCTGTGGCAGATCCTGTCCGGCGAGCTCGTGCTTCCCCGCTACAGCCACCTGACGCTGCCGCGACGTCAGGCGATCGTCGAGATCCTCCGCGCCACCAAGCGCGACGTGCCCGGCTACTTCGGCGCCGTGACGCACTGACCCGCGTGCGGCAAGCTCGCAAGAGCAACACAGATGACACAGATGACACAGATATGAAGGCGCCAGGCGCGGCAAGCCGCGCGAATGGCGGAGGAGCCGCACGCCGCGTCATCTGTGCCATCTGTGTCATCTGTGTTGCCTTTGAAGCTGCAGCTTGCCGCGGGCGGCTGGCTACAATGCCTCTATGGGCTCCCTACAGCCGCTCGGGCCGATCTTGACGGCGCATCTGTTTCCGAAGGTCGAAGCGCTGCTCATCGATCTGCTGCGATCGCTATCCGATGACGACTGGGAGCGGCAGACCGTGGCACCGAAGTGGACGGTTCGCGACGTGGCCGCGCATCTGCTGGACACGCAACTGCGGAAGCTGTCGATTTGTCGCGACGGCTACGTCGCGGCGGTGCCCGGGATCGACGAGGACATCGTCTCCTTCGTCAATCGTCTCAACGCCGAGGGCGTGGCGATCTACAGACGCCTGAGTCCACAGGTGCTGATCGCGTTGATGGAATTGGCGTCGCAGCAGAGCGCCGCGTTTCACCAATCGGTGGATCCTTTCGCGCCGGCGATGTTCGCGGTCAGTTGGGCGGGTGAACGGCAGTCGTTGAACTGGTTCGATACCGCGCGCGAGCTGACGGAACGCTGGCATCACCAGCAGCAAATCCGATTCGCCGTGGGCCTCCCGGGGCTGATGACGCGGGAGCTCTACTTCCCCGTGCTCGATTGCTTCATGCGTGGGCTGCCCTTCAAGTACCGAACCGTGGCCGCGCCCGAGGGCGCACAAGCCACGTTCCAGATTTCGGGCGAGTGTGGCGGGGACTGGTATCTCTGCCGCGAGGGCGCGAGCTGGACGCTCAGCGCCGTGCCTGCCGGCGATCTCGTCTCCACCACCGTCATTCCCCAGGAGATCGCATGGCGCGTGTTCACGAAAGGCATCAGCGGCGCCGAAGCTCGAGCCTACGCCAGCGTCACGGGGGACCAGGCGATCGGCGCGCAGGTCCTCACCATGGTCGCGATCGTCGGCTGACCCACGCGGGCACCAAATCGACGGTCAAGGCGGGGCTTCCACCTCGCTTCATTTCGCGCGCTTGACATATTCCTGCATGGGAATATGATCGCGACATGCCGCGCGCGGCCACGACGTCCGATGTGTTCAACGCCATCGCGGAGCCGCGGCGGCGCGACATCCTCGTCTTTCTCGCTCGTGACGATCGTCCGGTCAGCGACATCGTCGACGCGCTCGGGATGGAGCAGCCGTCGGTCTCGAAGCACCTTCGTGTGCTGCGTGACGTCGGCCTAGTGCACGTGCGCCGCGAGGGGCGACACATGCTCTATCGCACCAACGCCCACGCCCTCCGGCCGCTCCACGAGTGGGCGGGACATTTCGAACGCTATTGGTCACATCAGCTGCTGCGCGTGAAGGAACGCGCCGAGCGGATGTCGTAATCCCGCTTCAGTGAAAGGACGCGCCATGAGCATCACCGCACCGGTCCTCGAGAATATGACTTTCTCGCTCACGCAGGAGGTGCACGTGCGCTCCTCGCTCACCGCGACGTTCGCCGCGCTGCTCGAGCAGATGGGACCGTCGAACGAAATGCCCGATGGCACGCCGCTGCCGATGATCATCGAGCCCTGGCCCGGCGGTCGCTGGTTCCGCGACCTGGGCGGCGCCAACGGCCATTTCTGGGGGCACGTGCAGGCGATCAAGCGACCGACGCTGCTCGAGATCACCGGGCCGCTCTTCATGTCGCTTCCGGTCGTTTCGCACGTGCAGTATCGTTTGACTGAAGTCGAGGGCGGTGTGCTGCTGACCTTTCGTCACGCCGCGCTGGGGTTCATCCCGGACGAATTCAGGAGCGGCCTGACAAACGGGTGGACGCCGCTGCACGAGCGCGTCCGCCGCATGGCCGAAGCGTCGTAAGGAACAGGCGGGAAGGAGCGAATCATGACCATCATCGAAGCCATGCTGCAGGAGCTCGAGCAGGAATCGCAGACTACGCGCCGGGTGCTGGAGCGCGTGCCCGACGAGCACCTCGCGTGGAAACCGCACAGCAAGTCGATGTCGCTCGGGCAGCTCGCGTTGCACGTGGCGACGCTCCCCGGAGGCGTCGCGGCGATCGCCGCTCAGAATCCATTCTCCGTTCCGAATTTCACACAGGCGAGCCCGAGCAGCACGTCGGAGCTCGTCCCGGCGCTCCAGCGTAGCGTCGCGGAAGCACGCACGCTGCTCGGCGGGATGAGCGACGAAGACATGGCCGCAACCTGGCGACTCGTCGATGGCGACCGCGAGCTGATGGCAGTGCCGCGAGGCGCGATGCTGCGCGGCCTGATGCTGAATCACTTGTATCACCACCGTGGACAGTTGGCCGTGTACATCCGGCAAGTCGGCGGGCTCGTGCCGTCGATCTACGGGCCGAGCGCCGACGAGAATCCGTTCGCGGTCGCAGGGGTCTGAGGCCTTGTAGGCGGGCTTCCGCCTAGAAGCCGACGATCACGCCGATCCGTGCCGTCCGCGGGAGCGTCGGGTGGACGTGGATATCGTCGACGCCTCCCGAGGGCTCACCCGGCAGACGAGACGTGTAGAAGTAGTCGATGTCACTGTGCCTGGCGTCGAACAGGTTGAAGACGTCGAGCGCCACGCGCAACGAGCGGGTGAGGCGGTAGCCAGCCGTGAGGTTGACCAGGCTCGTGGCCTTGGACCGCATCGAGTCGTCTTCGATCAACGACCGGGGGCCGAAATAGCGCCAGCGGACGCTGCCGAACACATTGCGTACGCTGTCGATCGTCACGCCCGCGGAGACCACGGTCTCGACTGCCCCCGGGATCGCGCTCCCAAGCGCATCGTCGCTCGTGAAATGGCCTCTCGAGATCGCGATGTCGCCGTCGAACATCAGCCACGGCTTCGGCGCGTAGTAGTTCGCGATCTCGAGGCCATACCGGTGGCTGGGCCGGCCCGCCTCCGTGGTTCCCGCATCGCCAATGAAGACCAGCTCCGAATCGAAGTTCAGCGTCCACAGGGCGACGCTCGTCTGCAGATGCGGGATGGCGACGGTTCGCACGCCGAGCTCGGCGCCCGTTGCTCGCACCAGCGGCGTCACCCGCTCCGCCGGCTCGCCGGTCGCCGGATCGACACTGATGGTGGCACCGCGCGCATCGTTGCTGTGAAACCCGACGCCGAGGTTGGCATACAGCTCGGTGCCGCGCCACGGGCCGAACACGGCGCCTGTCTTGGGGCTGACCAGGCCCGCGTGGTCCGTCCCACTGTTCAACGGATCATTCGCATCGACGCTGAAGCGGTAGCCATCGACGCGCAGGCCGGCCAGCGTGCGGAGCCACGGGGTCCACTCGGTCTCGTTCTGCGCGTAGCCCGCGACGCTGGTCTGCAGCACCGTGTCCTCGCGCACGCTCTCCAGGCGCTGGCGCGCGCGTGTGTGGTACAGACCCACCGTCCCGATGTTGTCGTTGCGCAGCTGGAGGCCGATCGTGTTCTGGGTCGGCCGTCCCGCCACGCGGCCAAGACGACGATGACTGAGCTTGGCGCCGGTGATGAAGCGGCGGTCCGCTTGATGGAATTGATCGCCGTTGACCGGGTCGACGAGGAAGAACGTGAAGTTCGAGAACAGGTTGAGGTCGTAGCCGATGCCGTAGCCGACCAGCTTGGTCGTGGCGCTGCCGCGCGTCCGCTGCCACTCGGCGGAGCCGCTGTAGCGATAGGTGTCGCCGCCGTCCGTAGGATCGAGGTTGCCGAAGCGGTCGATGAGCCCGTCGGCGATCGCGCGCTCCGGCACCTGATCCGTCGCATGCCATTTCGCGCGATACGCCATGCCGGTGACCGCGAAGCCGTTGACGGCGTCGCCCTGACTGTAGCGCGCGACCGCGTTGATCTTCCGCAAGTCGTCGGGGCGCACCCACGGCCCGTCGTTCCGCTGAAGCTCGATCGCGCCGAGGAACCGGCCCCGCTCGCCCACCTGCGGTGACGCCGCGAACAGCGCGCGACCGTAACCCTGGCCGCCGCCCAGCGCACGCGCGATCGGCCGATCGAGCGCGTTGACGTAGTTGATGTTCGCGGCGCCAGCGGTGGCGAAGTCGCCCTGCTCCGCGAAGTACGGGCCCTTCGAGAACTGAACTCCGCTGACCAACTCTGGGATGAGGAAGTTCAGATCGGAGTATCCGTGACCGTGACCATGCGTCGGCATGTTCACCGGCATGCCGGCGACCGTAGTCGCGAAGTCGGTGCCGTGATCGAGGTTGAAGCCGCGGAGGTAGTACTGATTGGCTTTTCCTTCGCCGCTGTGCTGGCTGATGACGACCCCGGGCACGCTTTCGAGCACTTCCCCGGTTCGCATGACGGGTCGCGTGTCGAGCTGCCGCGCCGTGATCGCGCCCTGACTCGCGGACTGCGCAATGCCGACGAGATTCTGCTCCGGCCGTTCCGCATCCGCGAGGTTGGTGAACGTCCGCTTGCCGGTCACGGTCACGTCCGCGCTCAACGACAGATACATCGTGGTGTCGACGCGCGTGGTCCCTGTGGCCGGCGCGGCGACGTCGCGCCGCGTCGTGGCGAAGTTGATCAGCGCAAAGGAGATCTGCCCGGGTCCGGGCGGCAGGCGGTCGAAGCGGTACTCGCCCCGCGCGTCGCTCTCGGTCCGGGCCGCGGGGCCGTCCGCGGTCGTGAGCTCAATCTGCACGCCGGGCAGGGCGCCGCCGGTTTCATCGCGAACCACGCCGACGACGGTCTGCGCGAACGCGACCGGCGCGCTCAGGAAGAGGGCAACAACAACTGCGGCAAAGGGACGAGATAGCGCCACGGTCCTTGGGACGCTCTCTCGCGTGAATCGGTTGCATCGTCAGTCGGCCCCGCGGAGCGGGGCAAAACGACGCTGCCCCAGCGAAGCGGAGCCGACGCATTTCTGGTGGGCGCATCGAGGCGCAGCTTCGCTCGTATGATTAGGTCCGAAAACGGCGAGACGGCGGTCCACGGCGCTGACAGTATACTCGCATGGCTACCGACTTTCTGGCTCTCAACCTTGCCGGCCACCTGCTGCTGCCCAACGCCTGGGACGCTGCCAGCGCGCGCATCTTCGAGAACGCGGGCTTCCCGGCCATCGCCACGACGAGCGCGGGGATCGCGCACGCGAGTGGCATCGGTGACGGACAACGGATGAGTCGCGATCGCATGCTGCAGGAGATTGCGTCCATCGTCGCCGCGGTCACATGCCCGGTCACCGCGGACATCGAAGCGGGCTACGGACCCGGCCCTGCGGACGTGCGGCACACCATCGACGCCGTTCTCGAGATCGGGGTCGCCGGCGTCAATCTCGAAGACAACGCCCATGGCGCGGCCGACAGCACGCTGTTCAGCGTGGAAGCCCAGTGCGAACGCATCGCAACCGCTCGCGACGCCGCAACACGACGGGGCCTGCCCCTTGTCATCAACGCCCGCACCGACACGTTCCTGTTCGGTCTCGGGGCCACAGTGGACGAACGCATCGCGATGACGATCGAGCGCGGACGTGCGTATCTCGAAGCCGGCGCGGATCTCGTGTTCGTACCGGGTCTACTCGATTCCTCCGTGATCTCGCAGGTGGCGAATGCGGTCGGCCCGATCAGCCTCATGGCCGTCGCCGGTGGGCCGCCCGCTGACGATCTGTTCGCGGCCGGGGCGCGTCGCGTGACCATCGGCCCGGCGGCGATGCTGGCGACGCTCGGACTACTGCAATCGATCGCGCAAGAGATGCGTCGCGCCGGCACGTG
>DAINCF010000030.1:0-24051 GCA_036732565.1 Vicinamibacterales bacterium
GGGCGCTGCTGGTCGCCGGGCAGATCGCGATGACGCTCGTCCTCCTGATCGGCGCGGGCCTGTTGATACACAGCTTCGTGCGTCTCACGTCGGTGTCGCCCGGCTTCGAATCGAACGGGCGCGACGGCGTCGTGCAGACCGTCAGGGTGACGCTGCCCCAACGCCTCTACGACGAGCCCGCGCGCATGCATGCGTTCGCGCGCGGCGTGCTCGATCGCATCCAGGACCTGCCGGGCGTGACGTCCGCGAGCCTGATCAACTCGGCGCCGTTCGGCCGGATGTTCATCCGGGGCGACTTCGGCATCGAGGGTCAGCCGAAGTCGACGCTCTATGCCGGCAAGCCGAAGATCGGCGCGGGCTATTTCGCAACCATGAGGATTCCGCTGCTGGCGGGACGCGAGTTCACGGCACGGGACACGGCGGAAGCGCCGAACGTGGCGATCGTCAGCGAGCGCATCGTGCGTGAATACTTTCCGGGTGGTCCGGGCGAGGCGCTCGGCCGGCGCGTGCGCTTGAGCGATCGTGGCGAGTGGCGGACGGTGGTGGGCGTGGTCGCCGACATCCGTCAGATGGGACTCGATCAGGAAGTGCAGCCAATGCTCTACGTGCCGTTCCAGCAGGAGCGCGAAGAGTTCTTCCTGCGGTTCGTGTCGTTCGTCGCGCGGACGGCCACACCCGCCAGCGTGGCCGAGGGCATCCGCGCGGAAATTCGCCGCGCCGCGCCCGATCTGCCGATCGAGAGCACGGTGACAATGGACGAAGCGGTGGCGGCGTCGGTGGCGCCGCCGCGTTTCCGGACGTTGCTGCTGGTGCTGTTCGCGACGGCCGCGACGCTGATCGCGACGTGCGGCCTCTACGGATTGATGGCCTACGCGGTGACGCAGCGCCGCCGCGAGATCGGCGTGCGCATGGCGCTCGGCGCCGAACGCCGCGACGTGTTCCGCCTCGTGCTCACGCGCGCGCTCCGAATCGTCGTCGCCGGCCTGATCGTCGGCCTCGCCGGGGCCGCCGGGGTGACTCGCGTGCTGCAGAGTTTCCTGTTCGGGGTGACGCCGACCGATCCGGTCGCGTTCACGATCGTCCCGCTGCTGCTGACCGCGGTGGGACTGATGGCGGCATGGCTGCCCGCGCGCCGCGCGACACGGATCGACCCGTGCGCCGCGCTGCGCGCGGAATAGCGTCAGAGGAACCCACGTGGCATGAACACGGCTGGGTCGCCAATCCTGGCCCACGCGCGTAGAGTGATGGTGTGGCGGCCCGCTTTGCGCTCGTCGCGCTTCTGCTCTGGCTGGCGCCCCGACAGCCATTAGTGGGAATTCAGGTGCTGTTCATCGGCAACAGCCTGACCTACGTCAACGACCTGCCCGCGATGGTGGCCGCCTTTGGCCGGTCCGCCGGAACGCCGATCGAATACGAAACGGTGGCGGTTCCCAACTTCAGTCTTGAGGATCACTGGAACCAGGGAGAGGCGCGCCGTGCCATCGCCCGTGGTCAATGGACGTGGGTGGTACTGCAACAAGGGCCGTCTGCGCTAGCGACGTCGCGGGTGCTCCTGATCGAGTACGCGAAGCGCTTCGACCGGGAAATTCAACGCGCCGGTGCCAGAACCGCGATGTACATGGTCTGGCCTTCGCGCGCTCGACGGGGTGACTTCCCGGGTGTGAGCCGATCGTATGCGGCCGCGGCCGCCGAACTGGGTGCGACGCTTTTGCCGGTCGGCGATGCGTGGCAGGAAGCATGGGCGATCGATGCGAGCCTGCCGCTCTACGGCCGCGACGGATTGCATCCGTCGCCCATGGGCAGCTGGCTCGGTGCGCTGGTCGTCTATCGTCAGTTGACCGGACACGAGGCGCCGCCAGGGCCCGTCTCCGGCGCGTCGGCACTTGAAGCTTCGCAGCTCAGGCGAGCCGCGTCCGCCGCCGTGGCGAAGCTGTCCACCCAGCGCTGATCGCGCCCCTTGGGACGGGCGCGCCACGGGACAGTGCGGGATTCACGGAAGTTCTCGAGTGCGTCATACAGATGTTTGGTCGGGTGTGTCGCGCTCCCCTCGGGTTCCCGCGGATCGGCGTGCTTTGTGCGCCTGAGGGAATCGGACTCTGCCGTTCGGCTGCCGTTCGACGAGTTCGCTGATGTTCAACAGAAATGAACTTGGTGATGGTTACTGCACCACGACAACGACTTGATTCGACTCGCCGCTCACCTGCCCACCAACACTCGCTACCGCTGTCACGTGATACGTGCCGGGCCCGACATTGGGAACGGTCAAGCTCGTGACTCCTCCGACGGGCGCCGAGACGAGCACGGGTCCATTGGGTGTCTGGCGCGCGCGAAGCGTATACGAGGCGCCCGCCGGGCCGCTCCACCCCAGCTGCACGCTCGAGCCGTTCACGATCGGCGATTGCATGATGGGCGCCTCGGGAGGCGCCGGCGCCGCGACCGTGAACGAGACTTCGTTGC
Organism: Vicinamibacterales bacterium; assembly: GCA_036732565.1. Taxonomy (GTDB): domain Bacteria; phylum Acidobacteriota; class Vicinamibacteria; order Vicinamibacterales; family UBA2999; genus JAIVJN01. The sequence goes on from DAINCF010000030.1 coordinate 2,458, forward strand.
TCGCCGCGCTCACCCCGCCGGCGTTTTGCGCCAGCAGGCGCACATAGAAGGTTCCCGGCGGCACCCCTGGCACGACGAAGCCCGGCGCCGGCGCGAGCGGCGCGGTCGCAAACGGAACGCTGAAGCCGGGTGTCAGCCCCGCGACTAGGAGGTAGCTGCTCACAGCCCCTCCGCTCGATGGCTGGCTCCAGGTGAAGGTCACCGTGGTCCCGGTGACGGCTGCTGCCAGGTTCGATGGGGGCGCCGGCGGCGGCATCGCGGGTTGCGGCACGGTCACCGTCACGCTCGACGATTCGGGTCCCGCGCCGAATGCATTCGCGGCAAGGACGCTCAGCACGAACGTGCCGTTCGGCGCCGTCACACTGAAGGACGTCGTCGCCCCAAGCGCCAGGGTCCCGAGCACGGGACCGCCGGACGTCAGACGCCCCACGAGACCGTAGGTCGTCGGCGCGCCGCTCGTCGGCGCTCCCCAGGCCAGGTTGATGACGTTGCCGCTCACAGTCGCTCGCAGGTTCACCGGTGCGCTGGGCGGGCCGGAAGACTACCCCGGAAAGCTCGAAGACGAACCCGGCTCCGGGGCCGGCATCGAGGCGGTCACCTAGATCGATCTCGCCGACCCTATGTGCGCCGGCGAGCACTCTATCGCCCGAGAGAGCGAGCGTAGCCAGCCAGTCAGGCGGAGTGGCGTCGGTCGGCAAGAGCCGCTCCTGGAACACCCACGACGTGCCCAGGCGCCTGAAGGAATACGATGCACTCTGCGCGCGCACGATGGCGGTGTGGCCGTCGATCGCGGGAAGGTGGTTTTCGCTGACGGAGAAAGACTCGAGGCCGAAGGTCGCCGGTATCGCCAATGGCGCTCCTTCGGCCCAAGTCGTGCCGGAGCGATTGAACTGGTAGTTGCCGACGAGCACCGTGTTGCCGCTGAGCGCGACCTTGCTGCCAAAAAAGCGCAGAGCACCACGGGTCAGCTTCGTCTGCGGAGACCACGCGGCGCCGGATCGGGTGAACACGTACGCCGACCCCAGCTCAGTGTTGTTGCCTAGGTTGTTGGTCGGAGCGCCGACCACGATGGTGTCACCGTCGATAGCCATCTTCTCGGGCCTGCCTCCGAAGACGATTCGCGTGTCGCTCGGATCGCGGTCGGGCATGACCAGCCGTACCTGCTTGGTCCAGGTCGACCCCGAGCGCACGAACACGTGGACGGCGTTGTCCCCAGTGCCGACGAGGGCGGTATCGCCGTCAATCTTGACCGCGGCAGGATCGAGGCCGGTCTCGAGTGTTGCCTGAAAGGTCCACGTATTGCCCACTCGCACGTACACGGTGGCCGTGTCGAACGCCGAGGAATTGAACGTGCTCGTGCTTCCGACGATCAGTGTGTCTCCGCTGATGTCGACGGAGTCGCCGAAGCCGAAACCGACGTCGCGCTGCACAGCGTCCTCCAACTGCCAGGTGCCGCTGGTGCGCGTGTAGACCATCGCCGCGCCGCGCTGTATCCCATTTGTTCTGGCCTGCGGAGCTCCCAGGACCGCGGTGTCGCCATCAATAGCGACCGAATAGCCCATCCCGAACGTGTTCGGAACGGTGTTGACCAGCTTGAACTCGGTACTCGCCAGCGCCACAAGGGAGGGCAGCGCCAGCGGCGCCACCACCAAGCCAACGACCGCGATTGAGCGCACCAGCAGCCGCGGGAGTTTCGGCCTGGCCCACACCACGCGACGGGACCGACGAAGGCGCATCATGACTCCTCAGAGCCGAAGACCGATCATGGTTTTCACTGACCCAGCGATCGCCAGGGGCGATGCTTGTTGTCGACGATATCGCAGCAACATCCGCGCCAGTGGCCTATCCAGAAGAAGCGACCGTCGCATGGGATAGTTCTCGTTATGGCACGACTTAGTTCGTGAACTAGAGGTAAGACCACAGTGCCTGAGGATCTCATTCGAACGGGTCGCCTGTTCTGCGGGCGTGTTCGCCACAGAAGCCCGAAGCTGACGACTGATGCTTCAGGCGTCGTGGACGAAACGGTCTATGTACTCCGCCGCCTCAACGAGCAGGCACACGTTGTAGAGCGCCTCCGTCTGAAGTCGCGCGAGCACAAGGGAATCCACCGATTCGGGGCTTCGTGTCCCCGAGTTGTGCCAGAAGACGGATCGCACGATGCGTGGTCTTCATTGACGTGAAGAGGTCTGTGAGCGAACGGCACCCTCGAGCACGGCCTTGCTCACATTCACGGCGCGGGCTTTCTTTTGGCAGTCGGTATATACCTGAACTCCGCATTGTCCGTTCTCGCCGGCCAGGTCCTATTTGACTCTCACATTCGCCATCGAGGTAGACCGACGCTGACTCGAACCCCAAACGCTCGTACACGCGCCTGGCGCGGTCGTTGGTGTCTTCGACGTTCAACACGATCCGGTCGATTCCCTGCTCCTGCAGGCTTGCGATCACGTGACCTGAACACAGCCGCGCAAGGCCTCGCTGGCGATAGCTCGGACGGACGAAGACCGAGCCGAGCGCAGCAATGTTGAATCTCGTTGACGCCAGATGCACGCCGGCCACCGCGACGAGGCGGCTACCATCTCGCACGCCACGAAACAACCCGGTCTTCAGCATCGCGGGCAGAAACAGCACCCATTCACCGTGCGCCAGCAGCTCCTCGACTTCCGCCGGTTGTGTTCATGCAGCGCATCCACCACACCTTCGGGCGTCACCCGTTTCTGCAGCTACATTCTCCGCATCCGTACGCACTTGTCAGGCCGGTACACACGTGTGAACTCCGCCTCAAATTGAGGGCGCACGATTGAGGAGCTCCTCGAGTTCCGCGACGTCGGTGACTTGCCTCATGGAAAATCGGTCGCTCAAGAGCGCAGGGTACATCGATCTGCCGCGGGACACCACGTCTGTACGGTCAACTAACACCCTGGGCGCGATGCGCTGGCGTCGCGACCTATTGCTTTCCAATAGGAGAACGTTCATACTCCTGTTGGTCTCCAATATGAGCCCCAAATCCGACGTCTGGCAAGGCACCCTCGCGTTCATGGTCCTTCAGACGCTCGACGCCTTGGGCCCCCAGCACGGCTACGGCGTCGCGCGGCGGATCGAGCAGACCAGCGATCACACGCTCTCCATCAACCACGGTTCTCTTTACCCGGTCCTTCTCAAACTCGAGCAGGAGGGTGCGATTGCAGCGGAGTGGGGCGTATCCGAGAACAACCGACGCGCCAGGTTCTACCGGATCACCAAGGCCGGCCAGAAGCAGCTGACCTCTGAGGTGAACCAGTGGACGCAGGCGACTGAAATCGTCGGCCGCTTCCTGGCATTGAAGGGAGTCAAGACATGATCCGGGCACTTCGCCGCATGTGGAAACGTCTGCTCGGAAGCTTCTCGGGACAGCGTCGCGAACGAGACCTCGCCGAGGAGCTCGACGCCCACATCGGGTTGCTCACCGAGGAGAACATCCGCCGCGGCCTGGCGCCCGACGAGGCATATCGTCGCGCCAGACTTGCGTTTGGCAACGTGGAATCGACGAAGGACAGCTATCGGGATCAGCGAGGCCTGCCGGTCCTCGACGCGATCAGCCAGGATATCCGGTATGCGCTCCGCGGGATGCGCAGGAACCCCGGCTTTGCCGCCGTTGTCATTTTGTTGCTCGCGATCGGCATTGGCGCGAACACGGCGCTGTTCACCATCATCCACGCGGTCCTGCTGCGGCCACTGCCGTATCCGGAGTCCGATCGTCTGGTGTGGGTCGGAGACACGCGTGCGGATCTGCCCTTTTCGACCGCGAATCCAGGTGCAGTGTCCTATGCGAATTTCGAGGATCTGCGCATGCAACACACCGTGTTCGAAAGCATCGGCGCGTATCAGCCGGTTGGCGGCAGTCCCGGCGCGTTCCTGATCGGTGACGAGCCCGTGCGCATGGAAATCCAACGCATGTCCGCCGATGCGTTTGGGGCCTTGAAGGTCGTGCCCGTGCTGGGTCGTGTGTACACCAACCAGGAGGACCGCATAGGCGGCACACCGTCCGTGGTCTTCAGCTACCACATCTGGCAGGAGCGTTTCGGCGGCGCTTCGATCGTCGGTCAGTCGGTCAACATGAACGGCGTGATGCACACCATCCTCGGTGTCATGCCGCCAGGATTCAGCTTTCCGTACAAGGGCGTGGAGGCGTGGTTGCCGCTAGGGTCGATACCGGTTCTCCCCCGCTTCTTTCACAATTTAGGGGCAATCGCACGCCTCAGACCCGGCGTGACGTTGGATCAGGCCCGGGCGGAAATCGCGACCATTGCAGCGCGCTTGGAACAAGAGTACCCCGATGCCAACAAAGGCTGGAAGGGTCGCGTCGAGCCGATGATCAACGTCGTCGTGGGTGATGCCGCCCGGCCGTTGTGGATACTGTTCGGCGCCGTCGGCTTGGTGCTGCTCATTGCCTGCTCCAATGTGGCGAATATCCTACTGGCTCGCGCCTCCGCGCGGCAGCACGAAATGGGCGTGCGGGCGGTGCTTGGTGCGAGCCGTAGGCGGATTGTCCGCCAGCTCCTCGCGGAGAGTCTCCTCTTCTCGTTCATCGGCGGGGCGCTCGCGCTGCTGCTCGCCAGGGCGGGGCTGGCTGCGTTCGTTGGTCTCGCAGGAAGCGCGATTCCGCGCTCCGGGGAGATTCGACTCGATGCCAGCGTCATGGCATTTACGGTCGCCCTCGCGACGCTGATTGGAATCGTGTTCGGCCTCGCGCCTGCGTGGATGAGCAGCCGGGCGACGCTCCACCAATCGTTGCAGGCATCTGGCGGCCGCGGCGGCACTGGCGAACGCGGGCGTGCGCGGCAGGGACTCATTGTCGCGGAAGTGGCGTTGACGCTCCTGCTCCTGACCGCCGCCGGACTGCTGTTGCGCAGCTTCCATCGTCTTCAGACGGTGAACCAAGGGTTCAGTGGTGAACACGTCCTGAGCTTCGACGTCACGCTGCCCGGTGTGAAGTACCGGACATCGCAGGTCCGGAGCCAGTTGTTCGAGCGCTTGATCGAGAACCTGCGAACCGTGCCCGGCGTGGAAGACGTCGGGATGACGTCACGCCTGCCGTTGAAGCCGAAGAGCGGACATGTGTTCTCCTACTCGATTGAAGGACAGACGAAGCCGCTCGGCAGTGCGCCCGACTCGATGGAGTACATGGCAGCAAGCCCCGGATATTTCAGCATCATGGGGATTCAGCTTCTGCAGGGCCGCCTCTTCACGGATCACGATGGTCCCGATGTCGACAGTGTCGTCATCGTCGATGACGAGCTCGCCAAGCGCCACTGGCCGGGCGAGGATCCGATTGGTCGGCGTATTCGACTAGACGACGATGAGGGGCAGTATCTCACCGTGGTGGGCGTCGTGGGGCGCGTGAAGCTGGGATCGCTCCGCGAACAGAGCGGATTGCCCCAAGTATACGCGCCCATCCGGCAGCTTACGGATATCCACGCGTCGGTCGTGCTGAAGACCGGGCTGGCGGCTGGAGCGCTGGCCGGCGCGCTTCGGGACCAGGTGCGTCAGCTGGATGCGGCGCAGCCCATTCATGACTTGCGGACGATCGCGGACATCCGCGACACGTCACTCGCCTCGGAGCGGCTGAACCTGAGCGTGCTCGGCGTCTTTGCCTTGGTGGCCCTCACGTTGTCGGTGGTCGGCCTCTACGGCGTGCTTGCGTATTCAGTCGCGCAACGGCAGCGTGAGATCGGCGTCCGCACGGCTCTGGGCGCGCAGCGCTCGGAAGTCCTGATGCTGGTCCTCGGGCAGGGCATGCGGCTGACGGCTCTCGGGATCCTCATGGGGCTCGTCGGTGCGTTCTGGGTGACCCGATGGCTCTCCGGCATGCTCTTCGAGATCACGCCCCTCGATCCGGCAACATTGTCCGCCGTCTCGGTGCTTCTGCTGGCCGTCGCGCTCACGGCCTGCTGGATTCCGGCGCGCCGTGCGGTGGGGACCGATCCGATACAGGCACTGCGCGAGCAGTGAGTGAGAGGTATGACCGGCTCCACCAATGCGAAGCGGTTGCGCGCGTCGGTTCCAGGCTTGGTTGAACGGGCTCGCCGGGGCGCCCGGTTCATCGTCTCCGATCGCAGCGGACCGGCATCTCAAATCGCGCCGCTGCGCGACACTACAGACGAGCCCATCCCGTTAGCCGACGCTCCGCTCTACCGAGCGATCGCCGTCGGCGTATCGTCGGACGGCCGCTGTTCGACCGATCACGATGCCGTCCTGTACTTGCGATGAGAGCCGTGTTCGTGGATACCGGCGCGTGGATGGCGTGTGCGGATGCGGCCGATCCGGCGCACGAGCCGTGCAGCGCGGCGCGTGACGCGGCACTTGAGGCGGGCAAGCCATTAATCACCAGCGATCTGGTGATTGATGAGACGCTGACACTCATTCGGTTTCGGCTCGGTCTCGGCGCAGCCATCGCGTGGTGGCATCAAATTGAGGGGACCGCCCGCCTGCGCTGCGAGTGGATAGAACGCGACCGTTTCGAACGGGCGAGGCACTTGTTCTTCCAGTCCCGTGACGAAGGCTTATCCTTCACCGACTGCACGACCATCGCGCTCATGCGCGAGTTGAAGCTGACGACGGTGATCGCGACCGACGGCCATTTCCGTCAGCTAGGATTCGAGGTCGTACCGAGCGTGCGCGCTCACAAGTCGCGCAAGCGGCATCGCTCGTGAGACACGCGATCTCTTTCGTGGCGAACAACACGCAATAAACCGATGGTCGGTCGAGCCGCGGCTCGTCGTCATGGCACCACGAGTGTGACGGCCGCGGAAGGCGGACTCGAGCCTGCCGCATTCGTGGCGATGAGCCGCAGATAGAACGTCCCCGACGGCGCACCGGCGAACGACACGCTCGTGCCCGTGACTGGTATCGACGCGATTGGCGCACCACCCGGCGTCAGGCTGCCTGTCAGCACGTAGCCCGTGGGTGCGGGACCACTCCCCGCCGACCACGACAGACTGACGGTCTGACCACTGACGACTGGCGCGTCGAGCACCGGTGCGCCAGGCAGGGTCGTCGGGCCTCCGGCGATCGTCGCGACCACTTCGTTCGACGGATCGCTGGTGCCGCACGGACCGACCGCTCGCACGCGGATGTAGTAGGTGCCAGGCCCAACGGCTCCGGAAATCCCTCGGTTCGCGTTGAAGCTGAGCGGGATCGACGCAATGTTCGACAAACCGGGCCCCGAGCCCGCTTCGACGATGTAGCTGGTCGACAGTCCGGTCGCGGGCCACCGCAGCGTGATCAGATTCCCAGCCACTGTGGACGTGAGATCCCTGGGGGCTGGTTGCCCGTCGCACACGCCGGCGACGACCAAAAAACCTTCGGTCGACGGTGGTCCAACGGTGTTGCCATTGACGGCGCGCACGCGTATCGCAATGCGTCGAATCACCGGGACGGTGGCGGCGACCTGCGTCACGAGTCCTACGCGCACGCTGGCCAGGTCGCTGAGGCCGGTGCCAGAGCCCGCTTCGATCTGATAGCCGGTGACCGGGAGACCGGTTGCATTCGGCGACCAGCTCACGGTGAGCGGCTCACCGATCAGCGCCTCGCCATACGGCGTGATGAAGGTGCTGATGGTCAGGCCGGTGGGTGCCGCCAGCGCTTCAGCCCCCAGCACGGAAAAGCGCGTCGACCGTCCGCCGGCCAGCACCATCACGTCGCCCGCCGTGGAAGCCGCCGCACTGGGCTGTTGGGATGGCCCCTCGAAGAGCGGGACTGGTGTCGACCATGGCTGTCCCAGGGAGCGGCGCGCGGCGTAGAGACCTGTCTGTGGACTAGTGTTCACCCACGCAGCGGTGAAAATGCCTGCACCATCCGCTGCCAGTGCTGGCAGAAGGACGGGACGGACGCTGGGCCCAGACAAACTTGGCGCCGCCGTCCACGCGCCGCTCGACGCCGAAAACACACTGGAGGCGAGCACCGCTTGCTGCCCTTCCGTTCTGATCCATAGCGCGAGGGCATTGCCCGGTGCATCCGCCTTGACTGCCACATCGAAGCCAGCTGCTCCCAGGTCTTGGGATTGGCTCCACGAACCGGAAGACGCCACATATCTGCTCGCCAGCAGATGAGCCGCGCTCGAGCGCCACAGGGCGAAGACGTTCCCGCCGCCATCAGCGCTGAGTACCGGACCGCTCACATTGTCTTGAACCAGGATCTGAGGACTGGACCACGCGTTGCTGCCGATGTCCGAACGACTCCACAGCATGGCGCGAGTCGCCGCGAACCCTGTCGAGAAGACGATGGTGGCGACACCTGCCTGGTCCAGGACCCCACGTGGCATCGCCGCAAGATTCGTGGCCGCGAATGACGTGACGGTCACCGGAGCGCCCCAGGTGCCGGCAGCGGCAGACAAGCGTGTCGCGCGAATCAGCCGCGTATTGGACGCGCCGAATCCCTCCCACACGAGTAAGGCATTGCCCTGCGGGTCGATCGCCCCTTGAGGGAGACCCGCCGTCTGGGCTCCGTCCGGCGAGACGGGCCCGCTCCACGTGCCCGACGACGCCACGAACTTCGCCGCGCGGACCGCTCCTCCAGACCCGGTCCAGTAGGCAACCGCGTCCCCGGCGCCATTCATCACGACGTTGACACCGTTTGCCCCAGTGGTATCGAAGACCGTGGGCGCGCCCCACGTCCTCGACTGCGCATTGAAGCGAGCGACCTTCACCGTCGCCGACGAGAAATCCAAGCCTTCCACCCAGGCAGCAATCGCATTTCCGGCTGCATCACCTGCCAGCTTCGATTCCCGGACGACTCCAGCTGTGATGGGCGTGATCACGCCCGTCCACGCCGGCTGCGCGGCCGATGGCCGGACAGACGACAGCACCAGACCGACCACGATCAGCAACAACGCGCCGCGGCCGACGCCGATCCGCCCAGTGCAATTCAACAAGCGCATTACGATGTCCACCTTTCGTCAGCCAGAGCACGTCACGTCCGCCGCGTACCGTGAGTGGGGGCCTGTTAGCAGCAGTTGTGCCAACGACGCCACGGTATGAGTGCTGTGGCTCGCTCAGGGTCGATGATTCGACCGAGCGTAGATCAAACGCGAGGAATACCGCGAAGTCGGCTCACGCGGTCCGCGAGACTCAGGTGGCAACGGCGAGGTAACGCGTGCGGCCGAGGCTGCGATTGCATCCACGAGCCCGACTAAGTGTTCCTCAACCGTGACATGCGTCTGTCAACGAATCCTGCCGATGAGGGCCAACTTGAAGGAGTCGATGGCCATGCGGAGAGACCAGCTACAGGACGAAGGGGGACTCGGACCACCAGTTGATTCCGCGCTACGCCGGGCTCTTCGATTATCGGCTAACGGGCGTCCCCTGGACATGGCAGGTCACCGAGCAGACGGTATCGGGCGATTCCGCGCTGCAAAGCGCTGTTTACCGGGCGAGCGGCACACACGAACGTCCGAAGAGTTGACCGCTGGCGGGCACGGTCGACCTACGGGGACCGTGCCTCAGCGAACCGCAACCGCAAGCAGGGTGGCGTCGTCCTCGAACCCGGCTGTCGCGAATCGCCTGACCTCGCCGATCACCGCATTGTGTAGCCCGGCACCATCGAGATGCCGGTGACGTGCAAGCGCCTCGGACAACCGTTCCTCTCCGAACTCCTCTCCATCGGGGCTCCTCGCTTCGGTGATGCCGTCCGTGTAGAGGAGGAGTCGATCGCCGATGTGCAGCGAAGCCCGGGCGCCCGCGTATTCAAGGTCGGGAAAGACACCGAGGACCGTGCCGGTCGACCGCAGCGCTTCGACGCGCCCATCCGCCCGCGCGAGCAGCGGCGGATTATGACCGGCATTGGCGTAGCAAATTTCACCGCGCGCTGCATCGAGCCGCAAGTACACCAGAGTGGCGAAGCGACCGGCGATCATCTGGCCGCACAAGAGGCGGTTGACGCTGGTGCACACCGCCTGGGGCGGCGATGCATCCAACGCAAAGGCCCGCACGGAGGCTTGCAGACTCGACATGAGGAGCGCCGCCGGCAGCCCCTTGCCGGCGATGTCGGCGATGGAAAGGCCGATGACGTCTGCACCGAACTGGAACGCGTCGTAGGTGTCGCCACCAAGCGTCCCGGCCGGTTGCCAGGCGCCCACGACCTCGAAGCGTTCGGTCACGGGCAGCGTCGCCGGCATCAACGCCCGCTGGATGCGGAGCGCATCCCGCTGCTCGCTGGCATGGCGATTACTGCGGGCGCGGGCGCCGCGGCCTTCGGCGACCTCGCGCTCAAGAATCTGTATCAACGCGCGATTGTCCCAGGGCTTCTGCACAAAGCTTTGGGCGCCGGCGCGCATCGCCTCAACGGCCAGATCGATGTTTCCCCACGCTGTCATCACGACAATCGGCAGGTCGGGCCGCTCGGTACGGATCCGAGCAAGGAGCTGAAGGCCCTCCTCACCCGACGTCGTATCGCGTGAGTAATTGAGGTCCATCAGGACCGAGTCCCACTTCTCTGCTCGTACCCGATCGAGCAGCGCGGTCGGTGAGGTCACCAGCTGCAGCGAATAGTTTTCCTGCGACAGCAGCAGGCGCAGCGCCTCCAGCACATCCGTCTGGTCGTCAGCGATGAGGAGGCGTGCGGGGTCGGCCATGGGCGGCGAGTAGCTTAGATCGGTGTGCCCTCGATCCTCTTACGACTCGGCCCTGCTTCCTTACGAAGGGCGTTTGGAATGGCGCACGCGACCCGATCCGCGCACGAGCGCGGAGACTTTCGGCTGGTCGATCTGCGGCACCTCCGCTGCCGCGGCCTGGGCCGGAAACGACTTCAGAGTTCGGAGCGCAGCTGCGCGAGGAATTGACGCTCGCAAAAAACGAGATCACACCGGCCAGGGGATCGTGCACCCACAGGTCTGAGGCGCGCGGCAGACTGCGTTCCACGAACGCCAGGATGCCCTGTACGTCGAGTTTGTCGACCGCTTCGGATCGAGTTTCTGCGGGATGCCCTTGACGCGCTTCTCCTGCTCCGCCGTCCGGTCTTTCACCTCCGACCGCCGCTGGTCCCAGACATAGAGATTCCGGTCTTTGACCAAGCGCATGTAGCCGGCTGACGGCTGCAAGAGCGCGAGTTCGTCGGCGAACGTCACCTTCGAGCACGGCCTTGCTCACATTCACGGCGCGGGCACTTCGTTTGGCAGTCGGCATATACGTGAACTCCGCACTGCCCGTTCTCGCCGGCCAGGTCCTATTTGACTCTCACATTGGCCATCGAGGTAGACCGACGCTGACTCGAACCCCAAACGCTCGTACACGCGCCTGGCGCTCGCGCACCATGTGCCACAATGCGTGTCGTGGATTGCGCGAAGTGCGCGGTCGGCAGGAGGAGCATCATGGCATTTCGTCGACTTGCAAGCAGCATCGCCTTCACCCTGTTGACAGTGTGCGCATCCAGCGCTCAAGCGCAGGTGATCGGCACGTTTAGGTGGCAGACGCTCACGTATTGCAACGTGATCACGCTGACCATCGTGCAGCAGGGGGGCATGTATCAGCTCACTGGCGCAGACGATCTCTGCGGTGCCGGTGTCGCGCCGGCCACGGGCACGGCGGTGGTCACGGGCGGCGGGGTCGCGCTTGGGCTCACGGTGGTGCTACCTTCGGGCGCCGCCGCGCACATCACGTCCATCGTGAACGCGGCCACCGGCAACGGCACCTGGACGGATGCCGATGGAAACGGCGGCGTGTTCCTCCTGGCGGCGGGACCCGCCTCCGGTGGCTCCGCCAGACCTGCACCTGCGTCGGCGGCCGCCATCACCGCGACTCAACTCTCGCCGACGATCTACGCAGGCACGGGCAGTGCCATCACCGTCGCAAGAAGCGACCACAATCACGACGCCCGCTACTACACCCAGGCGCAGTCCGACGCGGCGCACAACGCACTGCTCACCAAGGCGGCACTGGGCCCTCGCGGGATCATCGCTCAAGCCGAGGTGATCCAATCAAGCCAGACGTTCAGATACTCGCGCGCCTCGAACGGCCAGACTCTGACCGTGATGAGCCCAATCTTTGGCCCGGGCACGTCGGTGGTTTCATTTCCGGGCTTCGCAGGCGCGCCAGGCGGCTCGTTCGACCAAACCGTGCAAGTCACGTCTACCGGATACGGGGTCGTGTGTTCGGTCGTCTTGCGAACCGACGTGGGAACGACCCTCACGGCCGAGGTGAGGTGCTTCAACCCAAGCACTCTCCAACCTGTCGACTCGGCGTTTTTCATCACGGTCACATCCTAGACCCACGCCGCTGCCTGTGTTGCCGGACGCCGCCAAGTGCCTTGACGATCTGTTGGAACAGGGGGTTTTTCAGCGGCCTCTTAGGGGAGGGCAGGGTTCGCGAAGTCGATTGTGCACCTCTCACGGACGATGCGCGCTAAACCGACCTCGTTTGCTCACCCGGGCGAGTGTCAGTGCATGACCCCCGAGGCGCTACCGTTGATTGGGGTCTCAGGATGAGAGGGTGGAAACCCACCCGCTTCACGGTAGGTTAAGTACAAAACAGGTACAACTCGATCGTTTTGACCTGTAATCTCTGCAATCTATTGATTTTCAAATGACTTATGTGGCGGATGGGGTGGGATTCGCGTCAGGCGCGAGCGAAGCGATGCGCCACTCCACAAGACCACCCGCCGAGCGGAGCGAGGCAAAGAAAAGAGGATTCGTGCCCACTCACGAAAGCCGCAGGCTTTTGTGGTGCGCCTGAAGACCAGCCTCTCCAGACAATTCGACCAAAGGTCGAATTGGCGCTCGCGCCGAAGCGCGATGTTCAGAGAGCGGGATTCGAACTCTCCAACACGACGCACTATCAGTTGCGGGATCTGGCTTGCCGGGGCTCATTACCCCGCATTGCCGGGGCACGGGCGGCAGTTGCCTGGATTCCGGGCGCGTCAGGTGCCGCCGCAAGAAATATAGGCTCCCTGAAGCATCGCGAATGCAAGCTATTGGTTCTTCTTCGCGTGCGAGCTGGCGAGTTCGGCCTTGAAGGAGGTCTTCTCGTTGATGATCTTGGCCAGGGCCACAGCACTCGTCTTCGCTGGATCGAACGTGATCTCGGCGGTCCCTGTCGGTTGGCTTGCGACGGCGCCCGTGACGCCATCGACCTTCTTCACCAGTCGTTCAACTGTGGCGGCACAGGCTCCGCAGGCCATTCCCGAGATCTTCAGTGTCGTCTGCGTGCCCTGTGGGCGTGTCGTGGGCTGTGCGCTGGTCGCGCCTGACAACCCGAAGACGCCGAGGATACTCATGACTGCAACCATCCTGCGCATGACTTCCTCTCTAGAAAGCGCGGCTGATGCCGAACTGAAGGACTGCTCGCGAATCGAGCTGTTTGTTCGCGAGCGACCGATAGACCGGGACCTTTATCTCGGCCTGGACATTCACGCCCTTGCCGATCTGAGCTGCGATGCCCGGCGTCAGATAGAGCCAATTGCCACCTCCGACGAGAACCGGCGTCCCCTGAAACGAGTCCTGCTCTCGATGAAGCCAGCCGACGCGCAAGAGTCCGTTCAGGCGGTTCGTGCCAAGCTCGCGCGCGCCGCCGACGTTGACCTCCCACGAGGCTCCGGTTCTGAGGCCGTCCTCATTCTCGTAGAACGGCAGGCGCGACGCGACACTGCCAAACGCCGTGTAATGGCCGATGCGCTTGGCGGTGTTGATCCCGAGAAGCGGGTCAAATGTGCCGCTTCCACGCTGCAAGCGTGACATCGGAACCAAGCTTCCTTCCTCGAGTTCGGCGCGAAAGCGTGGAACCTCGGTTCTGCCCGTCGGGAGCGAACCACCGAAATTGACGACCGTAAACCAGCCGTGTGTCGGCGTGAGCTTGTACCAACCAACCACAGAGGTATCGCCGAGGCCACTGAACGTCTCGCTGAAGTTCGTGGTTTGCGTGCCTCGATGAACGGTTCCTGAGCGCGTCACGTCTGGAATGCTCGCGGCGGCCTGAACACCCAGCCGCTCGCTCAGGCGCAGATCAAGGGTCACCAATGGAACGAGTATCTGCGTGCGCTCGGAGAAATCGTTTTCCACTTCAGTCGTGCCGTCGTAGGCACGGTCTCTGTCCTCGGACACGACCCAAGCGCCGAGCTTCACGCGGCTGCCCGACACACCGTCCGTCAGTACGCCCCGCCAACCTGGCAGGTACGGATTGGCACATCCACTTCAAGTCATCTGCGCTGAAGCGGCGAGCGGAAGCAGCGCCGCTCCAGCAAGCGTCAGCACGAACGCGAGCCGCTTAAAAAACATCAAAGCCTCCGACGTGTCCGGCGGTGACCAGGAAGACGATCCCGCTTCCGAGGATTGCGACCAGGCGGTTGAACGCGCCACCACTCCGGCGAAACGTGAGCCACATCGACACCGCCAATGATGCTGCACTCGACACCAGAAATAGCGGACGATGCGAAACCACGACATTCGAGAGACCGACGCTGCCGACACCTGCCAGGGACAGCGCCGCTGGAATGACGCAACAGGGGCGGGCGAGAAATCCCGCAATGGCCGCAAAGATAGCACTGTGAAGAGTCGCCACCATGGTTATCCGTTTCGAGCCCACCCCTGTTTGCGTACGGCTTGGCGCGGAGTCTTGGTGTGGAGAGCAATGGGCGGTGTCCGCTCTTCTGCGCCGCCGATCATCTGGCAGAGGCCGTTGCAGTAAGCCTCGTTCTGCTGTCCCCAGCGATCAATATCGGCCGAGAGCTCCTCGCGAAAGCGCGAGAGCTGTGCGATTCGGTCGTCGACCGCGGCGAGTCGACGTTTGGCAAGCTCGAGGACGTGTGAGCATGGCGCTTCACCGTTTCGGCTCAGACGCAGGATCTCCTGCACCTCCTCGAGCGCGAAACCGAGGCCCTGGGCCTTTCTGATGAAGCGAATTTCTTCGAGAGTGTTTTCGCCATACCGCCGGTAGCCAGCGCGTGACCGTGCCGGCGCCGTGACGAGGCCGATGCTCTCGTAGTAACGAATGGTCGCTGGCGTGAGGCCAGTTCGCTTGGCGACGTCGCCAATCAGAAGCGCAGCCATACCACCCATTAGAAACCCTCAAGTGGACTTGATAGTCAAGCTGTTTGGCTTATTCTCGCCTTTGTCACCAATCTCGCCGCACCGACCCCAGTCACCGGGCGCTCGTGAGGCTCGTGAGCGCCCGAGTCGCGAACCATGACTAGTTCAGAGACGGCGGGTGAGCCCTTCGCTCCCGAGCAACCCCTCGACGTACTCGTGGTCGGCGCTGGCCCTGCGGACTAACGCTGGCCGCGCAACTCGCTCGCTTCGGAGTGCGCTTTCGGATTATTGACAAACAGCGACCGAGCACGCGAATCGCGCGCGCTGGCGGTGCAGGCGCGAAGTCTTCGAGCCCGCGCAGGTCGTGCTGTTCGCGCACGACGAGCGTCGGGCGACTCGGTTCGAACGGGCGAGATCGATCGGCTCGCGCTCGGCTGTGTCGCTGTGAAGGACGCTCAGAACGATCCCGAGGATGCGGCACGTCGGGCGCTCGAGCTCCTCGCGTCCCCGGTCCGAGCGCTACATCATCCATCTCGATGTGGACGTCGTTGATTTCACCGACGCGCCGCTCTCGGAACACCCGCTGACCGAGACTCAATCCCCACAATGCTGCGGCTGACACCGGGTTGCTTGAACGCTTCGCAGCTTCCTTTGCCGACGCGATCCGGGTATCGCGACCGACTCCACCGAGCGGACTCCGCTGATGGCCAAGTCGGTGCATCACGCCATTCGGATCCGAATGGACAACTGAACCGAACGGGTTGTCATGCCATCGCGTTTGGGGAGACAGGCGCTGAGCCTGCTTCAACGAGCGGTGATCTCGTAGGTGATCGCCACCGTTCCTTCAAGAGCAATCGAGATGGTGCAGCGCTCCCGTGTTTCCTGCGCAATGTCCTGCAGCTGCGACTGACCGATGCCTTCCAGCGCTTCTACCTCGCCGCTCAAGTGCGATGACTGGATGCGAATGCCGGCGGGTCCCTTCTCCGCCGTAATCGTCGCTGTCACAGTGACGCGACGTGCTCGGCCGCCGTGTCGGCCAATGAGCGAACGGAGGCCAATGCCGTAGCAGGTGGCATGGGAGGCCGCCAGCAACTCTTCCGGCGTGGTTTTGCCGGCCTCCTCCCCAGCGATGCTCGGGAACGTGGCGCCGACTGAGAAGGCACCAGTGCCGGCGACGACACGTCCCTCGCCACTGCTGGTCTCACCGTCCCACGTTAGTTCTGCACGCCTTGAGAATACCGCCACAACAGATCTCCGAGGCTCCGGCTACTCGGCGTACTTCACCACGCATCCGTAGGGCCGCGTGGTCGCGGTCGGGATGGGCTTGCCCGCCATTCCCGCGATGAGGGCAGCAGAGACGAAGTTCGTCGCACCCTGTACGTCCTCGACGTCCGGAGTCGGCCGATCGTCGATCGCTCCGTTGTAGACGAGGACGCCGTTGGGATTGATGACGAACATATGGGGCGACGTCTTGGCCTGATATGCCTTTGCCATCACGGCCTGCAAGTCCATCAAGATAGCGCTGGCGGCCCAGGCTTTTGATTTGGCGAAAGCGGTCGCCTGCTCTGCGGGCGCGGTTGTCGACACGGTGAGCCACACGACGCCCTTACTCGTCCACTCCTTCTGCAGTCTGGGCATGTTGCCACTGTCGTAATGCTTCTGCGTGTACGGACAGCCAGGGTTGTACCACTCGAGCACGACCCATTTGCCCTTCAGCCCGCTCAACGAATACGTCGTGCCGTCGGTTCCGGCATTCGAGAACGATGGCGCTGGCTCACCGACCTTCGCAGCCGACAGGGCCAGAGGGGCAAGCACTGCAACGGCGGCGATCAAGACGACAGACGCAAGCTTGTTCACGGGTGTCTCCCTTGTGAGGACGTAGAAAAAGTGACGCGGGGCGAGACCTCGAATCCAGGCTGCCCGTCGAGGCTGACAATGCCAGGGAGAGATTCAGGAGGACGCGCGAGCTGCTGCGACTTCTTGAGACGAACTGTTGCGCGGCTTCCCCGAATCTCGACGTTCTGCGGCGCCGAATCGTCAATCTGGCTTTCCTCGATCGGGAAGAAAGTCACGTGTCTCGCCGCGCGATCCAGTTCGAGCGTGACAACGAAACTCTCGCCGTCCGCGACAGCCGCCACTTTCCAGGAGGGTGGCGCCGGCCGCGGCACTCGACTGAGTGCGGCGCGAATGTCGTTTGCCCACGCGACCGATCGATGGCCGTCTTCCGGGGTAAGCGGCACGGCCATCGACAAGCTGCTCCGCACTGATACGCAGACGTCTTTGCAAACCAGCCACCGGACGTCGAGCGTCACCGGAGCGGGCGCCGTGCCCGTGGGAACGGTTAACGTGAACGGCAGGACCACGTCGCCGTGGTATCCGTAGTTGATGAAGGGTCCAGCAGAAATTCGCTCGGGAGTGGGCCAGTCAAATCCCGATGCGGTCACGACTGACGGCGTGAGCGCGCGGATAACTGGTGGTCCTCCTGAGTCGCCAGGGTTCCGCCAATAGGTGTGCCAGCCGTCCCTTAACCGGAAGCGCAGCGCGGCGAGAAGCCGACCGCGAGCGTCGGGACCGTTTGCTCCCGCGATCAGCTCAATCGACCCCTGCGGGGTGTCAGCCACGCGGCCTGAGGGCTGGGTCGACTGCGCCTGCGGGATCGCACCAACCGCGAGAACGGCGGCGACGAAGAACCCGACACGTCTCGTCACGGCGTCCTCGGTGGCGTCAGGCCGTTCATGCGCAGATATGGCACCACCTGGCCGTAGTGATTCCACGTGTGCGAGACGGCGAATGCAATGGATCCGAGTCGCGTGTTGGCCGTCCCGCCGAAGGGTCCCTTGTACACCGTCAGCGCGTTCGTGGGATCGAGCGTGACCGCCGCGCGCTTCAGCGCGTCGAATGACGCCTTCAGATACTGAACGACTTCGGCCTTGCTCTGGACGCTATCGGGTCCACGCTCGTCGGCCATATCCGCCGTCACCTTCTCGCCAAGCATCGTGGCCGCCACGAGATGCTGGACGGCTGCCGCATGCTTGATCTGCCGCGAGAAGGTGCGCACGCCTCGGAACGCACCGGTCGTGGGCACGAACTCGTACTTGTCGTCGGGCATTTCCTCCGCAACACCCGTGATGGCCTTCTCCACAACAACGATCATCTCCAACGCGACGGCCGATGGTCCCGTCGATGCGTCGGCGTCGCTCTGTTGAGCCCACGCGGCATCGGGAAGAGACAGTCCCATGACGATCAGCCAGAGAGCGAGAGTCGTGCGCATCATCGGGTTGTCGCTCCTCCACAACTGGCGCGATCCAGCGCCGCCCACAGTTCGTTCGCGCGGTCGGTCGTGACGAGCACCGGTAGGTCGTAGAAGGCATCGAGCACTGCCTTGGCCGACGGCGGGCCAGCGATGCTCCAGACCACTTCATTGCGATGCCGTTTGACGTCGAATCGGATGCCGTCGCAGCAGCGCGCTTCGAGCGCGGCAAGCCGATGACTTTCACGCTCCGAGAGCTCAGTTGCGCGCAACCTCCAGACCACGTCCTGGCCGTCACGCCTTCGCTCAAGCAGCGTATGGTCGAACAATCGGCGGAAGTCCGATGTCCGTTGCGCGCGATCTGCGGCCGGCAGGCGGCACACCGCCTCGGTCGACTCTGGGTGTTCCGAGGAAGGCAGGTTGGGTTGTGCTCGTTTCATGAAGAGATAACCGATGACGCCGAATGCGGCCGCGCCCGTACCGATGCCCAACACGGGTGTACCAATGACGGGAGACCTGCAAGGGTGGCTCCGATGCCGGTGATCGCGAACAACGGCCCCAGGCAGCAGGCCACACACGCCACAGCTCCCCAGATCACGAGTGAAAACGCCGCGTTCCCGGTTGCAGCCCCCGCTGTTCGCGTGGGCATGTCTACAATAGGCAGAAGCGGGCCTGGCGTGACACAACGCACCCGACGGTGTCACGCTGAGCCTCCAGCCGCCTATTCAATGTGAGGGGCGGACTCGGCTGGGATGGTTCCTCATCGTCGAGCGCACCGGCCGCGCCTCCATGACGAACGAACAACGGAGACAGGTTCACGAGGCCATGGTTCGCCTGGCAGCCGGGCATCGCGACGCCTTCACCGTCGTCTTCGACGGCTTGTGGCCGCACGTTCTTCGTTTCATGACTCGAGCGATGCCGGGATACCCAGATGCTGAAGACATGGCTCAACAGACGCTCCTGAAGGTCTTCGCGCGCATCACGGATTTCGATACCACCCGAGACGGCGTGTCGTGGGCGTTCGGTATCGCGAGCTACGAAGTGATGACGCTGCGCCGTCAGATTCAACGGCGTCGAGAGGTGCCCGCGGAGCACGCCAGTAACCGTATCGCCGATGCGGTCACGCCCGAAGATGCCGCGATTGAAGGAGACCTGCAGCGCGCCCTGACTGAGACGCTGGACAGCTTGACGGCGGCTGATCGCGAAGCCCTGCTCACCGCGCCAGCGGGTACGCTGCCCTCAGCAACATGGCGAAAGCGTCGACAGCGGGCGCTCGAACGTTTGCGTGCGGCGTGGAGAAGACGGCATGCGTGACGCAAGCACGTTCCAGCGGGACGCGAGGAAGGCGTACGAGCGGGGCCGGCTGCGTGCAGCCCTCCGTGTGGCGGCAGTCATCGCACCGGTCACCGTGCTGGCGGCCTGGGAGACTGGCGCCGTTGCCCGAACGGTGGCCCTTGGATTGACACTGTGGTTCGTCGCCGTTTTCGTTCGATGGCGAATGCGCGATGGCTTCGCCACGGTCACGAACGGACTTCAATGCGGAGCTGTACCGCTGGCTGCAGCGCTTGCACTCTGTCGCTTCGCTCCATCCTGTCCGCCGATGGTGGCTCTCGCCCTCTGTGGAAGTACGGGACTCTTGGGCGGTGCGTTCCTCGGTCGGTCGCTCGCGTCGTCGACGAGGGTGCCGTGGCAACGATGGTCCGCAGCCGCGCTTGTCGGCGGTCTGATGGCGACACTGGGATGTGTGGCGCTGGGCGTCGGCAGTGCTGTCGGAGCGGCGATTGGAATCAGCATCGGCGCCGCGGTAGCGCTGACGCTGCCTGGCCCTCACCGCGCTTAGACTTAGACTAGCGCATCAGCGGCGGCCGAAGACGATCACCATCGCGCCGACAATGCAGATCGTCGCGCCAGTGAGATCCCATCGGTCTGGCCGAACGCCCTCGACGATCCGAAGCCATATCAGCGACGCGGCCACGTAGATGCCGCCGTACGCGGCGTACGCACGTCCCGCGAAGGCCGCATCCACTCGCGTCAACGCGTACGCGAACAGAATGAGCGACGCGACGCCGAGGGCCAGACTGAGGGCCGGGCGGCCCAACCGGAAGTAGCTCCAGAAGGCAAAGCAACCCGCGATCTCGAAAAAGGCCGCGGCCACGAAAAACACCAGTGTCATTTCAAGAGTCTAACTAGGGACCAGTTGATCGTGATCGGGTACTCGCTCCCCAGACCTGCGGATCGATTGCTGTTGACGGTGTCCGGAGAGAGCGAGCGAAAACCGCACGGCCTACGATCCGCTTCGCTCGGATTCCCACTTCCAGAACATGGACGGCGCCAGGACTCGGATGTCACGGAACGGATCCAGGACAAGCAGATCCTGATCGCCGGTGACGATCGCCACGCAGTCACCGGCCAGCGCAGTCCCTAACACAGCGTCATCATCGCGGTTGCGACAGACTGGCGGGTCGAGCACTTCTGGAGCGACGATCGTGAACCTCTCGCGAAACAAGCGAAGAGCACCGCGCACGTCGGACTCACGCTGGCGGAACTTCCGCGTGAGCACGTCGTGCAGCTCGTCGAGAAGCGGCTGAGACGTAATGATGATGTGCTCGCGGACGCAGTGCTCCAGTAGGTCAGTGCACACGCCACGGGCGATGAGCGCCGCCACCAGGACGTTCGTATCGAGGAGCAACCTCACGAGACGCGAGTGAACACGTCTTCGTCGGTGAAGATGCCCTGCGCCTGTGCAGTTGCCATCATCCGCTGCCGGAGCTGCCGAAACCGGCGCACGAACAAAAAGTCTTCCAGCGATTGCCGGAGCACGTCGCTGCGAGAGAGGCCTTCTTCTTTGGCGACTCGATCGAGCTCGCGCCGAACCGTCTGCGGCAGGCTGATCGTAACCGTTTCACGCATGTATTAGATTCTAATACATCGACTCTTCGCTGACCAAGCCGACGCGCCAGCAAAGCGTCGCTGGCCCTCCGGTCGTTCGGCTATAACACCTTCCAATCCAATAACTTACAGAGCGAATTGCCAAAGCTGTTGCGGGGGGAGACGTTCCGATGTGGCGGAGAGGGTTCTGGGGTACACCCACGTGGCCTCCGGAAGCCAATTTTCAACAACTTAGAGGTCGATCTGGGAGGCGAAGAAAAGGCGTCTTTTCCGACGGGAACCCACGTGGCCAGCTAAGTTGTTGAAAACAAATAAGCTCATGTTGGCTGAGAGGGTGGGATTCGCGTCAGGCGCGAGCGAAGCGATGCGCCACTCCAGAAGACCACCCGCCGAGCGGAGCGAGGCAAAGAGAAAGAGGATTCGTGCCCACTCACGAAAGCCGCAGGCTTTTGTGGTGCGCCTGAAG
>DAINCF010000031.1:0-23617 GCA_036732565.1 Vicinamibacterales bacterium
TCACGCTCCACCGCGGCGCGATCCTTGACGTCGAAGCGCAGCCCCTGCACCGACGTCGCGCCGGTGCCAACCGACAGATCGAGGATCTCACCAATGCGCGCCACTTCGTCCACGCGCACTTCAATCGAGTTGCGAGCGACGTAGCCGCGCAGCACGCGCCGCCCGTCGACCCAATCGATCTCCTGCTGGACATCGACGGTGACCGTGCGAATTGCGTCCTTGGGAACGCGTGCGCCGGCCAGCTTCTCGTGCACGGCGCTCATGGCCGTCGCGTTCTGCGTCTGCGCGTCCTTCGGGCTCTTCGATCGGCTCTCGGCGCCGATCGTGACCCACGCGACATCAGGCGCGGCCTTCACGATGCCTTCACCGGTGACGACGACCACGGGCTCGGGAGGCGGCTGTTGCGCGAACGTCGAAGGTGGAAAGGTCATAAGCGACGACACCAGTACTGCGGACGCAGCGCAGGCCTTCAGGCCTGCGAGGGGGGCGGAGGTGCGAGCGAACACGGTAACTCACCTTTCTCAGGAGACGCTAGACTGGCTAATCTTTAGACGACATGTGCGACACGAAAGCCGATGCTGTAGGTATAGGTATCGGCCGGCACACGATGGCGATGCCCACACCGTAACTGCGACACATCGTGCGTGACCCACGAGCCGCCGCGCACGACGCGAAGCCGCCCGCCCCCCGGTGTCTCTGACCCACCGCGCACATTCCGCGCGGCGGGGACCCCGGGCCCTTCCGGCTGGCGGTACGCGTCGGCGCGATACCAGTCGAATACCCATTCCCAAACGTTACCGATGACATCGTGGAGCTCGTAGCGATTGGGGTCGTACGATCCGACCGGCCGGGTGCCCCGATGGCGCTTCAACGACGGGTCGGGTAAGAAGTTCGCGCGCGACGGATCGATGTCGTCGCCCCACGGGTAGCGGAGCCCGTCGATGCCGCCGCGTGCGGCGCGCTCCCATTCGGCCTCGGTCGGCAGCCGGACCACGCGGTCGATCTTGTCACTCAGCCACCGGCAATACGCGACGGCATCCGCCCAGGTGACCAGCGTCACCGGATGACGCGCGCGCTGACGCGGGGCGTCGCCGTCGCGCCATGCGTCAGAACGTGCCAATTCGCGAAACGTCATCTCCTGCGCGGGTGACACGATGCGCGGGAGCTCACGCACACCGGGCGCAGGGTGGCCGGTCTGACGCACGAACTCGGCGTACTGCTCGATGGTGACAGGGTGGACCGAGAGATGGAACGCCTCGACAAGTACGCGGTGGGCCGGCCGCTCGTCTTCGTCCCCATCGTCGGTGCCCATGGTGAACTCGCCCGCCGGAACCGGAATGAACCGCGGCAGCAAATCCTCTCGCATGGTCCGCGCAAAAGTATACTGCCCGGCATGAGGCTCGAACAGTTCGAGATGGAGCGGCTGCAGTCCACCTTTGAAAACCAGGTGGAGTACAACCTTTCGGAAAGCGGTGTTCGGCCCTTGACGCCGCGCGAGCTGCTCGGCAGCGACGCGGAGACGTTGCTCGATCAACCGCTGGTGTACACCCAATCGAACGGCACGCGCGAGCTCCGCGACACCATCGCGACCCTGTATGAGGGCGCGACGGCCGATCACGTCGAAGTGACCAACGGCGGCGCCGAAGCCAACTTCGTGGCGCTGTTCCGCATGGTGGAACCCGGTGACGAAATCGCGCTGCTGGTGCCGACCTACATGCAGACCTGGGGTCTGGCGCGCGCGTTCGGCGCCACGGTGAAGGAGTGGCGGCTGATCGACGACCCGAGCGCCGGCCGCTGGCGTCCGGATCTGGACGAGCTCGACAACGTCGTGAACGCACGCACCAAGCTCATCGTCATCTGCACGCCGAACAACCCGACCGGTGCGCGTCTGACGGCCGCGGAGCTGAACGCCATTGCGGGCATCGCCGAGAAGCACGGGGCATGGATTCTGTCCGACGAGATCTATCGCGGCGCCGAGCTCGACGGCGTCGAGACCCCGTCGATGTGGGGACGCCATCCGCGCGTGATCGTGACCAGCGGACTCTCGAAAGCCTACGGGTTGCCGGGCCTGAGAATCGGCTGGGTCGTCGCCCCGCCCGATCTCATCGCCTCGCTGTGGTCGTACCACGACTACATGACGATCGCACCGGGCGCGCTGAGCGATCGACTTGCGCGCGTGGCGCTGGGGCCCGCGCGGCGTCCAGAGCTCCTCGCCCGCACGCGTGGCATCATCCGCGCGAATCTGCCGCTCGTCGAGCAGTGGCTGCGCGATCGACACCCCGGCTTCGCGTGGATCGCGCCGGAGGCGGGCGCGATTTTGTACGTACGCTACAACCATCGCCTCAACTCGACCACGCTCGTTACCCGGCTGCGCGAGGATCACAGCGTGCTCATCGTTCCCGGCGATCATTTCGGCATGGACGGCTACCTGCGCATCGGCTTCGGTGAGCCCGCGGACTACATCATCGCCGGCCTGGCCCGCTTGCACACCCTCCTCGAATCGCTGCCCATGGCCGAGCGCCTGGTGGTGTCTAGTGGGATGTATGATCGATTTCCACAGCGGCCGTTCCGTAGGAACGGCCGATAAACGTTGGCCGAGCCTGGTGCTGACCACTACCGGAATCGTTGATACGCTCCACTAGTCGCCCATGAGTCGGCCAGAGCTGGCGTTCGCGCTCGTCGGGTTCGGACGCGTCGCGCGGCGCTTCGTACGGATGCTCGAGGAGCTCAGCGAACGGCTCGACTTCGACTGGCGCCTCGTCGCGCTGGCCACGCGGCATCACGGTACCGTGGTCGATCCCCGCGGCGTCGACGTGGCACGGGCCGAAGCGACGCTCGACATTCGACAGTCACTCGATCGCTTGGATCCGTCGCCGCGGCAGCGGAGCGGCATCGACGTCATCCGCCAGGTGACCGACAGCCTTGCCGACGAAGCGAACGAGGGTCGCCTCGTCTGCATCGAAACCACGGTGCTGGATGTCGACCGTGGCGAGCCGGCGCGGGCGCACGTTCGCGCGTCGCTCGAGGGCCTCGCGCACGTGGTCACGACGAACAAGGGCCCGGTCGCGTTCGCCTACGACGAGCTCGAAGCGCTCGCCGAGTCGGTCGATCGCGTGTTCTTCTTCGAGGGCGCGGTGATGGACGGCGTGCCGATTTTCAATCTGGTGCGCGAGACGATGCCCGCGGTCGAGATCAGCGGATTTCGAGGCATCATCAACACGACCTGCAACTACGTGCTCGCCGAATTGGAGCGCGGCACGCCGTTCGAACGCGCGCTGGCGTCGATGCAGGCATCGGGCATCGCCGAAGCGGATCCGACGCTCGACATCGAAGGCTGGGACGCGGCGGCGAAAACGGCGGCGCTGGTCAACGTCTTGATGGAGGGCCGGATCACCCCGCACGACGTGCTCCGCACGGGCATCGCCAGCGTGGACGTCAGCGACGCGCGGGACGCGCTCGCGCGCGGCCGGCACATCCGGCTGGTCGCGTCCGCGGCGTGGCACCAGGGCGAGCTCGAGGCCCGCGTCGAGCCCGAGCTGCTGGACGCGCACGATCCGCTGGCAGGCCTCGGTGGAACGGAGAACGCGTTGTATCTGCGCACCAACCTGCTCGGTGAAATCGGCATCGTCCAGCGCACGAGCTCGCTGACGCAAACCGCCTACGCGTTGCTGAGCGACGTGATGCGAATCAGTCGGAGGCTGAGAGAGCTGTGATGGCAGGGCCGCTGGATGGGATCACCGTGTTGGACCTGACGCGGGTGCTGTCGGGACCGTACTGCACCATGGTGCTGGGCGATCTCGGTGCGCGCGTGATCAAGGTCGAGCATCCCGTGCGCGGGGACGATACGAGGCACTGGGGTCCACCGTTTCTGGCCGGTGAGAGCGCCTACTTCCTCAGCATCAATCGCAACAAGCAGAGCATCGGCATCGACTATCGAGACGCGGACGGGCGCGACGTGCTCGAACGCCTGCTGCCCCACGTCGACGTGGTCGTGGAGAATTTTCGTCCCGGCACGCTGGAGCCGTACGAGCTCGACGCGATCTCGTTGCGCGCGCGGTTCCCACGGCTCGTCTATTGCTCCATCTCCGGGTACGGACAGACGGGACCACGTCGCGACGAGCCCGGTTACGACGCCGTGATCCAAGCCGAGGGCGGGCTGATGAGCGTCACGGGCGCGGCCGACGGTCCTCCCTATCGCCTGGGCGTCGCGATCTCCGACATCGTGTCCGGCCTGTTCGCCGTGCAGGGCGTGCTCGCCGCGCTGGTCGCCCGC
Source organism: Vicinamibacterales bacterium (assembly GCA_036732565.1). Taxonomy (GTDB): domain Bacteria; phylum Acidobacteriota; class Vicinamibacteria; order Vicinamibacterales; family UBA2999; genus JAIVJN01. The sequence goes on from DAINCF010000031.1 coordinate 4,274, forward strand.
GGACGGAGTGGCGAGGGCCAGATCATCGACATCAGCATGCTGGATGCAACGTCGGCGCTGCTGACGTATCAAGCCGGCACTCATTTCGCCACGGGGAAGGCGCCGGTGAGGATCGGCAACCGCCATCCCAACATCGCGCCGTACGAGAACTTCGCCGCCTCGGACGGCGACCTCGTCATCGCGGTCGGCAACGACGCCCTCTGGAAGCGCTTCTGCGAGGCGATCGGCTTGCCCGATCTGGCGGCCGACCCGCGTTTCGTGAACAACTTAGCGCGAGTCACGAACTATCCGGCGTTGAAAGCCATCCTCGACGAGGTCTTTGCCCGTGAGACCCGGGCGACGTGGATCGATCGCCTCAGGGCCGCGGGCGTGCCGTGCGGCTCGGTGCGGGACATCGGCGAGCTCTTCCGAGATCCGCACGTCCTCGCCCGCGAGATGGTCGCCACGGTCCCTCACGCGACGATCGGCGACGTCAACGTCATCGGCTCGCCGATCAAGCTCTCAAACACGCCGGCGACCGTGCGGACGGCGCCACCCACGCTTGGGCAGCACGCCGACGCGATCATGCGCGAGCTGGGGTACGATGACGAGACAATCGCTCGCCTGCGCGCGAAACTCGTGATCGCTTAAAAGCCAAGGTGCACAGGGTGCCCAAGGTGCGCAGGGTGCCCGGGGTGCCTCGGGTGCGCAGGGTGCCGACGTCAACGCACTTCGGGCACCTGGGCACCTGGGCACCGCGGGCACCTCGGGCACCTCGGGCACCTCGGGCACCTTACCTTTAGATTCCCATGCCAGACATCGCACTTGTTCGAAAACGGCTGCGCCAGACGATGGATGCGGCGCGAAGGGAAGCTGGCTTGCGTCGCGAGCGCAGTGATGCGGCGCGTCAGACGTTCGAGCGCTGGCTCGAAGAGACGGCGACGCCAGTGTTTCGTGCGTTCGCCAACGCGCTGCGCGGCGAGGGGCTGCCGTTCGAGGTCATGACGCCGTCCGCCGCTGTGCGTCTCGTGCCCGACCGCAATCGCGACGAAGGCATCACCCTGGAGTTGGAAGACAGCAGCGATCCGCCCATCGTCATGTTGAGCGTGACCAAGGGCCGAGGCAGCCGCATGACGCGAACGGAGCGGCCGATCAAGACCGGGGCGCCGATCGATCAGATCACGGAAGAGGATCTCGTCTCACTGCTGCTGGAAGAGTTGAAGCCCTGGATGGTTTAATCTCGGCAGTCGGCAGTCGGGAGTCGGGAGTCGGGAGTCGGGAGTCGGGAGTCGGGAGTCGGGAGTCGGCAGTCGGGAGTCGGCAGTCGGCAGTCGGCAGTCACGAACGAGCGGGCCTCACAAGACTGCCGACTCCCGACTGCCGGCCTCCCTATGCCAGTCTTTCGACGAAGGATGTGTCGATGCCTTCACGCTTGAGGAGCGACAACAGCGTGGCGCGATCCGGCGCCTTGCGGTAGGCTTCGCGCACGTCCACGGCGCCGCTTTGCACGAAGGCGACGAGCGCGTCGTTGAGGGGCATCATGCCGCGCTTGCGGCCGCCGTCGATGGCCAGCGGTAACTGCCCCACCTGACCATCGGCAATGAGGCTCGCCACGGCCTCGGTGTTGAGCAGCAGCTCGCGCGCGGCCAGACGCCCGCCGCTCGACTTGCGCAGGAGTACTTGCGCGACCACACCGCGGAGGGATTCGGCGAGCGCCGCCTGCACCGATCCGCGTCGATCGCCGTCCAGATCCAGGACACGTTCGACCGCCGCCGGAGCTGACGAGGCGGTGATCGACGCGAACACGAGCAGTCCGGATCCTGCGGCATCCAATGCGAGATTGAGGACTTCCGCCGAGCGCAGGTCTTCGATGACCAGGACGTCGGGGTTCTCGCGCAGCGCCGCCCGCGCCGCCGCCACCACGTCATCGGCGCTGCCTCGCACCTCCCGTTGGCTGATCAAGGAGCTGCGATTCTCGTGCACGAGGCGGATCTGCCGCTCGAGCGTGATGACGTAATCGGAACGCCGCCGGTTGATCGCGTCGACGAACGCGGCGATCAACGTCGACTTCCCGCTGGCGCGGGGTCCGGCCACCAGGACGAGACCGTCGGTCTCCGTGGCCAGCGCTTGAATCTCGCGCGCGAGCCCGAGCTGCTCGGCCGAGGCCGCACGCGCGGAGACCATCTGGAAGAGGGCGCCGGGCCCGCGATTGTCGCGGAACGTGGTGCCGCGCACCTGTCCGATCTCCGGGAGATCGGCCACCCACTCCGTGGGCTCGCCGCGGCGCAGCGCTTCGCGCGCCGCTTCCGGCATCAGCTCCAGCAACGCCGCTTCGACGTCCATACTGCTCGAAACGGGTTCGCCCTCGAGGACGCGGATGTCGCCGTCGATGCGCAGGTGCGGGCGGACATCAGACGGCAGGTAGAGCGCGGACGCACCGCGTGATGACGCGATGCGCAGCAGCCGCTCAATGCCGCCCGGACGCGACGACAATCCGCGCATCGGCTCGACGCGCACCGGCCGAGCAATCGGGACGACCACCGGTGGTGGTTCCGGTTCTGGCGTCGGCGCCAGGGATTCGATCCGGGACGCAGCAGCCACCGGTGTTGGCGCCGGTTCGGGCTTCGGCGTCACGACCGCGCGAGGGGCCTCTTCGTTCTCGTGCGCGGGCTCGATATCGCGAGGCGTGTCCGTCCGATGTTCGACGAGCTCGGGCTCCTCGACAGTGACCGGCGGCTCGGCTTCGACAGGCGCCGTCGTATCGTGCGCTTCTGACGCGGCATCGGCGGGTGCGGTAACGTCCTCGGCGGGAGCGGCCCCGCCGTTGAGCGGCCCGAAGATCGCCTCCGCGCTCATCGTCTCCACTACCGCGGCACCGCCTGGGTTCCAAGGCGCCTCGTCGGTCGGGGGCGGTCGATGCCGGCGGATCTCGATCCAGATGTCGTCACCGCCGCGCGCGGCGACGACGACGAAGCGATTGCCGTCGACGGCGGCATCCGACGCGAGCTCGTGTTCGACTGCGCCGAAGTCGTCCAGGTTGGCCAGCGCTTCGGGCGGCAGCAATTGGCTCAGCATGCCCGCCATCGCCTCGAGGTTCAACCCATGCGCCGAGAGCTCGATGGGGCCAGCCGAGGCGACCACGTACGGTCGCTCGCCGACGTGCATGACCAGCGCGTCGCCATCCGCGCGCACGATTGCCGTGAGAAGAGATCGGACGAGAGCCATGGCTGCTGCGCGCGCAATGCGCGCTACCTGAGAATCTTACGCCAGCTCGGCGTCGTTGCGTGCGCTGACAACGATTGTGGGACCGGATTCAGCCCATCCAGGTCCCCTGAAGGCGGCGGTTCTGGATTCGCGCGAAGAGCGACGTGCAGTGTCATCAGACCGCCAAGGAGTGGAACGGTGCGCACCGCTGTGAAGCCGCGTGCCGAGAGCATCTCAGCAACGCCGCGGGCGCCCGGGTAACGGCGAATGGAAGCGGGGATGTAGCGGTACGTGTCTGGATCGCGGTGCAAGAGCCATCCGAGCGTCGAGCCGACTACCGTCAGGTACCCGAGGTAGACGCCGCGTACGACCGGGTTCTCCGGCCGGTTGAAGTCCAGCGACAGGACGCGGCCGCCAGGTCGCAGCACGCGGGCGATCTGGTCGATGGCCGGACCGAGCTCCGGTACGTTGCGCAACCCATATCCGATGGTCACGACATCGAATGACGCGTCGGGAAACGGAAGCGCCATGATGTCGCCAGTGAGAAATGAGGGACGTGAGTGGCGACTCGTAGGGGCGGTTCGCGAACCGCCCCTGCACTTCTGGACCGCCACCTCGATCATGCGATGCGTGAGGTCCAGGCCGATCACGCGGGCGCCGCGACGCGCGACGGCAAACGCGATGTCGCCGGTGCCACACGCCAGATCCAGACCACGATCGCCGACGGTGATACGAGCTTCCTGGACCAGGCGCTGCTTCCACGCGCGATCGCGTCCGAACGACAGCAGAACCGTGATGAGGTCGTAGCGGTCGGCGATCGTGTGGAACAGACGACGCACGTGCCGGCGCTTGGCGTCGGGCGTCGCCAGCGCCGAGCGCAGGCTCATGTCGTCAGATTAGACGTCGAAGCCGAGCCAGTCGCCAAACGTCTGGATGAGGAGCCAGGCGTTGAGCAAGACGATTACGATGGCGACGATCCAGGACAGCACCGTGAGCCAGCGGCTGTTGACGAACGGTCCCATCCGCGTCTTGTCGCTCGTGAAAATGACCAGCGGCACGACGGCAAAGGACAGTTGCAGGCTGAGCACCACCTGACTCAGCACCAGCAGCGCGCCGGTGCTGCCTTCGCCAAACCAGACGATGGTGATGAGCGCGGGGACGATCGCCAACAGGCGCGTAACCAGGCGACGCAGCCAAGGGCGAAGCCGGATGCGCAGAAAGCCTTCCATCACGATCTGCCCGGCCAGCGTCGCGGTCAGCGTGGAGCTCTGGCCCGACGCGAGGAGGGCAACCGCGAAGAGCGTGCTCGCGCCGGCGACACCGAGAAGGGGCGTGAGCAGCTGGTGCGCGTCGCGAATGTCCGCGATTTCGGTATTGCCGCTCTGGTGGAACACCGCGGCCGCGACGATCAGAATGGCGGCGTTGATGAAAAACGCGAACGAGAGCGCCACCGTGGAGTCGATCGTCGCAAAGCGGATGGCTTCCCGTCGATCCGGCACGCTCATGTTCCAGGCGCGCGTCTGCACGATCGACGAGTGCAAGTACAGATTGTGCGGCATGACCGTCGCGCCAAGGATGCCCATGGCGATGTAGAGCATCTCGGCGTTCCGGACGATCTCGACCCGCGGCACCAGCCCGGCCAACACACCGCCCATATCGGGCCGCGACAGCACCAGTTGAATGCCGAAGCAGACCGCGATCGTGGCCACCAGCACGATGATGATCGCTTCGGTGTAGCGGAAGCCCTTGTTCTGCAGGAACAGCAGCAGCAGGACGTCGAGCGCGGTGAGGCACACGCCGAGCGCCATCGGGATCCCGAAGAGCAGGTTCAGCGCGAGGGCGCTGCCGAGGAGCTCGGCGAGATCGCACGCGACGATGGCAATCTCACACAGCACCCAGAGCACGATGGCCACCGACGGCCGGAAGTAGTCGCGACACGCCTGCGCCAGATCGCGACCAGTGGCGACGCCCAGCCGCACACACAGTGCCTGCAGCAGAATCGCCATCAGGTTCGAGAGCAGGATGACGCTCAGCAGCGTGTAGCCGAAGCGCGAGCCCCCGGCGATGTCGGTCGCCCAGTTGCCCGGATCCATGTAGCCAACCGACACCAGATAGCCGGGGCCGATGAACGCGAGCAACCGCCGAAGCACGGTCGCACGGTGCGGTACCGGAATCGAACGGTTGACCTCGGGCAGACTTGGAGGAAGTACGCTGACGTCGGTGGCTTGCATGAATGATTTTGAGTAATCAAAATTATATGGCGGCCTCGACCGAAACGTCAAGAACCGATCAGGGGGCAGAGATACTCACTGGTAAAATTGCGCAACCTGATGCTGCCCTCGAGCACCGTTGAGAACTACTTGAAGGCGATCTTCCACGGGGAGAGCCAGTTAGCGGAAGGTGTGCGGCTGTTGCCCATGGGCCAGCTGGCCTCGTCCCTCGGGGTGGCGCCGGGAACTGCCACCACGATGGTCAAAGCCCTGGCTGAGTCAGGGCTGGTCGAGTACGAACCCTACAACGGCGTCCGGCTCTCGCCCGCGGGCGAGAAGCTCGCCGCCATGGTGCTGCGGCGTCATCGGCTCATCGAGCTGTTCCTGGTCCGCATCATGGGCATGCCCTGGGATCAGGTCCACGACGAGGCCGAACTGCTCGAGCACGTCGTCTCCGATCGCTTGATCGATCGCATCGACGACATGCTGGGGCGGCCGGCGGTGGATCCACATGGGGATCCGATACCGGGACCCGAGGGCCAAATCACACGACGCGCGTTCGACAGCCTCCTCACCTGCCCGCTGCACAGGCGCCTGGTGATTGCGCGCGTCACCGATCAGGATCCCGCCTTCCTGCGGTTCATCGAGCGCCACAACCTGAAACCGGGGCAGACCATCGAAGTCGACGCCCGCGATGAGGTGTCGGATAGCGTGCGCTTGAAGGGTCCTGATGACGGACCGATCACCATCGGCATGCGCGCCGCGTCGAAGGTGCTCGTCGACGCATGAGGCGTCACGCGCCCGAGGCGACCAGCTCCAATCGCTCGATGATGGCCGGCAGGTCCGTCGGCCGTTCCAGGACGAACGGCGTCTCGGGGTGCGAGGCGCCGTAGCGTCGACTGCCGAACCCGTACTTCGCGAGGACGAAATACACACCGGCGGCCCGCGCGGTTTCTTCGTCCACCGGTGAGTCGCCGACCAGCGCCGTCGCGCGTGCGGGTGCATCCGCCATCAGCGCGAGCAGACCGTCGGGGCTCGGCTTGCGCGGATACGGTCCGTCACCCCCAATCACTCGGTCGAAGAACTCGCTCAGGCCAAGCTCGGTCAGAATCTTGTTCGAGAGCGCCGTTGGCTTGTTCGTGAGCACCGCCAGCGCGTGACGGCGTGAGAGGTGCGCCAGCGCGTCCGGAATGCCGCGGTACGGTTCCGAGTGGTTGAGCAGGCGGCGATCGTAAATCTCGAGGAACCGCTGGAGTCCGTCCGCCGGGTCGACCGGCAGGTTTGCGGCCGCAAGCGCGCGCTGCACCAGCTGCTTGGCTCCCTCACCGACCATGTCGGCGACCTCGGTCACCGCGAGACGTTCGCCGCCGTAACTCTGCACCATCTCGTTCGCGGAGTCGGCTAGATCTGCAAGCGAATCGATCAGCGTACCGTCGAGATCGAAAACGAGGCGCATACAGCTTAGGAGTGGTTCGCGAACCGCCCTAGACTCGAGGCCCGCGGCCGGGGAGACGAGGGTTCATGCGGCGTAGGTTGCAAACGACGTCGGCGTCTCCCACACCGTGACTTTGACCACCGGCAGCCCCTGTTCCTTCGCGTGATCGAAGATGAGCCGCGCGATCCGCTCCACGGTAGGATTGCTGTCGACGATGAAGATAGGCTCGCCGAGCGACTGGAGCGGCTTCACCAGCGGATCGTCGTGGCGCAGGATCATCTTGTGATCGAGCTCGCGGTCGATCCAGCCTTTGACGATGCGCTTGATGTCGCTGAAGTCGCAGACCATGTTGCGGTCGTCCAACGAATCGGTGCGCACCTCGACCTCCGCGGTCGCGTTGTGGCCGTGTGGGTGCTTGCAGATGCCGTCGTAATCCAGCAGCCGATGGCCGTAGCAGAACTCGATCTTCTTCGTGACTGAGTACATCAATCCTCATGCAATTCTGTACGTAGCGCAGGCCTTCAGGCCTGCCAAACCGGCGGTTGGCAGCCCTAAAGGGCTGCGCTACGTACGCATTCCATCATGCCTCAACCAGACACGATTGTCCTGATCTCCGGCGGCCTCGACAGCGCCGTGCTCCTGGCGCACGAAGCGCGCGAGGGGCTGACCTATCCCGCTTACGTGAGCGTCGGTCTCTCGTGGGAAGCGGCGGAGCGTCGCATGCTGGACCGCCTGCTCTCGACCGCTCCCTTTGCCGCGGGCGTCGCCCCTCTGGCGCGGCTCGAGTTCAACATGCGCGACATCTACGCGCCGACCCACTGGGCGATCACCGGACATCCGCCGGCATACGACACGCCCGACGAGGACGTCTATCTCGTAGGACGCAACCTAGTGCTGCTGACGAAGGCGGGCGTGATGGCGGCGACGACGCGCGCGAACCGTATCGCGCTTGGCCCCCTGGCGGGGAACCCGTTCCCCGACGCGCGACCCGAGTTCTTCGCGGCAATGGGCCGTGCGCTGTCGTCGGGTCTCGCACGCGAGGTCGAGATCGCCACGCCGTTTGCGGGCATGGACAAGGAGGAGGTGATCCAGGTCGGCGCGACGCTCGGGGTGCCTTTCGAGCTCACGCTCTCGTGCATGAACCCTCCCTTCGACGCCCCTCAGCGCGAGCAGGATGCCGACCACCTGCCGCTGCATTGTGGCCAGTGCAGCAAGTGTCGCGAGCGGCGAGACGCGTTCGCGGCAGCGGGCGTGTCCGATCCGACGCCGTACGCCGCCGCGTCCCCGCGCTAATTACGATTCGATTCGGACCGAACCATCGCTCGTGCGCACGCGGAACACCTTGCCGCCTGCGCCCATCGTCGTCTTGAGCGAGCGACGACGCTCCTGACGATCGCGGCCCGTGCGCTCCTCGCTGCGAATGCCCGGATGCGACGAGTGCACCGATCCGTCGCCAGATTCCGCATCGAGCTCAGCGTCGAAGCTGGGTGGCAAGGTCAGCGTGATGCTGCCATCGCCCGTCGTCAGCTCCCAATCCTCAGACATGGTCGTGTCGGGCGCGACGTGGAGGCGAATCGATCCGTCACCCGTGCGCCCGCGCAACGCCGTCGGCTTGGCGTCGAGGGTGATGCTGCCGTCGGTGGTCTCGAGGTCCAGGCGCCCTTCCACTTTCTCCATGCGAATGGTGCCGTCGCCGGATCGGACGCGGATGTCGCCGTAGACGCGAGACGCCCGCACGCTGCCGTCTTCGGTGTCGAGCCTGACCGTGCCGGACACGTCGTCGATCGAGATGGCGCCGTCGCCGCTCGAGGCCTGCAGATTGCTCTTGCGCGGCAGCGCGACACGGAGGCGGGCCGTCGGCGAGATGCGATTGCCGACGGTGATGCCACGGAAGCCCTCGCGCCCCGGTCCAGTGACCTTGATGGTGATGCGGTTGCCGTCCTGCTCCGCGGAGATCTTGATGTCCTCGAGGAGGCGCTGCTCCATCGCCCGCTTCTCGACCTCGACCTCGATCGAGTCGCGATCCCACGAACGCACCTCGATGCTGCCATCGAAGGTCTGGACCACGACCTCCGGTTCGCCGGTGAGCTCGAAGGTCCGCGTCTCAGTGGCCGTGACGCCTTCGGTTTCGAGATTCAATTCGCAGCCGCTGGCGGCAATGGCCAGAGCGCCAACGGCGACGAGGGCTAATGGTCTCGACATGGCATCTCCAGGCCGTTACACGGATGCAACTCTACGACGATAGACGTGCTCCCAGGGGGCCGTGTTCCAAGCTCGGCCATCCGCGCACAAAAGTCTGGACAACCTGGAGGTCTCCGTTCAGCACGGCGAGGTCGGCGGCGGCGCCCGGGGTGAGGGTGCCCGTATCGACGAGACCCATCTCCCGGGCGGGGGTCGTGGCACACAGCCGCGCCGCATCCACCAGCGACACGCCGGCCCGCTCCACCAACATGCGGAGGGCCCCATCCATGGTCAACACACTGCCCGCAAGGGTGCCGTCCTCGAGCTCGGCGGTTCGCGTCGTCACCACGATGGTCTGACCGCCGAGGCGCGCACGCGTGCCGACCGGCATGCCGGATCCCGCGGTGCCGTCGGTGATCGCCATCACCTTCTCGACACCCTTCGCGGCGAGCGCGAGCTTCACCAGCGCGGGATGGACGTGGAAGCCGTCGCAAATGACCTCGGCCGCGACGGCATCCGATTCGAGCACCGCACCCGGAACGCCGGGCGCGCGATGGCCGAGCGGGGACATGCGATTGAAGAGGTGTGTCGCGTGGCACGCGCCGGCATCGATCGCGGCGCGCGCGACCTCGTAGCTGGCGCCCGTATGTCCGAGCGAGACGCGATGGCCCGCGGCCACGAGTCGACCCAACAGGCTCATCCCACCATCGAGCTCGGGCGCGATGGTGACGATGCCAATCACCGACGGCCGAGCGTCGAGCACGCGAAGAATGGAGGCGGCGTCGAAGTCGCCCCGATCGCCATCGGTGGCGTCGGCTCGCGGCTTCGATGACGGCACGCGCAAGCAGCGGGCCGGTTGCGCGCCTTTGAACTCGGGGTTGATGAAGTTGCTCTCCAGATGCGCCGGCAGGACGGCGGCCGATCCGCGAGGGCTCACGGCACGCGCGGCCGCGACGTCGTTGAGAAACGCCGCGAGATCGTCGGGTGGACAGGCGATGCTGGTCGGGCAGAAGGCGGTCACGCCAAATCGCGGCAGCCGTGCGGCGACAGCGGCGACGGCGCCCGGGCCATCGAGCACATCGACGCCTTCGACGCCGTGCACGTGAACGTCGACCAAGCCGGGAAGGACGGTGAGGCCGCGGCCATCGAGCCGCGTGCTGCCGGCGGGCCCGTCGATCGATCGCGACTCGATCGCCAGGATGCCCTCGTCGTTGAAGACGAGGCTGCCACCGCGAAGCACGCGATCGTTCAGCACGAGGTCGGCGCCCGCAAGCACGATGAAGGACATCAGTCGGCGTCGGCCATCCAGTCGATATGCGCGTGCAGCTTGCGGCCGCTCAGCGGCAGCCCATCGACTCGCTGCGCTGGCTCAGGGCTTCGTCCGTCGGCTCGCTCGGCCCTGAACACGACCTGATCGAACCGTGTGAGCACGATCGCAAGCCCGCGCTCATCGGGCGCCGACACGACGAGGATGCCCGCGGTCTCCGCCGAGGGGAACGTCTGCTCGTCGAGGTAGTCGCGGTCGAGGGTGATCAACGTGCGACTGAGCTGGCGCGCCAGGCGGAAGTGCTCGATGTCGCGAGCGCGACGCAAGTGCGCATGTTCGAGGACGAAGAAGACGTCCCAGTTGAGGCGTGTCCGCATGAAGGTCACGAGACCAGCGGGCAGGTTGGCGTCGACGTACACACGAGGCGCATCCGACACGTGGTCGGCAATCGGCCCGAGCTCCGACCAGAGCGTTCCCACTACCGCTTCTTCTTCGTCTTCGCGCCAGACGTCCTGGCGCTCGACGTTCTCACGGCGGCCTTGTCCGCATGCTTGGCGGTGGGCTTCGCCGCCACCGCCGCCTGTGTGCGGAGCGACGCGACCAGGGCCTCGCGCTGCCCGACCAGGTCCTTTCGTTTTCGGCGCCCGTTCTTGTGGGCGACCGCGTACTCACAGAACAGCGGGAACGCGATGGTCGAGTCGCAGTATGCCACGGCCGTGTCCGGCAGCACGCCGGGGTTCACCTTGCCCCAGCTCACTGCCTCGGCGGGCGTCGCGCCCGACAATCCGCCCCACACCACCTGATCCGTCGTGATCTGAATGAAGAAGTCGTTGCCGCCCTTGGGGATGCCGTAGACCTCCCACAGCGTGGGCTGTCCCTGCAGGTAGAAGTTCTTCGGCGATCCGCCACCGAGAATCACGCAGCCGTTCTTGTCGGCCGCCAGGATGATCGCGCAGATCTCGTTGACGTCTTTGTTGGGATCGATCATCAGGCTGCTGCCGTTGATCAGCTCGTGGTAGGCGATGTTCATCCCGATGGAGCTGTCGCCGGGCGACGAGGTATAGATCGGCACGCCGTACTTCGCGGCGGCGGCCAGCACCGAGTACTCCTCGCTGCCCTTGCCGGTCGCGAGCACGTGCTGTCCGAGCGCGAGGTGGAAGTCCGCCGTCGACACCGGCCCCGACAGGCCGCTCGAGACGAGAAAGTCGCGGATGAAGCGATCGGTGTCGAGGAGCACTTGCGCCGGAAACAACACGTCGTAGATGCGGATGACGCCCTCGTCGTAGAGCACGCGATCGTCGACGAACGGCGAGCCGCGATGCAGCGTGAAGTTCAGGGCGTAGTGGAGATCGTGATAGAGGTTCGCGCCCGTGCTGATCAGGAAATCGACGAGGCCGCGCTCCATGAGCTCGATGACGCAGCCGCCGAGTCCCGCGGGCGTCAGTGCCCCTGCCACCGTCAAGGCGATGGTCGTGTCGTGCTGGCGGGCGAGCATCTTGTCGGTGAAGATGCGGCACGCCTCACCCAACCGCGCGGCGTTGAAGGCCTGGAATCCCTCGTCCACGAGCGCGCGCACATCGGCGCTGCCACGCGGGCGATAGTAGCGAATCGGTTTGCCTGACAGAAACGGGTTGGAGGCCTTCTTGGGAGAGCCAGGAGCACGGTACGGCACGGACCTAGCCTAACATCCGCCTACATTCGCCGTGTAACCTCGCGAGCCACCGCGAGACCTCGCCGTTGCGGCCTCCGGCCGCGACGGCGGGCTGGCTCGCGTCTCAAACCCAGGGTCCCAAGCCTCAGGTCCCAGGCCGTAAAGGTTTTATTGGTGTCGTCCGATACCACGACACGGTCGTGGATGATCTGACGTTTGCCGCTCGTCGGGCCAGCGCTGGGACTGGCGGCCGGCAGGCGCAAGAGGTCGAGGCGCGGTTCCGGACGCTGGTGCAATCGCCTTTGCGGGCGGGAATCCTGCGCTTTCTGTCGGCCCGCCCGGATGAAGCGTTTGCGATCGAAGAGCTCATGCAGACCTTCGGTCGCATGCGCCTCGACGTCGAAAACTGCGTCCGCGAACTGGTGGAGTTCGGCGTCGTCCGCCGGCTGACCGGCGAGCCGGTGCGGTTCGTGGCCGCCCGGCCCGAGAGCGAAGCCGCCGCGACCCTCCTCGACAACTTCCTCGAGCGCCGCGCGAGCGTCGGCATCGAAGACACCTCGCCGTCGGTCCAGCGATTCCGTGAGCTGATCGGCCGCGACGAGAAGATGCTGGCCATCTTCGAGTGGATTCGCACCGCCGCCAAGTCCGATATCGCGGTGCTGATCCTCGGTCCCACCGGGTCAGGCAAGGAAGTCGTCGCCCGCATGATTCACGAGCTGTCGCCGCGCGGCACCGAGCGCTTTCAGGCGGTCAACTGCGCAGCGCTGCCGGACACGCTGTTCGAATCGGAGATCTTCGGCTACGAACGCGGCGCGTTCACCGGCGCCCACGATCGCAAGCCCGGCCGCCTCGAGCTGGCGAACGGCGGCACGCTCTTCCTCGACGAAATCGGCGATCTGTCCCTTGTCGCGCAGGCCAAACTGCTGCGCGTGCTCGAGGATCGGCGCTTCGAGCGACTCGGCGGCAATCGCGCGATTCAAGTCGACTTCCGCCTGATCTCCGCCACGAATCGTCCGCTGGATTTGTTCGTCCGCGAAGGACGCTTCCGCGAAGATCTCTACTACCGCATCAATGCGTTCGCGATCCGTCTGCCCTCGCTCAAGGAGCGGGCGGTCGACATCCCCGTGCTCGCCAACCGGTTCCTCGCGCGCTACTGTGCGGCGAACGGCCTGCCGCTCGACGCCAAGCAGTTCTCGAGCGAAGCGGCGGAATTGCTGGGCACCTATCACTGGCCGGGAAACATTCGCGAGCTCGAGAGCACGGTCTCACGAGCCGCGCTCTCCGCACCGGGGCGTCTGATCCGCGCCGCCGACATCGAGTTCCTGCACCAATCGGTGGTGCGCCGCGAGCAGGATACGGCGACGCGCTTTCCGACACTACGTGAAGCCGAGCGCGCGCACGTCATGCGCGTGCTCGAAGCCGTGCGCTGGAATAAACTTGAAGCGGCCCGGGTGCTGGACATCAGCCGCGGGACGCTCTATCGCAAGATCACGGAGTACGGGCTGGAGCCGTCGAGCGGCAAGGCCGCCCGCAAGCCGCGTCGGACAGGTCAGCTATCCTGACATGTCCTGTAAAGTCATATAAAGTTCTCTCAAATACAAGCTCATCGAGCAACGGATGAGTGACAAACGTGCGACATAGCTGAGCATTTTGTGCGATATTCACACTATTGCGCACAAAACGCTGCTGGGCTCATACGGGCGGTCCATATGACTCGAAGGTAAAGTATGCTCCTTGGGTCAGTTCGTTGGTAGTTCGATGACACTCGGATTGATCGTCCCCCGGCGATCCAGTAGTGAGGTATGAAGGCACTCCCCCTGCCCGCTCGCCTCTATGTGGGCGGAATTATCGCTCTGGGCGCTCTACTGCTCGTGGGCCTGGCCCCGCGGGCCACGTTCGACCGCCCGCTGCTCTTCCTTTCCCTGCTGGTCCTCTCGGCGATTACCTCGGCGCTCAAGGTCACGCTGCCGCTGTCGAAGGGCGGCTCGTCGATGTCGGTGTCGTACGCGGTCGACTTCGCGGCACTGCTGCTCGTCGGCCCGCACGAGACGATGCTGATCGCGGTGACCAGCGCGTGGACCCAGTGCACGTTCCGCATGAAGACGCCGAACGCGCCGTATCGCACGCTGTTCAGCATGGCGTGCCTCGCGATCACCGTCCAGGCGGCGGGGCTGGCGCAGGCGTGGTTCGGCACGGCGCCTGGCGCGCTGCCAGGGGCGCTGCCGGGCACGATCGCCGGCATCGCGCGGCCGTTGGCCGCGGCCGCCACCGCGTACTTCATCTTCAACACGACGATCATCGCGACCGCCATCGCGCTCTCCACGCGCCAACCCTTCTTCAGCGTGTGGAGCCAGAACTTCTCGTGGAGCGCGCCGAGTTACTTCGTCGGCGCCGGCGTGGCCGCGTTGTCGACGTGGGCGGTCATGACCTCCGGCGTCTGGATGGCCCTGTTCGCAATCGCGCCGCTCTATCTCACCTACCGCACCTATCGCATCTATCTCGGCCGCATCGACGACGAGCGGCGGCATTCGGCGGAGATGGCGGACTTGCACCTGGCGACCATCGAAGCGCTGGCGCTCGCCATCGACGCGAAGGATCAGACCACGCAGTCGCACATTCGGCGCGTCCAGGTCTACGCCGCCGGCCTCGCCAAGCAGTTCGGGATGTCGGACAAGGAAATCCAAGGCGTCAAGACCGCCGCCCTGCTGCATGACATCGGCAAGCTCGCCGTGCCGGAGCACATCCTGTCGAAGCCCGGACCGCTCACGCAGGAAGAGTTCCAGAAGATTCGCGTGCACCCGCAAGTCGGTGCCGAGATCATCAGCGCCGTGCCCTTCCCGTATCCGGTGGCCCCGCTCATCCTCAGCCACCACGAGCGGTGGGACGGCAAAGGCTATCCCCAGGGTCTGAAGGGCGAGGAGATTCCGCTGGGGGCGCGCATCCTCACCGTCGTCGACTACTTCGACGCGCTGACGTCCGATCGCCCGTACCACAAGGCGATGACCCACGACGCCGCCGAGGCGCTGCTGCGCAGCGAGGCTGGGCGGGCGCTCGATCCGGCCGTGGTGCAGCAGTTCATTCAGATGCTGCCCGAGCTCAAGGCCGAGGCGATCAAGCTCGAGACGGCGCCGCATCGGCGTCTCAGCCTCGAGAGCACGTCAGAGCTGGGCAAGCCGGCGGCCGGATTCCAGCCCGAGGGTCCGAAGGGCAACACGGTGTTCGAAGACATCGCGCTGGCGCATCGCGAGATCTACGCGCTCTACGAGATCGCGCAGACGATGGGCACCAGCCTTGGCATCTCCGACACCATGGGGCTCATCGCCTCGAAGTTGAGCAGCCTGGTGCCGTTCTCGTCGTGCGCGCTCTTCCTGTACAACGAAGACACGGACACGCTGCGGTGCAAGTTCGCCACCGGCGTCGAACGCGATCTGATCGAGACGATGACCATTCGCAGCGGGCACGGGTTGACCGGCTGGGTGGCGCGCAACAAGCGTTCCCTGGTCAACGCGCGGCCAAGCGCCGACTTCGAGGCCGCCGGTCTGATCGGTCGTCCGACGACCCTGCAATCGGCCCTGGTCGCGCCGCTGGTGTTCAACGAGCGCTTCATCGGCACGCTGGCCGTCTATCACACGGATCCGGAGCTCTATCTCGACGACCATCGCCGCCTGCTGGATCGGGTCTGCGAGCAGGCCTCCGCCGTCATCCACAACTCCATCGTCTTCGACAAGACGCAGGAGGACTCGCTGACGGATCCGCTGACCGGCCTGCCCAATACACGCTTCATGTTCATGCACCTGACGCGTGAGCTGGCGCGCGCCGAGCGGTTGAAGTCCGAGGTCGCGCTGCTGGTGATGGACCTCGACGAATTCAAGGAGATCAACGACAACCACGGCCACCACATCGGCGACCGCGCGTTGCGCGAAGTGGCGCCGGTCCTGCGCAGCACGATTCGTCCCTACGATGTGTGCGTGCGCTACGCCGGCGACGAGTTCATCGTCGTCTTGGCTGGCTGCGGCCTGGACGAGGCGGAGCGCAAGCGCCTGGAGCTGCAGAAGGCGGTCGACGATCTCGTCTTCGAGGCGCGGCCCGGGCGCCGGCTGGCGTTGTCGATCAGCGTCGGCGCGGCGATCTACCCGCACGACGGCGACACCTACGAGGCCCTGCTGGCCACTGCCGACAGCCGCATGTATCGCGACAAGACGCGGCGCAAGCAGCTTATCCGCGCCCAGCCGCTCGCGACGGGCACCGACGGCCCGATGCTTTCAGTCGTGCCGGTCCTGCTTCCCGACGTGACCGACGTCGACATCCAGCGCGCCGGCATTGGCGTTCTGTAGAGGCGGTTCGCGACCGCCCCTCCGAGCGGTTGCACTACCATTGATCGCGCTGCCGTGCCCGCCTTTGTCCTTCCTGCGCTCGAGGTGATCCACGCCACGCCTCGCACGCGCATCATCCGGCTCTCCCTGGATCATCAGCCGTTCTCGTTTGCCGCTGGACAGGCCGTCATCGTCGGGTTGCACGGCGGAACGGTGCGGAAGCCGTATTCGATTGCGAGCTCGCCTCGGCAGGCCGCCGCATCCGACGCCATCGAGCTGCTCGCACAGCTGGAGGAAGCCGATCCGTTGGATCCGCATCTCGAGCGGGTCCTGCCGGGCACGCTCGTGGACGTCCACGGGCCGCTCGGCGACTTTCGCTTGCCAGATCCCATCGTCGCCCGCGACATGCTGTTCATCGCCGGAGGGACCGGAATTGCGCCACTTCGGTCGATGCTCGGCGAAGCGCTCAGTCCTCCACTCGCCGAGCGGTTCATCGTGATCTACAGCGCGCGCCGCCCGGAAGAGTTGGTCTACCGAGAAGAGTTGGAGGAGCTCGCACGACTGGGCAGCCTGGAGCTCTTCATGACGGTGACGCGTGCAGACGGGTCGTCGTGGAGTGGCCGGCGTGGGCGAATCGACGACCAGCTGATCGCGCAGGCGCTGAGAACGCCGCATACCCACGCGCTGGTCTGCGGCCCGCCGGGATTCGTGACCGAGGTCGCCTCACTCTTGAAGCGCGCCCGCGTCCCCGAACCGCTCATCGCGAGCGAGCGGTATCCGTAGGGGCGGTTCGCGAACCGCCCTATATCCGATCACAGCCCAATGACGTGATAGCCGGCGTCGACCATCATGACCTCGCCGCTGATGCCGCGGCTCGCGGACGCGAGCAGGAACACGGCGGCGTCGCCCACTTCGTCGAGGTCGATGTTCCGCTTCAGTGGCGCCTTCTCACGCACGATGCTGAGGATGCCCGAGAAGCCGCTGACCCCTGAGGCCGCGAGCGTCTTCATCGGTCCGGCGGAGATGGCATTCACACGGATGTTGTCGGCGCCGACATCTGCAGCGAGATAACGCACCGAGGCCTCGAGCGCGGCTTTCGCGACACCCATCACGGAGTAGTTCGGAAACACGCGATCGCTGCCGAGGAAGGTCAGCGTGACGATGCTACCGCCGCCGCGGGCCTGCATCAGCGGCCGCGCGCCCTTCGTGAGCGCGATGAGCGAATAGGCGCTGACATCGAGCGCGAGTCGAAAGCCGTCGCGCGACGTCTGCGAGAACGGGTTGTTCAGATCGTCTCGGCCCGCGAATGCGACGCCGTGGACCAGGAAGTCGAGTCCCCCGATGTCCTGCTGGATGCGCGCGAACACCGCGGCGATCTCGTCATCGCTCTGCACATCGAGCGGCAGTACCAACGGTCGTGGCGAGAGCGTGTCCGCGAGCTCGTTGACGTGTTCTTCGAAGCGTCCTTGATACGTGAGGATCAGTTGCGCGCCCTCGTCGGCCGCGCGGCGCGCGATCCCCCAGGAGAGCGACCGCTTGTTGGCAACGCCGACGATGAGACCAGTTTTTCCCGTGAGTTGTGGCATGCGATTGAGAATAGCCGCCGGGCGGGTCAGTGCTTCTTGCCGCCGCCGCCGCGCCGACCGCCGCGATTGGGTCGACCGCCGTGACCCTGACCTTGACCCTGACCATTACCTTGTCCGTGGCCCTGTCCCGGCCCTTGACCATGGCGCCCGCCGCCGTGTCGGCGCTCGCCGGAACGGCCGAACTCGTTGGAGCGGCCGAACTCGTTGGAACGGCCCTGATTGCCGAAGCGCGGCATGCCGCCTTGTCCCTGCTGCTGCCCGCCGCGGCGACGTCCGCCCGGACGCGATCCTTGGCCATGACCGTGGCCGGTGGGTCGATTGCCGCGGCCATTCGAGGGTTGGCGAATGGTGAAGTCCGGGAGATCGCGTGTTGGGGGCGGCTGGCCCTCGGGGCGAGGCAGCTGGGCACGAATCAAGGGGCGGCGAACGGGACCTTCTTCGGTGGCGCGCTCGCCGTCGGCCACCGGCTCCTCGGACATCTCCGCCTTCTCGTGAGCCTCGTCACTCGACGCCGCGAGCTGACTGGGCTGCTCCGGTCCGTTCTCGTGGGTGCGTGGAGTCACGGCGGGAGGCGGGAGATCGCCAGGGGCGTCGACATCGGCCTCAGCCTCGGGTGGGCCGGCCGTGCCGGCGCTCTGGGCGATGCGCGCTGGCCCTTGCAGGCCGTCGAGCACTTGCGTGAACAAGGCCGGCGGCGCCTTCTTGCGGCGCTGCGGGGGGACCTTGGCTTGCTTGTACTCGTGCTCCGTATCGCAGGAGACACAGCGCGTCTGTTTGATCTCATCGTCGATCATCGCCACGATGGCGTGATCGGTAATGCGGCGCTCGCGCGGACAGTAGTCGTCCAACACGTCACCAGGCCGGAGCCGGCGTTGCTGCATGCACTCCCCCGAAGACCGTTCAGATCACTGGCAGGCGGGAAGCCGAACCGCGCTTCTAGTGGAGCGTATCGACGAAAGTGAAGTAACCAACACCGTTGCTCGGCGCAGTTTTCGGGCCCGTTCCTACGGAACGGGCCCCATGGAAACCAAAGGTACGTCCCACTAGAGCCTTGTTTCTTAGAGCTACGTTGCTCTGGCTATGTGCTCGATTGAACCGTCGGGCGTAGGTGACGCGGAGTTTAGCAGACGCCATCACCCGGAGCAAGCCGAAAGCCACGCCCGTGTCTCGGCAAGAGCGGCGCCGACCGACGAGGGCTGTGTGGACTGCGGCGTCCGTCGCGCGGTCACCGAGGCCTCGGGGGTAATGGCCCACTTGATGTCATCGCCGAACAATGGATGGCTGGCGCGCCACTCGTCGAGCGTCAGCGACTCGAAGTCGCGGCCATCCGCGAGCAACTGGCGCACCATCGAGCCGACCACTTCGTGCGCCTGCCGGAACGGCATCCCACGACCAACGAGATAGTCCGCCACGTCGGTGGCCAAGAGCAGCCCCGAGGCCGCGGATCGCGTCCGCTCGGATTTCAACGTCACGCGCGCGAGGACGGATGCGGTCGCATCGAGCGACACCGTCAAGGTA
>DAINCF010000032.1:0-23163 GCA_036732565.1 Vicinamibacterales bacterium
GTACGCGATGCATCTCGACGTGTCGGTCGCGCGCGAGCACGTCACGGCGCGCCTCCAGGCGGCCCTTGCTGCAGGCGGCCGCATCGTTGACGAGTCCCATGCACCATCGAACTGGACGCTCGCCGACCGCGCGGGCAACCGCGTCTGTCTCTGTGCCTGGCCTGACGAGTCCACCCAGAAACACCGGATGGCAAGGCCGCGACGGCGGGCCGGGTCTTCGCGAACCCTTCCGCGAGGCGCTTCCGGATCCGCGGATCGTGCTGAGCGCGGGCGAGCGCGCCGATGAAGTTTTGCACCAATCCGAAGTGGCGCCGACGCGATGTCTCGATGACACGAGCCGCTCGTGCCAGCCGGAGCACAGAATCGACCGACGACAGTCGCGTCAGGCTCACCGACACGTCGGCGAGCCAGCGATCGAGCCCTTCGATGACGGCCTCTGTCACGAGGGCGTCCTTCGATCGGGAGAGGACCACGTGTTCACCGCACTCGCCGTCGTCTCCGTCGTGCTGGCAGCTCTGCTGGCGTCGTCAGCAGCCTTGAAGCTATCGCATCGCCCGTCGGTCGTGAACCGCTACGCACGAGTGGGTGTTCGGGAGCAGCAGCTGAATGCGCTGGCCGGCATTCTGATGCTCGGCGCGGTCGGCGTCCTGATGGGCCTCGCCTGGGCGCCCATCGGCATCGCGGCGGCCGGAGGGCTGGTCGCCTACTTCGCCCTGGCCATCGCTGCCCACATCCGGGCCGGGGATACCACGAACCTGTTGACACCAGTCGTTATAGAAATACTGTCCGTCATCGCATTCGCGCTTCGGCTTGCAAGCAACTCGCATTGAGTCGCGCAATAGCGCATTGAGACCCGGGAGGGGGACAGATGAAACTCGGACGTTGTCGTGCGGCGGGCCTCTGTGGGGCAATTCTGGCCGTCTGGTGGGTGGTCGGCCCTTCGCCCACACGCGCGCAAACCGCCGCCTCCGCCGACGTCCACCTGCCCATTCAGAACGTCGCGGGATTGCAGTTGCTTGTGGCAACCGAGCACACGTCGCCCGTTCTCCGCGTTGTCCTCCCTGGTCACCCGACGTCAGATCGGTCGATCGAGATCCTCTTCCCCGAGCACGTCACCGTCGTCAAACAAGGCCAGGGCTCTGCCCAACAGCTCTATCTGTTCCGTCCCGGACAGCGTGGTGACCGACCGCTATGGCGGCGCTCCAGTGCATCTCTCGAATACGAGCGTGACCTCGGAGACGGGGTCCATCTGCTCGCGCGAGCCACGCTAGAGGACGACGGCGTGCGC
The DNA here is from genome assembly GCA_036732565.1 of Vicinamibacterales bacterium. Lineage (GTDB taxonomy): Bacteria > Acidobacteriota > Vicinamibacteria > Vicinamibacterales > UBA2999 > JAIVJN01. Next base: position 1,289 of record DAINCF010000032.1, read on the forward strand.
TTCCGCTATGAAGTGCGAAACGAGTCTCGGGTGGCGTACGACATGATCTATGCCCCGACGGATCCACGACTCACGTCGATTTTCCACGACATGCGTCTTGAGCGCACCTACGTCCATCACGCTGACGGCTTCGACCTGCTGGCGTCAGAGACGCCACGCCGGCTGACGCTCCCACTGGATCAGTGGCTCCCAGCTCGCTATCTCGCGTCGTTCACGTGGCCGGTGCCAGCGCAGCGGATCGAGCGTCGCGACGACGGGATTTCGTACTACAACAAGTCCCGAGCGGTCGACATGCCCTTCATCGCCACGGTGTCCACCGACAAGGCATGGGTGATCGCGAGCTTCGCCCGCACGGCAGGCAACGTGTGGAGCAATCCTGAGCTGACGTGTCAGCACGTCGATCCGCAGACGTCGCTGCCACCGGGACAGCGCTCGACAATCGAGGTGAAGATGCTAGTCATCCGCGGCTCGTTGGACGATGCGCTGGGGCGGGCGATCCGACAACGTGAGTCGTTGAAGTAGACAGAGCATGCTAGATATTTCGGACAGACTACTGATGGCCTCAAGCCGGCTGATCAGGTCGTTCCGAATTCTGTCCCGAATTCGGATTGCTCGACAGGCTTGGGTTCCCAAGGTAGTGGTCTTCCGGGCGCAGGATCATTGCCCTGGTGTCGCTTCCCGTTCCACAGGAACTCGCCCGTGTAGATCGATCGGATTTCGCAGGACGTGGATCCTGTTAGCTGCCCGGGCGCGCTCAGCGATCTGGCGATGCGGAGTCCGACGCCCTGTGCTCGGTGAGCCATTGATCGCTCATCTGCCCCAGAGGCGCAATATCTAGCCGAGCGCGCGTCCAGGCGATTGCCCCGAGTGAGGCAGCCAACATGACACTGAGTGCGATGATGGTCAGCATGGGCGGTTTCGAAGTGTGGACGTCAAGGTTACGTTCACCGATCATCGCAGGCTGATGCGTTGCTGTCTGTGCATCAGTGCACAGGCGAGGCGTCGGTCTGGCGATGAGCGCCATCACGATGTTCCCCGCGATGAGCTCTTCACCGTTCGCGGGCACCCACCCGGTTCCCATGGTTACTGGTGGGGGACTATTCCTGTTCGTCGTCGGCATCTCGATCATGGCCGGCACCTAGCGCCGCGGCGATTGTGGCCATGTTTCATCACGGGGCATCGTGGTCGCGTCGCCTTTTTCTGGCCGCCAAATAGTGCAATCGAATCCCGTTGACGTCCGCGACGCGGCTGTCGATGGCGACCGGCGGCTGCGCGGCAACGCTGGTAGCGACGCTCGTCGCCGTCACGACGGCGATGAACGTGCGAGTGACCGCGCGCATCGTGAGATGCATGGATGCCGTTGGAAGAGTTTTGAACGCCTAGAGAACCCGTTGTTCAGAGGTCAACAGGAAGCATTCGCCGCGCCTTGGCATTCGTAGGGTTGCTCCATGGCTCGAGAGACTCGGCCTCGATGGTCGGCGCCGATTCAGGTGTACTCACGACTCGAACGTCGGATCGCGCCAACTCGGCGAGGATGCGCTCTCGACGCGCGCGAATCTCGAGAAATGTGGCATACGACACCACCGTCGCCATTGATTACCTCCCTGACACCGGCGGTTCCAATCACGTGGGTCGCGTGAGAGGTCCTTACGGACGAAACGCTGCCCGGTTGACTTGCCGCGAAGCCTCTTCCTGATCTCGGCTCGCCTGCGTCTGCTGCTGTTCCCGCTCGGCCGCACGAAGAGGCGCGTTGACACGCTCCACCCAGATCGCATCGGCAGCGGCCACGGTCGCCAATGCCTCGCCGCGCTTCGACACGATCACCAATGCGAAGATCGAAGGAGGCCGCGACGTGAGACTGACAGTGTGCTCGACGTCATCCCAGGAAACGATGAGCGCCCCGCCGTTGCCAATCGTGCTCCGCGCGGGGGGCAGGAAGCCGGTGGATCGCAAGGTCGCCAAGCCAAATGCCTTCGACAACGCCTCCACCATGTCCTCTGGCGTCATGCCCACGGTCCGTCGCGGGTCGTAGTCGACGACGATGCGAAACAATTCGTCGTTGTAGAAGCTGAATACGACCTTGCCGACTGCCTCAGGTGACTGCGCTTCGCCGGTCGGCTGCCACATCAGTTCCTGCAGGAGCACAGGACGTTGCGAGACCACGCGTGGCTCGGGCGAGATGCCAGCCTGGGCGGCGATCGTCGCCAGACTCGCACCCAGATGGAAGTTGCGGTAGATGGCCAGGCTTTGTGCCGAGGCCGTGCACACGAACACCACTGTCCAGGCCACAACCAACGTGAGCATGCGAAACCCATTCATCGGAATCTCCTTGAGAGCGATCCGCAGGCGCTCAATGCGCCTGCAGACCTCGGCACGCGTCGCGCCTAGCCGCGCTCGAAGTCGAATCGATCGAGATCAAGCGCATCGGGTTTGCTGAGCGGCGACGCGCTCGTCACCCTCACGGGCGCCAATCGGGGGGGCCTGGTGAAATACAGGATCGATAGCGCGGCGGTGCCAAGCAATCCTGCGACCATGATGCCGCTGTTACCGGCCGCCCAACCCGGCAACCCAATCCAGACGATCGAAAAAGCCATCACGCAGAACAGGATCGGTCTTCCGCATCTGAACACATGTGTCACTCTTCGCTCCTCATCTCTCGACTTGCGCAGCGCGTCGAGCGGTCGCAAATCATCAATTACGCGGCGACTCTTGCCGGCGGCGCGACCGGACCAGCGGCCACGTCTCGGTCGGCTCGACGATCACTGCCTGGCCACGGCTGTCGACTGAACGGAGGGAGTCGATCACCGCGCGGAGTCGAGCACGTGCGAAGCAACTCCAGGTTGTCCGCGCCAGCACCAAGCAGTCGAAGCGCACGTTCCCAGAGTCGTCGCGCGTCGGCGTGCGGACAGTTGTCCCAGTCTGGATGGCCGTCCGGCGCGAAGCCGAGCCTGATGAGCGCGGTTCGGTGCTGCTCCATGATGCCGTGCCAGTGCTCCAGGTCATGTGCGAGCGCGAGCGCCTCGTCGGTGCCCACACGATTGAGAAACGCGCGGTAGATGTCTCGCATGATGATCTCGTTACGGTTTGAACGCCGCCTTGTTCGTGGGGCGGACTCTTTCCTGGGCGAGACGCTGGGCGTCCGCTGCCTCGCGTGCCTTCAAGGCCTCGCGCGCGGGCCGCTCCGAGAGATTGAGCCGGGTAGCTTCCAGGTCGGCGTGTCGAGCATCCGTCGCCACGTGTTTGGCGAGTATCACGAGACTCAGCGGGACGAGGTAAGCCCCGCGCACGAGCACGATCGAGTGCTCGGCGTTCTCCCAACGGGACACAACGCGGTACCGCTCGGCGAGATCTGGCGTTTCAAACGGGGGCAACGCGTTCGCGGCGGCACCCGTGAGAGGCGTGAAGAGCGTGCCAAATGCCGCACTGAGAGAGTCGACGAGATCTGCATCCGTCAAGCCATCAATCCGCGTACGGTCGTAAGTAACCAGGATTCGATACAACTGGTCGAGATAAAAGCTGAATACGACACGTTGCACAGGATCGTCTCTGAAAATCGAGCCACCGAGGCTGTGCGGGCGCCATTCCAGCTCCTGCGTCAGCACCGGGCGCTCGTGGACGACCTTGATGTCGGTGGGCGACGCGCCAGTTACCGCAATGACGCTCTTCAGGCCGTCACCCAGGTGCACGCCGCGATACGCAGACAAATCTTGCCCAAGAACCGGGCCGCCCACGAGGGCAAGTGAGAAGCACAGACTGGCGACGTAACAGCCGTTCATTGCGGGCCTTTCATGCTGCTAACGAGGGACTCATCAGCAACGCTTCCAGAGTACGACGGCCCTTCGGATCACGCTGTGCAATCGGGGACAGAGTTGATAGACATCCGCCCGTACACTTTGATGATGGAACGTAGATACGTGAAAGCAGTGATAACGGTGGCGTGGTTACTGGTCGTCGGCGCGGCGGGGCTGGCGAGTTCTCTGGTGTCCGGATATGCCTGGGGCGTCGTGGCGCTGCTGGCCGTCATGCCGCCCTACATGATGATTCGTTTTTGGAATGATCCTCCGCAGACGATGTCGGAGAGCATCCGCGCGATTACCCGGTGACGCCAGATCTGTAAGCCGTCGGCCTTCTCGCTAGGTGGGTTCGAAAGTTTTCACGTCTTGAATGTCACGCAGGGTCCGGCGCATCTCTTCGACCATCTTCATCTTCTCGAGCGACGCGCTCAGCGTATCGGCGGTTACGCGCAGGGCATCCACAACCGCCTGCCGTGAAGCGTCCGCCGCGCTGCGCGCGTCCTCGCTCTCCTTCCGCGCATTCTCGGCCGCGACGCGCGATTCCTCGTAGGACGCCCGCGTCGCCTCAGCCCCTTCGCGGAACCGCTCGCGCTCCTCTCGCATCAGTTCGAGCGCCTCGCGGTGACGATCCCAGACCTTACGCGCTTCTTCCGCAACTCGTCGGAACTGTTCCGCCTCCGCCCTCGTCGCTTCCGCAGCATCGTGTGATCTGTTCATCGTCTATCCGCCTCTCCGAATGTGCCGAGAGCATGTACGAGCTTACCAACTCCCCCACACTACGAATGTCCTCAAACGAACATCGATGTAACTCGGCGGTCGGCCGCCACGAGGCGGTACTCAGTCTCGCAGGACGACGCTCAGGAGAGAGTTGTTGATCTTCAGGCCGCCGTTGTATTCGATGAAGCCGAGCTTCCGGAACTTGTTCATGAAGAAGTTCACGCGCGAACGCGTGGTCCCAACCATCTCGGCGAGGGTTTCCTGCGACACTCTCGGCACCGCGCGGTGAGATGCCTCGGGCTCACCGTAACGCGCCAGGAGCAAAAGGGTGCGCGCGAGCCGCTTCTCGCTGGAGTTGAAGAGCTGGTCGACGAGGTCTTCCTCGATGCGGATGTTTCTCGTCAGCATGTGCGTCAGGAACCGATCAGCAAACGCGGGCTGCGCGTGGAGCTGTCGCACCATCTCTTGCTTCTCCACGACGATGATCGTGCACACCGCCATGGCCGAGGCCGTTGCCATGCGGTATGACTGCCCGACCAGACAGCCCTCACCAAAGAAATGGCCACTGTCCAGGACGGCGATCACCGCCTCCTTTCCGGCGTCCGACAAGACCGAGAGGCGCACGGTGCCGTGCTCGACGTACATGACGCTGGTCGCCGGATCCCCCTGAGCGAAGATCGTCGTTCCAGCCTCGTACTCGACACGCTGCACCCGCACGTCGGCCCAATCGACGAGGGCAACGGGTTTCGTCGCCGGGATGTCTTTCGACCTGCTCAGGCTCTTCACCCGGCCGAGAGCACCTCCCGACTGGGGCTTACGACTTGCCATAGCGCGTTCAGCGTTACACGAATACCAGATTGTCGCAAATGCGCAGCCTCCGGCTAGCCTCGGACAGACCTACGGCCGAACCCGCTACCGGCAGGCGGAAGGGCAGACCCCGAGCAGTTCGAGAACGCCGACGCGGGAGAGATAGATGAGTGGCGAGCTGTCGGCAACGACCAGCAACGGTCGCGCGGTTCAGCGTCGGCTGTCTGTGATGGCGTCTCGCCGAAGGTCATCGACATGGCAGTCGAAGGCGTACAGGCCATGGCGGCCGGCGTGGAACGCCGGCGACTTCTTCGGTGGGTTGTTCGGCGGAGCGCCGAAAGGTACGAAGACGACACACTGAGGGCAGGGACACACGCCGTCTCGAGGCCGTTCCGGTTCGATGGCTCAATCGGCTGGCGGCGTGATGCGTCGCTAGTGTCGATTGCGGCATCCACGACCGTTGGTTTTCGGCGCGTACGGGTTTTCCCATGTCATGCAGGGAAACGCGGTCTCAACGTAGTTCGCAGGCACTTCGAAGAGAGCTGCCGGCGGTTCCGCGCGGGTGATCTTCGTCAGTCGATGCTCGACGATGCCGACTTCGACGTCCTCTCGCCGGCCGTACACCATCAGCTGCAATTCCGACGAGACCCACCGCTCCCCACGGCCCATACCCGTCACGGACGCGGGCAGCAACATGTTGAACCGCGTCCCCGTAGTGTGGACACCTGCCAGCGAGCGTTGCCCCAGGGATTCCTCGTCGAGCGGACTGGCCATGAACGAGACGAAGCGAGTCATTGACAGGGGCAGTACGAATTTGTTGTTGGTGCAGCCACCCCCAATCATCATCGCGAACATTGCGCGTGTCCCCTTGATCGCGGTTCGTGCGACGGTGTCCAGGGCATACGTCACACGGCTGTTGGCCTCGAGCGTGATGAAGACCCGCTGCAGACTCATCCCCTCGATGAAGTCCACTCGCACGCGCCCCGCACCATCGCGGTAATAGCGCGCGGTGGATTGCATCGCCGCCGTCCCACTGTTCGCTGTGGCGTGCCACGTCGTCACGGCTTCCGCTGAGAAGGGCGCATCGCGCACAGGTGCGGCAATGCAGTGGGGGGTTCTGCTCCAGAACTCTTGCGCGGAGGCGTCGGCTTGGGCGAGAACTCTCGTGGAGCCCACTATCAACACAGTCAGAGCGATCGAGGCAGCTAGCAGAAGCGGCAACCGTTTCATGCGACGACTCCTGACGCACATCGAGCGATTCCCGAACGAAAGGAGCTGGCCGAGGCTTCACAGTTTACCTCGCAGCACTTCGATCGGGGTCACGAGCGATTGCCCTGGTCCGGACTGTAGCACCGTGCGTGAGCGACGTGACGAGCGGGGTCCGCGCTCGGGTTATGATCCGCGCGTCCTTTCAACAAGGAGTGCACGTGACAAGACTCGCCCTGCTCGGCCTCATTGTCCTCGTCGCTCCGGCCATGAGCGTAACGGCGCAGCCGGCACCCACGGCCAAGAAGCACGCGCTCGCGCTCGTCCAGAAGCAGCACAGCGATCTCGTCGCGATGAGCGATCGGATCTGGGAGCTCGCCGAGACGGCGTTGCGTGAAGAACAGTCCGCGAAGGTGCTGGCTGATTACGCGGAAGCGAAGGGTTTCAGGGTCGAACGCGGTGTCGCGGGGCTGCCGACGGCATTCGTCGCGAGTTACGGCGAAGGGCGGCCGGTCATCGCGATCATGGGCGAGTACGATGCGCTGCCCGGGATCTCGCAGAAGGCGTCCGCGGTCAAGGAGCCGCTTCGCGAAGGGGCCGCCGGTCACGGCTGCGGGCACAACCTGTTCGGCGCCGCGAGCCTTGGCGCGGCTGTCGCGATCAAAGAGATGATCGCGGCCGGTACGCTGACAGGGACGATCCGGTTCCTCGCCACGCCGGCCGAGGAATCGATCGGCGGGAAGATTTTCATGATTCGCGACGGCGTCTTCAAGGACGTCGACGCCGTGCTCGTGTGGCACCCGGCCGACGCGACGAAGGTCGACTACGAAGGCGCGCAGGCGAACGTGCAGTTCTTCGTCGAGTTCAAGGGGCGGACCGCGCACGCCGCCGCCGACCCGTGGAACGGCCGCAGCGCGTCCGATGCTATCGAGGCGTTCACGCATGGCCTGAACCTGCTGCGCGAGCACGTCAAGCCGACGGTCCGTATCCACTACACCGTCCAGCGCGCGGGCGACGTTCCGAACGTGGTGCCCGACTACGGGCGGATCCTCACCTGGGTCCGCGACTCGCGGCGGAAAGGAGTGGAAGAGGTCTTCGCGCGCGTGCAGGAGATCGCGCGCGGCGCCGCGCTCATCGGCGGCGTCGAGAGCACGCTCACGGTCCAGACCGGCTACACCGACATGAACATCCTCGAATCGGGGCTGAAGCTGCTGCACGAAAACCTGACGCTCGTCGGCGAGCCGTCCTACACCGCCGAGGAGCAGTCGTTCGCGCGCGCGTTGCAGAAAGCGACGGGGCAGGACGAGGTCGGGATGAACGCGAAGCTGGAGCCGCTGAAGCCGATCGCGAGCGACCCGCCGGGCGGATCCACCGACGTCGGCGACGTGAGCTGGATCGCACCAACCCTGCACTTCTCCGTGGCGACGGCGCCGAAAGGCGTGCCGTGGCACGCGTGGCCGGTGGTCGCGAGCAGCCGCATGTCGATCGGGTACAAGGGCATGATGGTCGCCTCGCAGGTGCTCGCAGCGACCGCGGTCGACGTCTTCGCCGACGCGGCAAAGCTCGAGAGCATCAAGGTGGAGTGGCGGCAGAAGATGAAGGGCGTCACTTACCGCTGGCTGATTCCAGACGGACCGCCGGTTGTGAAGTAGCGGGCCAAACCGGAGTTGCCGGTCACGGCGTCACCGTCCCTCGTCGCTAGGCGCTGACGCGTCCTGCCGCCTCTCCGCGCGCCGAGTCCAGAACGGGCCGATGTGCGATCCTGAGCGATCGCTACTACGTCAGGGCGTATGCCAGACCAAACAGTCCGACGACCACGGCAAAGCCGACGCCGCCTTCCGAAAGCCGATCGCTGGGTGCACCGCCGCGGTATCTGCCGAGCGTAAACGCCCGCAGCGTGGAATAGCCAACCCAGCGAATGAGTTCTTCGATGACGTCCTGCATTGAGGGCCGCCTCCAGAGATCGTATGCACTGTGGCTGGCGGATGGCCGGCCTCTGTGCGCGCGACGGCGGTAAGCCGTCGGCTAGCCATCGAGCACGGTCAGATCGAGTCGGCTGACCCGCTCGGAGTTGGTGAGGATGTCGATCTCGACGATCTTCCCGCCGCCAACGGTAAAGGTCATGACCGCGAACGGCTTTCCTTCGAGCGTGCAGAACGCCCCAGCGACGCCGTTGACGAGTACCAGGCGCCTGAGCAGGCCGGCGCGTGAGAACATCTGCGCTCCGCGAGCCACCTCCTCCGCACCGCGGACCTCGACGCTTGGCCCCACCGCGCCAGCGTCCCGACGGAGCACAACGTCGGGGTGAAGGACGGCGACGAGCCGCTGGAAGTCCCGGTCGTGCGCAGCGGCCAGAAACGCCTCGACCAGGCCTCGCTGCACCTCCACATCGGCGTCAGAAACAGCGTTCCGCGTCTGAACGCGGCGACGGGCGCGGCTGGCAAGTTGGCGGGCCGCATCAGGGGTGCGCTCGATGATCGGCGCGATCTCCGCGAAGGACAGGTCGAACACATCGTGCAGCACGAACGCGACGCGCTCGGCCGGCGTCAACGTCTCGAGCACCACGAGCAGTGCAAGGCCGACACTGTCGGCTAGCAGCGCTGCATGCTCCGGACTCGTTCCCTCAGCGCGGTCGATGATCGGCTCGGGCGAGTGAGTCTCGTTCCGCGTCTTGCGTGACCGGAGCATGTTCAGCGAGATGCGGGCGACGACGGTTGTCAACCACGCGCCCAGATTGTCGACCTCGCCATGGGCCGTTCCGCTCAGCCGGAGCCAGGCTTCTTGGACGGCGTCCTCGGCCTCGCTGAGCGAGCCCAGCATGCGATAGGCGACGGCCCGCAAGCGGGGCCGCTGCTCTTCGAACCGTTCCGCCAGCCACTCGCGCTCATCCATCGGTCACATTCCTCGATCGTGCGGTGTCATGCACGTCAGACCCGCGAGAGCCGGCTGATGTGACCGGGTGGCTGCCCGGAGCGACTCTCGAGTCCATGTACCCGGGCGCACGCTGGCTCATCCTCAGCGGTCACATTGGCTCGCCGCCACGTGTCATCCAGATAGTGATTAAAAACGCTGGAGGAACCGCCATGTTAGAAAAAATCGTCTACACAGCCGTGTTCGTCACCGACCAGGACCGGGCGCTCGACTTCTACACGAACGTCCTTGGCTTCGAGAAGCGGGCCGACAACCCCACACCTGACGGACCGCGGTTCGTGACCGTCGCCGTGAAGGGTCAGGACTTCCAACTCGTCCTCTGGCCAGGCACACCCGGGCAGGCGCAGCCGGTATTCGGCCGCATTCCGGCAACGTACACCATCGAGACGCGGGATTGCCGGAAGGCGTTCGAGGCGCTGAAGTCACGAGGCGTGAAGTTCGAGACGGAAGTGCTCGAGTACCCGTGGGGCTACGTCGCGGTGTTCCAGGATCCTGACAACAACCGGCTGCAGCTGCGAGAAGGCCGCTAGCAAGGTCGCGCACGCCTAAGCGAAGAGCACGCTGCGAAATTGTACGTAGCGCAGGCCTTCAGGCCTGCCTCAGCGGTGAGAGCGACCCACCGACATGTGTGGCAGGCCTGAAGGCCTGCGCTACGTACGCTATCGGTTCCTCTCCGCTAGCGGCTGCGACCGCCGCCCACACACTCGCGCAGCACGCCCCAGTAGGTGGACGTCACGTGCGCACTGGTACGATACTGCTCGTCTTTCATCAGCTCGGCATGCACTCTCGGCAGGTGGAAGAACGGGACGCTCGGATACAGGTGGTGCTCGAGGTGATAGTTGATATACCGCGGCGCCACGAATATCCGCTCGAACCACGATGGCAACACCGTGCGGGTGCGCGTGTACACGTGGTCGTTCTCAATCGCAAAGTGTTCCGCGATGCTCCGAACGCGCAGAATCATCTTGAGCCACGTCAGCAGCGGGAGCATCCAGAGCAGGAGAAACAACGGCCAGACGCGGAAGTAGGTGATTGCGGCCAGGGCGACGCCGAAGTACAGCCATCGGGCCAGACCATACCAGTCGCGGGTCTTGGGCTGTGCCTCGTTGGCATCGGATAGATCCGCCGCTTCGAGAAGCTGCTGGTGCGTGTTCAGGCCGGAGACATCGCGCAGCAGGAGAGCGGCGAGGGCGGACCACGATTTCGGGAACTCCCATTCGCTGTTCTGCTTCCGCATCCGGTCGGGGTCGTTCTCGGTATTGACGTGCCGGTGATGCGCGAAGTGCGAGCCGCGATAGGCGCGGGTGGTGATGAAGAGAGGCCACGAGACGAAGAGCTCCGCGACGACGGCGTTGATCGTCCGGTTCTTGAAGAGATGATAGTGCGCGCCCTCGTGCATCAACACGCCGAGCGCGTGCTGCCTGGCCCCAATCCACATCACGAAGATCGGCAGGAGCCATGGGTTCGCCAGCCGCTGGTAGAGGGCCATCGCGGCGATGACGGCCACCCACTCTGTGGCGATGGCGGCGACGCTGCGAAGCGGATTGATTGTGGAGAGCTCGCGGAGGAGCGGCGTCGGAAGCCGGGCCGGGATGTCCCCCTTGTAGACATCGGTGTCGCTGCTGGCGGATGCGCGTGCCGGAACGAGAGTGGCCACGATGCGCTCCTGTGCCGAGAGTTCACGAACGCGGAGAGGCGCGGCCGATTCGTCTGCCAGCCACCCCCCTCAGCATCATGCCATGCAAGACGATGGGGCAGGTCCGCAAGTTTGTCGCCAGCGCTGCCGCGAAGAACGGTTCATCGACCCCGAGGGCCATCGCGTCTCCATCGATACCGCCGAGGCGGAACTCCGCAGCGGCGTCGTCCATTCGCAGCGACGAGGCCGGCAGGATCTCGTAACGGGCGCTTTCAGCGTTGCGCCGCACTCGCCAGGTGACGAGGGCAGGAGGTCCCACGTAGAATCACGCGGTTGACCATGATGACCCGCCTGTCACTCGCCTGGCTCGTGGTCCTGGCCTGCATCAGCGCGCCGATGACCGCGGCTCCTGCCGAGGTCAAAGCCGTCGACCGCGAGTTTGGCCAGACCGTGCAGCCGTTCCTCGAGACCTACTGCACGAGCTGCCACAGCGGGAGCAAGCCGGCCGCGCAACTGAATCTGGCGCAGTACACGACGGTCGACTCGGTCGTTCAGGATTTTTCGCGGTGGAATCGCGTGCTCGCCAGGCTGAGGGCGCGAGAGATGCCACCGAGCCAGGCGCCCCAACCGCAAGAGCGGGCGCGGCAGCAGACAATCGATTGGATCCAAGCGACGTGGGCCACCGAGGCGCGCCGACGGGATGGCGATCCAGGCGTGGTACTCGCGCGACGGCTCAGCAACGCGGAGTACGACTACACGATCCACGACCTGACCGGCGTCGACATTCGTCCGGCCCGGGAGTTCCCCGTCGATCCCGCCAACCAGGCTGGATTCGACAACTCCGGCGAGTCGCTGGCGATGTCGCCGGCGCTGTTGAACAAGTACTTGCTGGCCGCGAGGAACGTGGCCGATCACATGTTCCTCAACGCGCAGGGATTCGACTTCGCTCCGCATCCGATGCTGGTCGAGACCGACCGCGACCGCTACTGCATCCAGCAGATCGTCGACTTCTACGGTCGGCAGAACACCGACTACGCGGATTATTTCCGCGCCGCCTGGGTCTACAAGCACCGCGCCGTGTTCGGAACACCGAACCTAACGCTGTCCGACGTTGCCGCGCGGCACCGGGTCAGCGCGACGTATCTGACGACGATCTGGAAGACGCTGGAGACCGGGGAAGAGATCGGTCCGTTGGCGAAGCTGCAGTCGATGTGGCTTGCACTCCCGGTCCCCACATCCTCTCAGCCGGATCTCGCCCGCGAAGGCGCCAATCGTATGCGCGAGTTCGTCACCCGCATGCGGAAGGACACGTCGCTCACCTTCGCGAGCCCCGTCGTCAAGGGACTGAACCCCGCGACCCAACCGCTGATGAACTGGAAGCTCCGGGCGTATGCCACGCACCGCCGCGACTTCGATCGGGCCGCCTTGCGCGTGGAGGGCGAACCTCCTCCGGCGGCGCCGGCCTACCCTCTTCGCGACGGAAAGCCTGCGGGATTCGGACTGATTGGCATTGGTCCCGGCGGCGAGGATTTGACGGCGCTCAAGGCCCAAGTCATCGCCCACGCGTCTCGCATCGAGAATCCCGATCTGATCGTTCCCGCCGGCGAGCGCCCCCGCTACGAGGCCGCCTTCGCACGATTCAGCTCGGTGTTCCCCGACAGGTTCTACGTGCGCGAGCGCGGCCGCTTCTACCCTGACGAGTCGGAAGACGCGGGCCGGTGGCTCAGTGCCGGCTTTCACAACGTCATGGGGTACACACGAGACGACGCCCCGCTCAGCGAGCTGCTGCTGGACGAGAAGGGGCAGCAGGAGCTGGAGGCCCTGTGGGATCAGTTCGAGTTCACTGCCGACTACACGGCGCGCACCTACGTGCAGTTCTATTTCAACCAGAGTGGCGAAGTTCTGGGGAACGGCCGCGAGTCGGGCACGCTTCGCCCCTCCGATAAGGAGCTGACGGCAGAAGCGGTGATCGCGACCTTCAAGACCTCGTTTCTGGCGAAGGCCGCGGCCGACAACAGAAATCATCCCGTCGCGTCGCAGGCGATCGTCGATCACTTCGACCGCGTGAACGCGACGCTCCGCTCGATCGAGCGGCAGAGGCTCGAAGCGGAGCCCCGCCACCTGGACGCGCTGATGACGTTCGCCGCGCGCGCGTATCGCCGGCCGCTGTCGGCGGCCGAGCGCACGAATCTCGTGGCGTTCTACCGCTCGATGCGCGACACGAAGAATCTGTCGCACGAAGAGGCGATGCGCGACTCGATCGTCAGCGTGCTGATGTCACCGCACTTCTGTTATCGACTCGATTTGACCGACGGCGCGCCGAAACCGGCCTCGTCCTCGCGATCGGCCGAGAGCGGCGCACAGGGCACTGCCTTGTCTGGCCATGCGCTGGCAAGCCGCCTGAGCTACTTCCTCTGGTCCACCATGCCCGACGACGAGCTTCTGGCCCGGGCGTCGGCCGGCCGTCTGCACACGCCCGCGGTGCTGCGCGCGGAGATCCGCCGCCTGCTGAAGGACGAGCGCGCGCGTCGGTTCGCCACCGAGTTCGGCGGCAACTGGCTGGACTTCCGGCGCTTCGAGGCGAGCAACACGGTGGATCGCGAGCGCTTCCCCGCCTTCACGAACGAGCTGCGAGAGGCGATGTTCGAAGAGCCGATCCGTTTCCTTGCCGACGTGATCGGCAACGACCGCCCGCTGACGGATCTGCTCTATGGCGACCACACGTTCGTCAATCCAGTGCTGGCCAGGCACTATCGAATGCCCGAAGTGTCGGGCGGCCCGGATCACTGGGTCCGCGTGGATCGCGCTGGCACCTATCAGCGCGGCGGGTTGCTGCCCATGGCCGTCTTCCTCACGCAGAACGCACCGGGGTTGCGCACGAGCCCGGTCAAGCGCGGGTACTGGGTCGCGCGACGCGTGCTCGGCGAGGAGATCCCGCCGCCGCCACCTGTCGTGCCGGAGCTGCCGACCGACGAGGCGAAGCTCGATCTGCCGTTACGGGAGAAGCTGGCGCAGCACCGCAACAATCCGGCGTGCGCCTCGTGTCATGCGCGCTTCGATGCGTTCGGGCTGACGCTGGAGAACTACGGGCCGATTGGCGAAACGCGGGCCAACGATCTCGCCGGACATCCCGTGGATACCCAGGCGTCGTTTCCCGGAGGCAGCCAAGGGACGGGGTTGATCGGCCTGCAGGCCTACATCCGCGCGAAACGCGAACAGGATTTTCTGGACGGTTTCAGTCGTAAACTCTTGGTGTACGCGCTGGGCCGGTCGCCATTGCTCTCGGACGAACCGCTCGTCCAACGCATGAACACCAGGCTGGCCGCGAGTGGATATCGCATGAGTGCGCTCATCGAAACAATCGTGACCAGTCCACAGTTCTTGAACCGACGGGCACCTGAACTCACGAGCAGAAAGGCGAACTAATGGCTGTGGTCAGTCGTCGAACGGTCCTTCGCGGCGTGGGCGTCACGATGTGCCTGCCGTGGCTCGACTCGCTCTCCGCGTTCGCGTCGACCTCGTCGAGCGAGGCGTTCCCCAAGCGATTCGCCGTGCTCTTCATGGGCAATGGCATTAACGAGCATCACTGGGGCGCCGAAGGATCGGGAGAGGCGATGACGCTCAGCCAGAGCCTGTCGCCGCTCGAGCCGTTGAAGAAGAAGATCAACGTCATCAACGGCCTCTTCAACAAGCACTCCACCGGTCAGGGCATCCACCCGGCGCAGACCGGGAGCCTGTTGACCGGCGCGCCTCTCAAACGCGGCCCGGTCATCCAGTCGGGCGTCTCGGTGGACCAGTTGATCGCCAGCCGCATCGGTCACGACACGCTGCAGCCCAGCATCGTGCTCGCGTGCGAACAGCCGATGACCGGCTACCACGAGACCAACTTCTCGATGGCGTACAGCTCCCACATCTCGTGGCAGAACGCCGAGTCGCCGGTGCCGAACGAGGTCTACCCGGCGCTGGCCTTCGACACGCTCTTCGAGAATCGCGGCAGCCTTCGCAACCTGAGCATCCTGGACCGCGTGCGAGACGATGCGCAAAGCCTGAGCCGTCGGATCAGCGCCACCGATCAGCAGAAGCTCGATGAGTACATGACGAGCGTGCGCGAGGTCGAGAAGCGCATCGAGGACATGCGGAAAAGCCAGGAAAAGGCCGAAGACCTCGCCAAGCTGAAGAATCGTCCCACGCTCTCGATGGAGCGGCCGGCGAACGGCCTGCCCGAAGATTTCCGCGAGCATACGCGGCTGATGGTCGACATCATCGCGCTGGCGTTTCAGACCGACAAGACTCGCGTCGCGTCGCTGCTCCTCGCGCGCGACCTGTCCGCGCTCTACTATCCGTTCCTCGACGTGAAGGACGGCCACCACGCGGCGTCGCACAACAACCTGTCCGACGGCTACGAGCGCATCGCGCGCTTCCATCTCAGCCAGCTCGCGTACCTCGCCACCAAGCTGGACGCCATGCCCGAAGGCGAGGGCACCGTGCTCGACAACTCCTGTCTCATGTTCCTCTCCAACCTGTGGGCAGGCAGACTCCACACCAGCAACCGGCTGCCGGTGGTGCTGGCCGGTGGCCTCGGTGGAACGCTCGAAACCGGGCGATCGCTCGACTATCTCGACGCCGGCGACGAGAACCGCAAGATCTGCAGTCTGTACCTTGGGATCATGGACCGGATGGGCATCACGCTCGATCGGTTCGGGGACGCCGACACGCGACTGGCTAATCTCTAGTGGAGGTCACCCGACTGTGCTTGACGTTTCTCGCGTGTGCAGCCTTCGGTGCCGGAGAGACGCTCGTCGTCGGTCAAGGTGCTCCGGGCGGCGCACCGGCGACAGCGGCACAGCCTGCGCCGGCTCGGCCACCGATGCCCGTTCGCGATCCGCGCACGCCTGGCTACGTCACGGCCACCAACGCGACCGAGCTCGCTGACGAGGCGGTGCCGCCGCTCACGGCGACTGGGAATTTCATCCTCGGTCCGACGCACACGGCGGCCGCGGAAGCGACCGTGCAGCCGGGCGTTCCTCAGGGCGTCGTTCACACCTTCACGATGAGTTCGGCCGACAGCACGATCTATCCCGGTATCGCTCGTGCTGACGGTACCCGCCCGGTGGTCGACCCGAACGACCCTGCGAAGCGCATCGTGAGCAGCGGTCCTGCGTCGTACACGCGGCGCGTCGCCGTGTACGTTCCGCGGCAATACGTTCCAGGGACCGTGGCCCCCTTCATCGTCGGGGCCGACGGGCCGGACGAGACACTCTTCACAACGCTGGACAATCTGATCGCGCAGAAGCGCGTGCCCATCATGATCGCGATCTCGATCGGCAACGGCGGCGGCGACGCGCAAGGGAGTCAGCGCGGTCTCGAGTACGACACGATGTCAGGCCTCTACGCGCAGTTCGTCGAATCCGAAGTCCTGCCGCTGGTGGAGAAGCAATACAACGTCCGGCTGACCAAGGATCCGAATGCCCGGGCCACGATGGGCTGCAGCTCGGGCGGTTCCGCCGCACTGGCGATGGCGTGGTATCGCAACGATCTTTACCAGCGAGTGCTGACCTACTCTGGCACGTACGTCAATCAGCAGTGGCCCTACAACCCTGAGACCCCCGGCGGCGCATGGGACTTTCACAGGACGTTGATCCCCAACAGCCCGGCGAAACCGATCCGCATCTGGCTTCACATCAGTGACCGGGACAACTACAACGACAGCGACGGCATGCACGACTGGGTTCTCGCCAACCAGCTGATGGCACAGGCCCTGGCCGCGAAGGGCTATCAGTACCAGTTCGTGTTTGCGCGAAACGCAGGGCACTGCGATCGCGGCGTCAAGCAACAGACCCTGGCGCAGGCGTTGGAGTGGGTGTGGAAGGATTTCGCGGAGCGTCAGTAGCGCCCACCTTCCGACAAGCACACCTGACGGCCCGAGCGAAGCATTGCCGTGGGCGCATCAGTTCTGCCAGACCGCGAACCCCTGTGCCCGTAGCCATGCGGCGAGTTTCGGTTCCATGCAGGCGGCAATCCGGTACGGCAGGCGCGCGAACCCCTCCACCAGATCGAGCCTCAGTCTGAGGCCATGGGCGCGGACGAAGCGGCCGGACTGCGTTCCCGCCCTGTGACGCTCGAACCGCTCTTCGGGCGCGAGCCCGGTCACCCCGATGTACAAGCATCCTCCGGCCGCGCCGCCGGGATTGCGCGCGCGGAAGACGCGGTTCTTCCAGACCGCCCGATCGAGCTCGACGGCGTAGACACTGTGGTGGCCCCGTGACCACGATCTCGCCGACAGACCCGCGCACAGTGAGAAGAGCTCCGCTTCGACTCCGCGCGCCCGACTGGGTTCGAGCGGCTCGCCCGCACCAATCCTTCGTTTTCCGCCCCAATGGAAGAACACCTCGGACGAGGTCTTCTTCGCACGAATCACATACCCGCGTCCCCACTGCGGGTAGTCCGCGTGCCGGACGATGTCGCCGGGCGCCATGGGTGTCAGGATCTCACCGCCATCGTAGAAGAAGTACGTCGCCGGATGCTCCCTCGCGTTGACATCGACACGGCGGTCCCGCGATACTGCCGGGAGCGCGCTGACAGGGCGCCACCCACCCGCGGCAAGGGAAGACTCCCACCTGTCTGGTCTGAGTCGCGTGCGTGTGCACCTTCTTTCAGCCTGGTTTCAGCGGGGTACAGGCGATTCATGAAAGGAGGTCGCAATGACCACTTCGAAGTCCCTCCCTGCTCGTCCGTCTCTCGAGTCCCTCCGCAAGCAGGCAAAGACACTCGCGCGCGACATCGCCGCCGGTGACGCCAGCGCCATCGCACGTGCGCGGGTGCAACTGCCAGATGTTGAACTGCCCGTGACGCAGCGCAACGCGCAGCTCGTGGTCGCACGTGAGTACGGCTACGCCGGCTGGCAAGACCTCACCGCTGAGGTGGGCAAACGCCTTGGCAAGGGTCTGGAGTGGGCGGCGGCACAGGCTCGACGCGTCATTCACGACAACGATGTCGAACGCCTGAAGCAACTGCTGGTTGAATACCCGGCGTTACTCGGCTGGCCAGGCCGCGACCGTGACGGTGGCCTGCTGGGAATTGCCACGAGCGCCTATGGCGACAGCTTCGACCCAGACAGAGAACAGCACTTCACTCGCGCGGCATGCGCGGAGATGCTGATCGATGCCGGCGCGGTCGTGACGCCATCGGTGTGCGAGGGCCTCATCGAGTCCCGCGCCAGAGGCCTGCTGCAGCTGTTTCGGCGTAAAGGCCTGCTTCCGCGCACGCTCAAGTTCCTTGCGGCGCTTGGCGATCTCGACGCGGTTCGCGCCGCGCTCGATGAGCAGGCGACCGATCTGGCGGCCGTCAATGACGCGTTCATGTGTGCGTGCCGCTTCGAACACGAGGCCGTCGCGTCCGTCCTGCTGGAGCGATCCATCGCGCTCGATGCCGAGCTGGGCACACACATCGATGGAAGCCTGGGACGGCCCGCCTTCGTCGAGTACTTCATCCACAACCGCCCGGGACACGCGACCGAGCTGGGGGCGTGGAAGGCGTTCGTCATGGAGCAGGTCAGTCGGGCGGTCTGTTCCTGGAGTGGTCACGCGACCTCGGTGACGCCACCAATCGGAGATCGCGACCTCACGGCATTCGTTCGCCTCTTGCAGCGTGAGCCGTGGCTGCTCGGCGAAGCCGTCGTGGAGTTTCAGGCGGAGATCATCGGGCAGGCCACGCTGAAAGATCGCGGGGAGTTCATCACCGCCCTTGTCGACCTCGATCCCGCGATACTACGGCGGCAGCCGCCGCCCCCGTCGCAGGCCATCGAGTTCGCGTTCACGTACGCGAGGACACACCTCATTCCACTTCTCACCAGCATCTGGCCGCTGCCTGACGATCTGCCGCATGCGGCTGGCATGGGCGACCTCCCGCGGGTGAAAGAGTGGTTCGACGAGTCCGGCGCGCCTGCGCTGGGCGCTGTCGATCACTACCCCTCCAGTCCGTACATGCCGAAAGACCGAGTCGAGGAGTATGCGCGCCAGTGGGACGCGCCAGGCAAGCAGCAGCATGTGCTCGACGTGGCGCTCGCTTGGTCCGTCATGAATAACCACTTCGACGTGGCCGACTTCCTGCTCGACCACGGCGCAGACATCAACACCACGTGGAGCTCCCATGAGCCGGCCAGCATGCTGCACGAGCTCGTCTTTCATGGGAACTACGATGCCATGCGATTCCTCATCGACCGCGGCATCGACATGACCATCAAGGACTATCGGTGGAACAGCACCGCGCAGGGTTGGGCGCTCTACGCCGCGAAGGACGAGAAGATGGCTCAGTGGCTGGAGGAGGCGGAGCGATCGCGGTTCGCTCGCCGTGGCCGCAGCGACCCGGAGTGATCGCCTGTCGGCAGCTTGCTACACTCAGCCGCATGACCGTAATGGACTGGCTGCTCGATTCGGACCCCGCCATCCGCTGGCAGGTGTTGCGCGATCTCGTCCAGGCGCCGGCTGAGGTCATCGCGACGGAACGCGCGCGGGTGGCCACCGAGGGTTGGGGCGCGAGACTGTTGGCGTTGCAAGGCGAAGACGGCCAGTGGGCGGGAGGCGCGTGCTTTCCGGCGCGGAGCTTCGACGAATCCGACAAGAGCCAGGGCCAGCCCTGGACCTCCACCCTGCCAACCCTCCAGCTGCTGCATGATTTCGGTATTGACCCGCGCGCGGACCAGGTGCGCCGAGCCGTGGCCCTGGTCAGAGACCATTGCCGTTGGGAGCACGCCGGGCAGCCGTTCTTCAGCGGCGAGGTCGAGCCGTGCATCAATGGCAGGACGGTCGCACTCGGCACCTACTTCGATCAGAACGTCGATGGCGTGGTCGCCCGCCTACTGGGTGAACAGCTCGAGGACGGAGGGTGGAACTGCGAGGCGGAGAACGGTTCGGTCCGCTCGTCGTTCGCGACCACGATCAACGTCCTGGAAGGACTGCTGGCGCACGAGCGCGCAACCGGTGGCTCCGCGGAATCGGTCGCGGCTCGGCGCCGGGGTGAGGAGTACCTCCTCGAACGGAAGCTGGTTCGACGCAAGAGCACCGGCGAAGTCGTCAACCCAGCCTGGCTGCAATTCTCGTTTCCGACCCGTTGGCACTACGACGTGCTGCGTGCCCTCGACTACTTCCGCTCGGTCGGAGACGTGCCGGACTCGCGGATGAACGAAGCGATGGATGTGCTCCGCTCCAAGCAGCAGCCCGATGGCACCTGGCTGCTGGAGAACACACATCCCGGCAAGATCCACTTTGCGCTCGAGGACGGCGACCGTCAGCCCAGCCGGTGGAACACGCTGCGGGCGCTCCGGGTCCTCGGCTGGTACGAACAGTTCGCGACCTAGGCCGCATGTCTTGACCAGGGAGACACTGTCTCAGTCAACCCTGAAGCCATTGCCTTCATCTAAGGGCGCAGTGCAAAGTCGCGTGGGGTCCGTCTTTAGGTGGACCTGAGGGCCGGCGAAAGCCGGCCCCCACGAGTTTTTTTTGGAAACACGCCCCGAGCCGTGTGGCACGTGCCCTGTCTGGCTGCCCCGCCACCCGCTCGCCGACGCGTGAATCGTCACAAGGAGACTCGAGGGTGCGTACGTTGTCCGCCGATCTTCGTCATGCGTGCCGGGTGCTGTTCCGGGCACCCTCGTTCGCCATCGCCGTCATCAGCGTGCTGGCGCTTGGCATCGGCGCCAACACCGCGATCTTCAGCATCGTCAACGCGGTCCTGCTGCGTCCGCTGCCGTTCGAGGAGCCGGAACGCCTGGTGCGGATCTTCACCCGGACGCCGGGCGGTCGACTCTTCGAGCTCTCCCCCGGCAAGTTCTACGACTGGCAGCGGGATGCAGAGTCGTTCGAGGGCATGGCGATGTATCCATGCTGCGGCGTCAGAGAGTTCGCGCTCACCGGCATGGGCACTGCGCGCACGGTAAGCGTGACCGCCATCAGCGCGGGCTTTTTCGAGATCGTCAGAGTCCGGCCGGCGCTCGGACGCGTCTTTCGGCAGGACGAGGACACGCCAGGCGGCAAGTACGTGGTCGTCCTGAGCGATCGGTTCTGGAGAACCGAATTCGGCGGAAACCCGGACGTGATCGGCCGCACGGTGCAGCTCAGCGACGAAACGTACACCATCGTCGGAGTCATGCCGGCCGCTGCGTCGGTCGCGTCATGGACCGCCATGTCGAGCGACGTCTGGGTCCCGCTCGGGCTCACCGACGAGGAGCGCGCCGCGCGTGGGAATCACAATCGGGACGGCGTCGCACGTCTGAAGCGAGGGGTCGAACTCGCCCAGGCGCAAGCCGAAATGGACGCGATCTCGGCACGGCTCGCGCGTGAGTTTCCGAAATCAGACGGCCGTTGGGGAGCGGTGGTCATCCCGATGCAGGAGGAAATCGTCGGCAACAGCCGCACGATGCTGCTCATGCTGCTCGGCGCCGTCGGGTTGGTCCTGCTCATCGCGTGCGCCAACGTCGGCAACCTGCTCTTCACGCGCACGCTGAGCCGACGCAAGGAGATCGCGATTCGCTCGGCGCTTGGCGCCGGGCGCGGACGCGTGTTTCAGCAGCTGTTGACCGAAGCCGTGCTGCTCGCGGCCGTCGGTGGCGCGCTCGGGGTTCTGCTCGCATACGGGACCCACAGCGCCGCATCGGCGCTGCTCGCGAGCCAAGTGCCGAGGGCGGAGGAAATCTCGATCGACGCACGCGTGCTGCTCTTCGCGTTGTCGTTGTCGATTCTCACTGGCCTGCTCGCCGGTGTGCTGCCGGCCGTGCGCGCGGGCCGGGC
>DAINCF010000033.1:0-22812 GCA_036732565.1 Vicinamibacterales bacterium
GTGTGGTCGCCTGACTCCGCTGGACCCGCGCGCGCGCGAACTGGGCATCCGCGGCACTTCCGCCGATGTTGTAGCTGATGCTCAACTGCGCGCTCCAAGTCGGGTAGTCGCGAGCACTAAGCATCGTCAGCGCGTCGCTGTAGCCGCCTGGGATCGTCTCCCCAACGGCGCCGCCGAGGCCTCCTGTTCGGTCCAGCCGCGGGCCGCCGATGCCCTGCGCCCCGTACCTAGCAACGAGATCGATGGCGGGCAGCGATTGGTTACGGAAATACCGCAGGTTGACGTCGGTGCTGTCGAGATTGTGTCGGGCATTGATCAAGTCGGTGCGCTTGCTCAAGGCGCCGCGCACGGCCCCTTCGACGTCCGTCGGCGCGGGCTCCAGTGACGGCAGATCGATCGGCCGCAGCTCCTGGCGCCAGAGGGGATCCTCGGTGCCGCTCACGAGGAAGCGCTTGAGCGCCAGCTCCGCGGTCTGCAACTCGGCTTCGGCGGTGGCGAGCGCCTGCCGGTTGTTCGCGGCTTCGGCCTGCGCCTGGACGATATCGATCGGCGCCAACGTGCCGACTTCCACGCGGGCTTTGTTGTCTTCGACGAGCTTCTCGGAGAGCGCCAGCACGCGACGCGCGACGTCGACGCTGCTGCGCGCGAAGACGAGGTCCCAATACCCATTGCGCACGTTTGCAAGCGTGACGGCCACGGTGGCCCGCAAGTTCTCCTCCGAGATTTCCCGGTTGATCTGCGTGACGACGAGCTGCTGTCGGGTGTTGTCGATCTGGAGGTTGCGCAGGAGCGGTTGCGTGTAGTTCAACGTGGCGACGGTGGTGAGAGCCGGGTTGAACAGCACGTTGTTCGAGGTCGAGGCGACGCGGCTGTTGTTGAACGTGAACGACAGGTTGCCGCCGTACTTCGGGACCAGCTGGCTGATACCCCCGTTGAAGGTATTCGTCTGGTTGTTGACCTGATTGCCGCCGACCAACTGGGTGCGGGGCAATTGGAAGTCGTCGGCCTTGCCGAACGTCGAGCTCGCCACCGGCCGATAGGCGTTGCGGAACTGCGCGATTTGCAGATCCACCGCTTGCGGGTCGAGTCGCTGCACGGCGATGTCGAGGTTTTTCTCCAACGCGAGCGCGACCGCGTCCTCGAGACGGAGCTCACGAACGCCGGCCGGCGCGGGCTGGCCAGCGGGTGTCTGCGGCGTGGTGGCCTTCAGCGCTTCGAGGCCGGCGTCATAGCGCGCCAGCGCCTCGCGCACCAGCGACTCCTGTCGCGCCGCCTCCTTGGGGTCCTTCGGCGCCTGCGGCTGCCCGAACACGGCGCCCGGCCATGCGCAGACGGCGAGGGCGACAAGTGCACAACGAATACCGGTCTTCATGGTCCTACTGAAACTCCCCGGGGGACTTACTTCTTGTCGGACTGGTCGTGGTCGCGACCGCGCTTGTCGCGGTCGCGCTCGCGCTGCTCGCGCAGCGCCTTCATTTTGACGTGCTGCTCGTAGGTGAGGATGCATCGCATCCGGAAAAGCATGATCGTACGGTTCTTGCGCCAGTTCGCGCGGGCGGACTCGACCCGCTCCACGAATTGCTCGAACTCGCGCTCATCGGACTTGCCCTCACTGAAGACCTTGGAGAGCTCGTCTTCGAGCTTTTCGACGGCCCGTTCGTCGGCGCGCAGCGCGGGCTGGGCCGCCTGGAAGACTTTGTCCAGCCGCGAAATCTGGTCCGCGCTGAGCTTCATCTCCGTTTGGAATTTCTCGTCCTGCCACCAGCGGAATCCCTGGGCCGAGACCGGCTCGGTCGCGGCGACGAAAAATCCGGCCAACACAAGCGTGATAAACGACTTACCCCAGCTGATCATGGTGCGTCAGACGGGTTACGACGTGTGGACGAACGGTGTTTACGGATGAGGCCCTCGGCAGGGCCTCGAGCCTCGACGCTCAAGCCGGCTTGTGGCTTGGGTCCTGAGACTCGCAGGGCTTGGGAGCCACGGGCCTCAGGTCTCAGGCCCCAGGCCGGCTGTGAACGCCTCGAGCTTTCGGACCACGGCTTCGACCAGGTTGTCGGGGGTCGAGGCGCCGGAGGTCAGGCCGATCGTGACCGGGCCGGGCGGGAGCCAGCTCTGGGTGAGCCGCTCGGTCTTGTCCTGGACCGACCGATGGCGGATCTCGGTGGCGGAGACGAGCCCCTCCGGGTCCGCAACGTGGTAGGTCGGCACGCGGTTGGCGCAGATGCGGGCCAGATTGCAGGTGTTGCTGCTGTTGTAGCCGCCGATGACGACGACCAGGTCGAGCGGCGCTTCCGAGAGGAGCGCGATGACCGCGTCCTGCCGGTCCTGCGTGGCGCTGCAGATGGTGTCGAACGCCCGGAAGCGGTTCTCGAGCTGGGCGTCGCCGTGCCGCTCGCCCATGGCCCGACGGAACATCTCGCCGATCGCCAGCGACTCCGAGCTGAGCATCGTCGTCTGATTGGCGCAGCCGATGCGCTCCAGATGTAGGTCGGGGTCGAAGCCGGGTGAAACGGCGTTGCCAAAACGGCGCAGCAGCGTGTCGCGGTGGCCGCCTTGCGTGATGTGATCGCACACGGCCTGGGCTTCCACTTCGTCGAGCACGACCAGGTAGTGGCCGTTGGGGTAGTGCAGCGCCTGCGACGCCGTGGCACGCGTCTCCTCGTGCCAGTACTTGCCGTGAATGATCGACGTGAAGCCGTCCTGCGCGTAGCGCTTCACGTTCTTCCACACGTTGAGAACGGAGCCGCACGTGGTGTCGACGAGGGTGCAGCCGATCTGATCGAACTGTTGCAGATCGCCAATCGTGACGCCAAAGGCTGGAAGGATGACGACGTCCTCGACGCCCAGCGTGGTGATGTCCTCGTGCGGATCGCTGAGAAACCGAATCCCTTGCCCGCGGAGCTGATCGTTGACGTGCGGGTTGTGGATAATCTCGCCGGTCAGAAAGACCTGGCGATCGGGAAAGCGCTTCCGTGCCTGATAGGCGTAGTCCACCGCCCGATCGACGCCGTAGCAGAACCCGAATTCCCGTGCGAGATGCAGCGTCAGACGCCCCGAGAGGAACCGATAATCGGAAGCCTTGATCTGCTCGACCAGCGGGCTGTGGTAGCTCTCGGCGAGGACGCCGGCGACCTCCTGCTTGAGGTCGAGGCCTTTGCGGAAGATGACTTGCGGCAACGGTGGCTGTTACGGAACGTTGTTCGACACCGGCGTCAGCAGATCGAACGCCATGACGTCGGCCGCGCGGCTCAGTTGCACCGCGGAATCCACTTCGGTGAGCGTGACGTAGTCGGTGAGCGAGGCCGAGGCCGCAATCGGCACGATGGTGGCGTGGCCGGCCGGCACGCCGGCCTGAACCGGTATGGTGCGCGTGTCGACCTGACGGGTCCGCTGCCACGGCCCCAGGTGCATGACCTGACCGGTGACGAGGCCAATGAGCAATCCAGCCGCGGCCGCGGCGCTGACGAGCCGGCGGTTGACCACTGGCCGGGTGACGCTCGCGGTGACGGCGCGCATCGGGAAGCGCAGCACGCGGGCGGCATGGCCGACGTGCGCCAGACGCTCCAACACCCGCACGCGCTGGGTCTCGAGCGCGGCCTCCGGAAAATGCGCGTCGGCTTCGTGGATCGCTTCGTACCGCAGATCGTCCAGCTCGGTCATGAGCCGCGACAGCTGGGCGGCGCACAGCTGGCACGTCGAGACGTGCGCCAGCGCCTCGGCGTCCGCCCCCTTGTCGTCGTCGGTCCCGGCCAGGGCCAGGACGGCGAGCCGTTCCGTCGGCACGTGTGCGTGTCGGAGGCTCATGGCTTGTCCTTTAGCAACGTCCTCAGTTTCCTCAGCGCTCGAAACAGATGCACGCGCACGGTCGCCGGGCTCATGCCCGTCGCGGCGCTGATTTCCGCCGCCGATCGCTCGTCCACGTGGGACAACGTGAACACCAACCGTTGACGATCCGGCAGCCCAGCCACCGCATCGGCCACGTGCTGCCAGCGCTCGCGCACCAGCAGGCGCTGTTCGTTCGATGGCTCCGTGGCGGCGACCTGCTCGACCGGCCGTTCGTCGGAGTCCTCGGTGGTCGTGTTGACGATCCACCGCTGTTGCCGCGCACGGCTCTTCAAGCGATCGAGACACGCGTTGACCACGATCCGGGTGAACCAGACATCGAACGGGAGATCCTCGCGATACTGCTCGATGTGCAGGAACACCTTGACGAACGCATCCTGGACGACTTCGTCGGCATCGGCCGCGTCCCGGAGGTAGTGATAGGAAACCCGCAGGGCGCGTCGCTGCAACAGCGTGACGAGGGAGCCGAAACGGTCTCGGGCCGCGTCGCGCTCGCCGGACAGCCACAACGCCTTGATGTCGGCGGCAAGCTGTGAGGCGGCGGAGACGGCTTCTGCGCGATCCGCGCGCGCGTTCGACTCGACGATCGGTCGTCCTGCCATGAGTTACGGGTCGGGGTAGCGGGGCGTTTACCGGCATTGTAGCAGTAGCCGGGGAAGCTAGTGAGAGATATTGACTTAGCGTGATTGCCCTCTGTACGATCGGCCTCTTTACCTTTCGTTCGCGTCTTGCGCGCGGAGCGCGCCAAACACTGTTCGCGCGGAGCGTCCCAAGAAACCTGCCGCGCGGGGCGCGCAGCGAAACACTGGCTCAAAGACGGCGGCACTGTCGAGGCGGATGGAGGCTGACGGGTCTTACCCGTCAATCCGCGTCGGAGAGGGCAGAGGAGTCATCATGAGCACCATGGAAGTCGGCCGCGAGCAGGGACTGGCTGCTCGCGGTATTCATACCTCGAAACCGGTCTATTGGAATCTGTCCGCCGCGGCCCTGTACGAGCACGCCGTGCGGCGCGACGAAGGCATGATCGCCGTCGATGGCCCACTCGTCTGCCGGACCGGCGCCCACACCGGCCGTTCGCCCAATGACAAGTTTGTCGTGCGTGAAGCCTCCAGCGAAGGCAACGTGTGGTGGGGGAAGGTCAACAAGCCCCTCGAGGTCGCGCAGTTCGACGTGCTCAAGAAGGAGGTCCTCGCCTACCTGGGCGACAAAGAGCTGTTCGTCCAGGACCTGCACGCCGGTGCCGATCGCACCTACCGCTTGCCCGTCCGCTTCGTTCACGAATTGGCGTGGCAGAAC
This sequence comes from Vicinamibacterales bacterium, assembly GCA_036732565.1. Lineage (GTDB taxonomy): Bacteria > Acidobacteriota > Vicinamibacteria > Vicinamibacterales > UBA2999 > JAIVJN01. Next base: position 5,143 of record DAINCF010000033.1, read on the forward strand.
CTCTTCGTGCGCAATCTGTTCATCGTGCCGGCGGCGGCGGATCTCTCCGGCTTCCAGCCGGAGTTCACGGTGATCACCGCGCCCGGCTTCAAGGCCGATCCGGCGCGACACGGGGTTCGATCCGAGACCGCAATCGCGCTGAACCTCGGGACCAAGGAGATCGTGATCGTCGGCACCAGCTACGCCGGTGAGAACAAGAAGTCGATCTTCACGGTGCTGAACTACCTGCTGCCGTTGAAGGGCGTGCTGGCGATGCACTGTTCGGCGAACATCGGCGTCGACGGAGATACCGCGCTGTTCTTCGGGCTGTCGGGCACGGGGAAGACCACGCTGTCCAGCGATCCCGAGCGGCGGCTGATCGGCGACGATGAGCACGGCTGGAGCGATTCGGGCGTATTCAACTTCGAGGGTGGCTGTTACGCGAAGATGATTCGCCTCTCAGCCGAAGCGGAGCCGCAGATCTACAGCACGACGCAGCGCTTCGGCACCGTGCTCGAGAACGTCGTCCTCGATCCGATCACGCGCGAGCTCGATCTCGAGAGCGCGGCGTTGACGGAGAACACGCGCGGCGCCTATCCCATCGAGTTCATCGACAACGTCGCCCCCGGCGGCGTCGGCGGTCACCCCGAGAACATCGTGATGTTGACGGCGGATGCCTACGGCGTGCTGCCGCCGATCGCGCGGCTGAGCGCCGAAGGCGCGATGTACCACTACTTGTCCGGCTATACCGCCAAGGTCGCCGGCACCGAGAAGGGCGTGGTCGAGCCGAGCGCGACGTTCAGCACCTGCTTTGGCGCGCCGTTTCTGCCGCTCAACCCCAACGTCTACGCGCGCGGCCTCGGGGAGCGCATCGCCCGGCATCAGGCGCGTGTGTGGCTGGTGAACACCGGCTGGTCGGGTGGGCCGTACGGCGTCGGCGCCCGCATGAAGATTGCCTACACGCGGGCGATGATTCGGGCCGCGCTGTCCGGCGCGCTCGATGGCGTCGGCTATCAACGGCATCCCGTCTTCAATCTCGACATGCCGACCAGCTGTCCTGACGTGCCGACCGCGGTGCTCGATCCGCGCGGCACGTGGCAGGACAAAGCAGCCTACGACACGCAGGCGGCGAAGCTCGCGAAGATGTTCGTGGAGAACTTCGAGTCGTTCGCGGCGGACGTCGACCCGGCCGTGATCGCCGCGGGGCCTCGCGTGTGACAGCCTTCGAGCCGGTGATCGGTCTGGAGATTCACTGCCAGCTCCTCACGGCGACCAAGATCTTCTGTGGATGCCCGACGACGTTCGGCGCCCCGCCGAACGCGAACGTCTGCCCGGTATGCCTCGGGCTGCCGGGGGCGCTGCCGGTGCTCAACGCGCACGCGGTGGAGCACGCCGTGACGGCCGCGCTCGCGCTTGGCAGCGACGTCCACGAGCAGTCGATCTTCGCGCGCAAGAACTACTTCTATCCAGATCTGCCGAAGGGATATCAGATCTCGCAGTACGAGCGCCCACTGGCGAGCGGCGGTGGCGTCGACATCGAGACGGCGAGCGGCACGAAGCACGTGCGGCTAACGCGCATCCACATGGAAGAGGACGCGGGGAAGTCGCTGCACGAAGGCTTCTCCGACTCCGATACCCGCACCTACCTCGATTACAACCGCGCCGGTGTCCCGCTGATCGAGATCGTCAGCGAGCCCGATATGCGATCCGCGGAAGAGGCCGCGGCGTTCTTCGAGAAGCTGCGCCAGATTCTGGTCTGGCTCGGCGTCAACGACGGCAACATGGAAGAGGGGAGCCTGCGCTGCGACGCGAACGTCTCGGTGCGCCCGGTGGGGCAGAGCGCGCTCGGCACGAAGGCGGAGGTGAAGAACGTCAACTCGTTCCGCTACCTCCAGAAGGCGCTCGAGTACGAGATCGGCCGACAGGTCGATGTCATCGAGCACGGCGGTCGGGTGGTGCAGGAGACGCGGCTGTTCGACTCCGCGGAGGGCCGCACCTACAGCATGCGCAGCAAGGAAGAAGCCCACGACTATCGCTACTTTCCGGAGCCAGACCTTCCACCGCTTGTCGTCAGCGACTCCCGGAAGCAGGCGATTGCGGAACGCCTGCCGGAGCTGCCCGAAGCGCGAATGCAGCGGCTGATGCGCGACCACGGACTCCCGAAATACGACGCCGAGTTGCTGACGCAGTCGCGCCAGCTCTCCGACTACTTCGAACAGACGGCCGCACTCGCCGGCAATGCCAAGGCCGCCAGCAACTGGATCATGGGCGAGGTGCTGCGGACGTTGAAGGAGCGGGGACTCGGGGTGGAGGCCGTTGGTCTGCCCCCGTCGGCGCTCGCCGGGCTCATCAAGGTGGTCGACGCCGGCACCATCAGCAGCACCGTGGCCAAAGAGGTGTTCGCCAGGATGTGGGGCACGGAGCGGACGGCCGACGAGATCGTCGCCACCGAAGGGCTCGCGCAGATCGGCGACAAGGACGCGCTTCAGACCCTCGTTGACGAGGTGCTGGCGAAGAGCCCCGATGCCATCGAGCAGGTCAAGAAGGGGCGCAACAACGCGTTCGGCTTCCTGGTCGGGCAGGTGATGAAGGCGTCGAAGGGCAAGGCCGATCCGAAAGTCGTCACCGAGCTGCTGAAGAAGGCCTTGTAGCGGGCAGCCCCTCGACCCGTGAGTTTTCCACAGGGCGGCAGATCTTGTTGAGGGGGCTGACCCCGGTGGGGCCCCTGATCGTGGCAGCCTTCTATGTTGTGGCCGCGGTGATTCTCACGTGGCCGCTCGCGGCGTCGCTCACCACCCATCTCGGCGCCCTCCAGGGGCCGGGCGATCCGTATCTCAACCTCTGGATCCTCGGCTGGGGCATGCACGCGTGGGTCACCGATCCCATCGGTGTGCTCCGCGGTCGGGCGTTCGACGCCAACATCTTCTTCCCCGCGCCCGACACGCTGACCTATTCCGATCACTTCCTCCTCCAGGCGCTTCCGCTCTCGCCCATCTACGCACTGACCGGCGATGCGGTGCTTTGCTACAACCTGCTGGTGCTGGCGTCGATCGCGATGTCCGGTCTGGCGATGCACGCGTACGTGAAGAGCGTGACCGGGTCGACGGCCGGAGCGTTCGTCGCCGGCCTCGCCTGGGCGTGCTGGCCGTATCGCACCGCTCACCTCCTGCACGTCCAGCTGCAAGCGCTCTACTTCCTCCCGCTGGCCATGCTCTTCCTGCATCGTCTCGTGGCCGGACGCAGGACATGCGATGGCCTGTTGCTGGGGATGATGGCCGGCCTGCAAGCCATCGCCTCCGTGTATTACGGCGTGATGACGATGGTGGCGCTCGGCGTTGGTGGGGTCGTGCTCGCGATCGCCACGGGGCAGTGGCGAAGCCGGAAGCTGATCGGTGGCCTCGTGCTGGCTGCGCTCGTGGGCGCCGTCCTCGTGGCACCCGTGCTGGTGCCCTACAAGCGATCGCAAGCCGCTCAAGGGCTGGGACGCAACCTCTATGAGGCGGCGAACCACTCAGCGGGGGTCCAAAGCTACCTTCAAGTGCCGCCCTCGAACGCGATCTACGGACGAACGGGGCTGCTCGCGCCTCGGCCGCCGGCACCGGGTGCGCGCGATCGCCAGGGCGTCGAGCACTGGTTGTTCCCCGGCGTGGTGATTGTCGGCCTCGCCTTGACCGGCGTGTGGCGGGGATGGCGTCGTGACATGCGGCCGACTGTGATGCTCGGCTGCGCGCTGGTGATCGTCGGAATCGTCCTGTCGCTCGGTCCCGAGGGCGTTCGCCCGCTCTACGCGTGGCTGTACGACACGGTCTACGGCCTTCAAGCCATCCGCGCCCCCGCGCGGTTTGCCATCGTCGCGATGTTGGGCCTCGGCCTGCTCGCGGCCCTCGGCGTGCGAGAGATCCCCGCGAAGATCCCGGTGCTGACTCTCGGGCTGGTCGCGGCGATGGCGGTCGAGTACGCCAACGTCCCCCTCGCCCTTGCGCCGGCGCCGCCACGAGAGACGGCGGTTGGCCAGTGGCTGAGGCACGAGCCAGCGCCCGGCGCCGTGCTGCATCTGCCGCTCACGATCGACATCGAGAACACACCGTTCATGGTCCAGTCGCTCGAGCACTGGCGTCCCATCGTCAACGGCTACAGTGGGCTGCGACCGACGTTCTTCCCCGCGCTGGTCGATTCGCTCTCGAGCCTGCCGGAGCCCGACGCACTCGCGACCTTGAAGGAGCTGGAGGTCCGTTTCGTGGTGAGTCCGGCGCCTCTGCCCGAGGCGAACACGCCCGCGTCGCCGCTCGTGGAACGCGCGCGTCTCGAGTCCGCGGTGATCTACGAAGTCCGTTGGACGCCCGAGAGCGAGGCGGCTCTCGATGACGCGGTCGTCGTTCCTGAGCCGCCACCACCTGGCGCACTCCCGTTCGCCGACCGCGAGGCGCTGAGGTACGAGGTGCGCTGGGACGGTGGATCGTTGGGGCTGCCAGCGGGTACGGCCATCCTTCGTGCGAGCCGCGAGCCACCTGGCGGCCCGACGTGGCGATTCGAGGCGACCGCCGAGACCGCCGACTGGGTGTCGAGCTTCTTCGAGGCCAGGGACCGATTCGTGACGCTCGCGGACGCGATGCTGCGCCCGGTCGAGCACACCCGAGAGATTCGTGAAGGTCGCCGGCGACAGGACCGCGTGTTCGTGTACGACGCCGAGCGGAAGCTGGTACGGACCGGCGCGACCCGCGACGATGCCAGCGCTGCTGACGCGTTGTCCTTTGCGCTGACACCGTTCGCGCGGGATGCGATGACGGCGTTCTATTACGCGCGCACGCTCTCGTTCAACACCGGAGGCACTGTCGACCTGCCGCTCAACGAGGCCGGCCGAAATCTGGTGCTCAGCCTCGGCGTGGGCGACGAGGAGGCCGTCGAGGTGCAGGGACGGTCAGTGCGCGCGCGCCGCCTGACGCCCGTCCTTCGCCAACGAGTCGAACGGCGGCGCCCCATGGAGCTGGCGGTGTGGATCAGCGTCGACGATCGCCGAGTGCCGCTCATCGTCGAGATCGACGCCGGGTTCGGCCGCGTCCGAGCAGAGCTAGTAGACTACAAGCGTGATTGAGACCTTCGGTCTCAGCAAGGCGTACGGCCGCGGTGTGTATGCGCTGCGCGATCTGTCGCTCACCGTTCACAAGGGTGAGTTCGTGTTCCTGACTGGGCCGAGCGGTGCGGGCAAGAGCACTCTGCTGCGCCTGTTGCTGGCGCAGGAACAGCCGACGCGAGGCAATGCCATCGTGGCAGGCCGCAATCTCTCGCGGCTTCGCCGCTCAGAAGTGCAGGCCTATCGGCGAACGGTCGGCTTCGTCTTTCAAGACTTCAAACTGATTCCGACACGGACGGTGTTCGAGAACGTCGCCTTCGCGCTCGAGGTCATCGGGATACCGGTGGAGCAGCAGCGCCGGCGCGCATATCAGACGCTCAAGCGCGTCGGGTTGGCGCATCGGATGAACACCTACCCGCTCGAGTTGTCGGGAGGCGAGCAGCAGCGCGTCGCGGTGGCGCGGTCGCTGGTCAACGATCCGCAGATCTTGCTGGCGGACGAGCCCACTGGCAATCTGGATCCGGATATGGCGCGAACCATCATCGGCCTGTTCGGCGACATCAACGCTCTTGGCACGACCGTGCTCGTCGCGACGCACGACCGCGATCTGATCCGATGGGCGGCCCGTCCCATCATCCACCTCGCGCAGGGCCGCGTCCAGGAGTGAACGGCAGCAACCGATAGAGGGCGTGGGATGCATTGGATCCCGTATTCATTCCGCGAAGCGTGGTCCGCACTTCGACGTGGCGGCCGGCTGTCGATCATCTCCCTCGGCACCATCGTCACCGCCTTTCTGACGTTGGGCGCGTTTCTCATGGTCGAGCGGCACGTGCGGGACATCGCGGAGGCGTGGGCGGACGCCGCGGAGTTGTCGGTGTTCCTCGACGATGGCATCGACGACGCGGGACGCCTTGCCCTGCAGAAAGAGATCGCGGCAAACGAGGCCGTTGCCAACGTGGAGTTCGTGTCGAGGGCAGAAGCGATGGCCCGCTTCAGTCGCGACTTTCCTGAGCTAGGCGACGTCTCCGCGTCGCTGGCCGAGAATCCTTTTCCGGCGTCGCTCGAGGTCAGGCTGCGATCGGATCCGCAATTGGCCGCCGCAGGGGATCGCCTGGCCGAGAGGCTGCGGGGCAGGCAGGGCGTCGCCGACATTCGCTACGACCGCCAGTGGCTGGCGGACGTGACCGCGCTCGGAACGGGCCTCCGCGTAGCTGGCACGGTTGCCGTCCTGATCCTGATCGCAAGCGCGGCCCTGACCATGGCTGCGGTCATCCGGCTGGGCCTGAACGCGCGCAAGGACGAGCTGGAGATCATGGAGCTGGTGGGCGCGCCTTACACCTTTATTCGCGGGCCCTTCGTGCTGGAGGGCGCGCTCCTGGGCGGCGCCGGCGCGGCCCTCGCGATGGGCGTGCTCTGGCTGGGCCTCGTGGCCGCGCGGCAGGCCGGCGTGGGAGCGCTAACGGCCCTCTATGGAACCGGGGAAATTCTCTTCCTGGACTTGAGAAGGGGCACGGTGCTGCTGGTGGGAGCGGTCCTGGTCGGGGCCCTGGCGGGCGCCCTTGCCTCACACCCCTCCCGCTGGAAAGGCCCATTTCCCGGCCCTTCCCGTTGACAGACGTCCCGAACCCTCCTACACTGCATGCAGGAGTTCCCGTCGGAGCTCGCTGGATTTTAGGTAGGCCACGGAACCGTATGCAGCGATTCCTGACCGCTCGCCCAGCCTCGTCGACCACCTCTCGGCGAATAGAGTTCTACCGCGAAGAGTTCGTCAAGCATCATCTCTGCTTGCAGCAGCACCGCGAATACTTCTCACCGCAAGCCATCCAGAACGTCGAAGCCGCCCTCCTCCGCATCATCGCTCAACTCGACAACCTCTCAGCCAAAGACGATGCCGACCTCGTGGTGTCCGAGCTGCTCAAAGAGTTCGACGTCGTCACCGGTCTTTCGGCTTGGTCCGATCCGCACAACGTCCACTAGGCAGGCCTGAAGGCCTTCGCTACGTACCCGTCACTGGCAACACTGAACACACATCTCGTTCGCATCGCTGAGGCCGGCATCGCGGCCGCGAGTGCGCACGATCTCGTCGCGCGCGCCGTGACGGCGAACGCGCTCGCCGTCGACGCGGCCGGGCTCCACGTGATTGCGATCGGCAAGGCGGCGTCGCCGATGACGCGTGCGTTGCTCGAACACGCGACCGGGCCTGTGGCACGCGTGCTCGCCGTCGGGACCCATCGCGAGCCTGACCTACCCGATGATGTCGAATGGCACGAGTCGAGCCATCCCATTCCCGATGAACGGAGCGCCAGGGCCGCTCAGCGGGCGCTCGCGGTCGCCCGCGAGGTTGGCCCCGACCAGCATCTCCTCATGCTCCTCTCGGGCGGCGCATCAGCGCTGCTTGCCGCGCCGGTCGGTGGACTCTCGCTCGAGGACAAGCGGCGAGTCGTCCGAGGGCTCCTCAACGGAGGCGCGGACATCCACGCCTTGAACGCGGTGCGCAAGCACCTGTCGCTGGTGAAGGGCGGACGACTCGCGGCGGAGTGTCGCGGGCGAACGACGACGCTGGCGGTCTCGGACGTCGTCGGCGATGACCTGAGCGTGATCGGCTCGGGGCCTGGCGTGCCCGATCCGTCGACGTGGCACGACGCGCTCGACGCCTATCGGCGCTGGACGCGGGCGGACGATCGCTTGTCGCACGTCGAGGCGCTGTTGGAAGAAGGCACCAGGGGACTGCGAGCCGATACACCCAAGCCCGGCGATGCGACGCTGGCGCGCAGCACCGCCACCGTCATCGGCGGCCGCCGAGATGCCATGCATGGCGCGCGTCAAGAAGCGGAGCGTCTCGGCTACACCGTGATCGTGTGGGATGAGCCCGTGACGGGCGAAGCGCGCGTGTCCGCTGGCGAGTGGGTGGCGAAGGCACGAGAGGCGACCGAGGGCGCGACACGCCCCGCGTGCGTCATCTCATCTGGTGAAACCACGGTGCGTGTGCGTGGCACTGGCACGGGTGGCCGCAATCAGGAGTTCGTGCTGGCGGCGGCCGCGCTGCTGTCGTCGTGGCCGGGCGCCGTAGGGGTGGCCAGCGTGGGCACCGACGGCATCGATGGCCCGACCGACGCGGCCGGCGCGGTTGGGAACGCATCGACGGTCGATCGCGGGGAACACCTGGGATTGGGTGCGGCGAGCTACCTCGACACGAACAATTCGTACGCGTTCTTCGACGCGCTCGGCGACCTCATCCGCACCGGCCGAACCGACACCAACGTCGGAGACCTGCAGATCCTGCTAACAGGGTGACCCAAGCACCCGGAGCGAAATTGTACGTAGCGCAGGCCTTCAGGCCTGCCTCAGCGGTGAGAGCCGGCTTTCCGACGTGTTTGGCGGGCCTGAAGGCCTGCGCTACGTACGCGACCGGCAATTCGCACGCGTTCCAAGGCACCGAGCCACGAGTTTCTTGTATGCCATCATCACCCCATGTCGTCTCGTGACGAACTTCTGCAACAGATCCGGGCACGTGTGCATCACCCGGCAACCGCACGCGAGCTGATGCGGGTTCTGCGGGTGCCGCGCGACGAGCGACGCACCTTCGAACGGCATCTGAAGTCGCTCGTCGACGAAGGCGCGCTGGTACTGGTGCGCGGGCGGCACTACGGACTCGCCGACCGGATGGATCTCGTGGTCGGTCGTCTCGAGGGCCACCCTTCGGGCTTCGGGTTCGTCGTTCCCGAACGGCCGCTCGAGGGCGTCCGCGGCGACATCTTCGTGGCCGCGCCCAATCTTCACGAGGCCCTCCACGGCGATCGCGTCGTCGTGCGGGTCGAGCGTTATCGCGACGATGGCCGGGCCGAAGGGCAGATCGTCCAGGTGCTGCAACGCGGCACCGAGACGATCGTTGGGCGCTACGAGGAGGACGGGTCCGGCCTCGGCTACGTCGTGCCGTTCGATCGGCGCCTCACGGCGGACGTGCAGGTCCCGAGGAATGAGCGGGGCAGCGCGAAGGCCGGCGAGATGGTCTCGGTGGCCGTTACCCGCTGGCCGACGCCGACTCGTGGTCCGGCTGGACGAATCGTCGACGTCCTCGGGGACATCGAGGCGCCTGGCGTCGACACGGAGATCATCATTCGAAAGTTCGGCATTCCCGACGAGCACAGCGATGCGTCGATAGGGGAGGCCCGGCGGCTCGGCACCGAGGTTCGCGAGCGGGATCTCAAGGGGCGGACCGACTTCCGGGATCGCCCCGTGGTCACCATCGACGGCGAGCACGCCCGCGATTTCGATGACGCGATCTCGATTGAGCGCCTGCCGAACGGACACTACTGGCTGGCCGTGCATATCGCCGACGTCGCGCACTACGTCGAGGAGGGCAGTGCGCTGGACACGGAAGGATACGAGCGCGCGACGTCGGTGTACTTTCCCGAGCGCGCCGTGCACATGTTCCCGGCCGACCTGGCCACCGGTCTGTGCAGCCTTCGCCCGCACGTCGATCGGCTGGTGCAATCGTGCCTCATGGAGGTGGATCGCAACGGCCAGGTGGTTCGTTACGAGCTCCACGACGGCGTGATCCGCAGCACCGAGCGAATGACCTACACCGACGTGAACGCGATTCTCCACCACGGAACCGATCGCGTTCCCGAGACGATCGCGCGCTACGAGGCGCTCGTCCCGCAGTTCACCTTGATGCACGAGCTGTTCGAGATCCTCAACGCCCGGCGTCGCCGGCGCGGCTCCGTGGACTTCGATCTGCCCGAGCCGTCGATCATTCTCGACACCGACGGCACGATCACGGACATCGTCGCGTCGGAGCGCAACGTCGCCCACCGCCTGATCGAAGAGTTCATGCTGCTGGCCAACGAGACCGTGGCCCGCCATCTCGAGATCAACGCGATGCCCGCGCTGTATCGGGTGCACGAGGCGCCGGATCCCTTGAAGGTCGCGGAGTTCGAGGAGTTCGTCAGCTCGCTCGGGTTCAGTCTGACGTCGACGGCGGGCGCAATCAAACCCAAGCACTTCCAGAAACTGGTCGACCAGATTCGCGGTGCGCCCGAGGAGCGCCCGATCGCATTCCTGATGCTGCGGACCATGCAGAAGGCGCGCTATGACGCGCTCAACCGCGGCCATTTCGGCCTGGCGGCGGAGAGCTACACGCATTTCACGTCACCGATTCGCCGGTATCCGGATCTCGTCGTCCACCGGCTATTGCGGGAGCAGAGACGCGGCGACGTGACGGATCAGCGGAAGGAAGAGCTCGAAGACGATCTGCCCGAGATCGCGCGGCACACGTCGGAAATGGAGCGTCGTGCCGACGAAGCCGAGCGCGAGCTCGTGCAGTGGAAGAAGGTCCGCTTCATGGCCGACAAGGTCGGCGACGTCTTCGATGGCTACATCACGGGTGTGGCCAATTTCGGCCTGTTCGTAGAGCTCGTCGAACACTTCGTCGAGGGGCTCGTCCACATCTCGACGCTGGCCGACGATTACTATCGCTACAGCGAGAAGACCCACACGCTGTTCGGCGAGAACACGCGCAAGGTCTACCGCCTGGGCGATCGGGTACGCGTGCAGGTCGTCCGGGTGGACACCGAGCGGCGGCAGATCGACTTGGGCATGGAGGATGTGCTGCGCGTAGTGGCCGAGGACGAGCGCCGCCGCGGACCGGCCCGCAGTCGCGTGCGCCCCAAGAAGGAACAGCGCAAGGCCACGCCCGAACAGCGGCGAAAGCGCAAGCAACGGCTCGGAAAAAAGGAGCGGAGCAAGAAGCGGGGGAAATGAAGGCCGAACCAACGACGAAGCCGCGCACGGAACGAAGCGAGGCCGACCGCGAAGCGGCCCAGGCGCCGAAGGCGCGCTACGTGGTGGTTGCAACAGCGGGACACATCGACCATGGCAAGAGCGCGCTGGTGCAGGCGCTGACCGGCATCGATCCTGACCGGTTGAAGGAGGAGAAGGAGCGCGGCATCACCATCGAGCTGGGCTTCGCGCATGCGGCGATAGGAGACCTCACCGTCGCGTTCGTCGATGTGCCGGGGCACGAGCGTTTCGTGAAAACGATGGTGGCGGGCGTGGGCGGAGTCGACGCCGTGATGCTGATCGTGGCGGCCGACGAGTCGGTGATGCCGCAAACGCGGGAGCACTTCGACATCTGCCGGTTGTTGCAGCTCACGCGCGGCGTGATCGCGGTGACGAAGGCTGACCTTGTCGAGGATCAGACGCTCGACATCGTGACGCAGGACATTCGTGATCTCGTACGCGGGTCCTTCCTCGAAGACGCACCCATCGTTCCGGTCTCAGCACAGACGGGGCAGGGGTTGGACGCGCTGCGCGCCAGGCTGGTTGCGCTCTCGGCGCCGCCGTCGCCAAGGCTTCCACCTTCGCGCATCGCGCGCCGGCGGACAGGTCGGCCGACAAGCGAGGAGAGCGGGGAAGGAGACGCCCCGCGTCTGCCCGTCGATCGCGTCTTCTCGATGACAGGGTTCGGGACGATCGTGACCGGGACGCTGCAGAGTGGACGATTGCGCGTGAACGATGAGCTCGTCGTGCTGCCGGGATCGCGCACGGTGCGGGTTCGCGGTCTGCACCTGCACGGGGCGCCGCAGACGGAGGTGGGCCCACGCCATCGAGTGGCCGTCAACCTTGCGGGTGTCGACGTGGCAGACATCACGCGAGGGCAGACGTTGGCTGCACCTGGGTTGCTGACCGTCACGCGTCGACTCGATGTCGAGATCGACGTCTTGCCATCGGCGCATCCGCTTCGTCATGGCGAGCGCATCCGCTTCCACACGGGCACCGCCGACGCCTTCGGCCGCCTGGTGCTCGTTGGGGAGGCAGGCTCGCCTTCGCGGCGAGGCTTCGGCGAGGCAAGCGAGATCGGGCCCGGGGCGCGAGCGCTGGTGCGCATCCGTCTCGATTCGCCGGTCGCGATCACGCGCGGCGATCGCTTCATCGTGCGCTCGGCGTCACACGCGATGACGGTGGCCGGTGGACGTGTGCTCGATGCGGACCCCGCGTTGAGGGCGCCACGAGGCGCCGAGGCCTACGAACGATTGCGCATCCTGGCGGCTTTCTCGGCAGACGATCTCTCGGCATTGGCGTCGATGGTGCGCGACCGCGGCGCCAAGGGCCTGGCGCTCGGCGAGCTGGTCTCGCGCGGCGGCGTCCCTCGCGATGGTCTCGGACGCGTGGCCTCGGAGCTCGAGCGCGGGCACGCGATCGTCGAGATCGGCGGCCGCCTCGTGGCCGCCGCCACCGTCGACGACCTCTCGGCCAGGCTGATCGCGCTGGTGCAGGACTTTCATCGGCGCGATCCGCTCGGCGATGGTCTTCCGCGAGAGGAAGCGCGCGAGCGGCTGTTCGCGCGTGCCGACCCCGCGGTGTTCGAGTGGGTGGTCACGCAGCTGCGCGCGACCGGCACGCTCATCGCGCGCGATCGGCTGGCACTGTCGCAGCATGCCGCCGGGCTCTCGAACGATGAGCGGCACGCTCACACGACGCTGGACGAGGCCTATCGAGAGGGCGGGCTGACGCCGCCCGACTTGGCCATCGCTGCGACCGGCCTCGACATCTCCGTCGCGCAGCGGATGCTGGAGTTGATGGTGCGTCAGAAGGCGCTCGCGCGCATCGGCGGTCTGGTGTTCCATCCAGACGCGCTGGCCAGACTCAAGGCTGATGTGCAGACCATGAAGACGTCAGCGACCGCACGCGTCACGGTAGACGTGGCGACGTTCAAGCAGCGGTACGGCGTGTCGCGGAAGTTCGCGATACCCTTGCTGGAGTGGCTCGATCGCGAACGAGTCACACGGCGGGTGGGGGATGTGCGGGTGCTCTTGTGACCCGCGGCGAGCTCAGCTCTCCTTGTGTGCCTTCGATGGGTCCTCGATCGTGTCTTTCATCGAGGACTTGAAGTTCTTGATGCCCTGGCCAATGCCCTTCCCAATCTCCGGCAGGCGGCTTGCGCCGAAGATGAGGACAATGATCGCCAGGATGATCAGCAGCTCTGGAATACCAATCGGGCCCATGGGTTGCTTCCTCCGATCGTGCCTCGCGGTCACGATCGCATTGATTCTAGCACCTCCCGCCGCCGAGCCGGCCCGCACCCCCACGATACTTGAAGTCCTTGCCGGTCGGCCACTTACGGGACGTCTCGACGAGGCGCCCGGCCAAGAGCCGCAATTCAAGACGACGATCCGCCAGGTCGAGGTCTACGCGAGCGCCGTGGACGGCCGGGGGCATCCAGTGCGGGACCTTGGCGCCCAGGACTTCTCGGTCCTCGAGGACGGTGTGCCGCAGAAGATCACGACGTTCGCGGCGGGCGAGTTTCCCGCCACGGTGGCGCTGGTCATCGACCGGAGTTTCAGCATGGCGGGCACGCCGCTGACCATGGCGCGGACGGCGGGTCGGGTCTTTCTGGCCTCGCTCAAACCTGACGATCGCGCGATGCTCGTCGGGATTGGGAGCCAGGTCGAAGTGTTGGCACCGCTGGGCGTGGACCGTGCGCCGTTGGTTGCCGCGCTGCAGAGCATCGACCCCTGGGGCTCGACCTCGCTGCACGATGCGATCATCGAGGGCATCGATCTCCTCGAGCCCGAGCCGGGACGCCGTGCGATTGTCCTGCTGTCGGACGCTGGCGATCGCTACAGCCGCGCGACGGCGGCCGATGTCACCGCGCGGGTGCAACGATCGCAGGTATTGCTCTACCCGATCACGATCGGGCGCGACGAGGCGCCGCTGTTCGCCGATCTGGCCAGCCTGAGCGGCGGGCGCGCGTTTCACTTACGGGACGCGAAAGCGCTCACGCGGACCCTGCAAACGGTGGCCGAGGACCTGCGGTGGCAGTACCTGCTCGGCTACGAGCCGGCCGCGGCATGGGGCGAGAAAGCCGCATGGCGCCGCCTGGAAGTGACAGTGTCGCGGCCCAAGGTGGCCGTGAGGGCCCGTCGTGGCTACCTGACACAATAGGCGCGAGTTTTGCTCTTGTCAGGCCCCGTAGCCTCAGTCACAATGAAAACTGGGAATACGGACGACCGTCGGTCTTTACGCATGCCGGACACGTCTCGCCTCACCGATTCGGGCTCTCCAGAAGCGCCGTCGCACGAACTGCACGTGCTGGCCGATCGGCCGGTGGAAGTGCACTTCGGGTTCGAGCAGCGACAGTCGCGTGTGGGCGTCGCTTCGTCCGTCGGGGCGCACATCGTGATGGTCATCATCACGATTCTGGTCATTCGCTATCGGCCGGAGCCCGCGGCGTTCGAGCCCCCTCCCGACCTGTCGCTGGATCGGCTCATCTGGCTGGCCGAGCCGGGACCGGGCGGCGGCGGTGGCGGCGGCGGCAACAAGGCGCCCGAACCGCCTCGAAAGGCCGAGGTTCCCGGCAAAGAGAGATTGACCGTTCCGGTGCAGCAGCCCGCGCCGACCAAGCCTCAGCCGCCGAAAAAGGAAGAGCCACCCGTCGAGCAGGACCTGAGCATTCCCGCGAAGGCACTCGCGTCGGCGGACCAGACGCTACCGGGCGTCATCGAAAGCGCCAACCTGTCGGTGGAGACCACCTCGCAAGGGACCGGCACGAACGGGGGCGCCGGCACAGGCACTGGCACCGGCATCGGATCGGGGCAAGGCTCCGGGCTCGGGCCGGGCTTTGGTGGTGGCGCGGGCGGCGGCGCCTATCGGCCAGGCTCGGGCATCACGGTCCCGAAGGTGATCCGCGAAGTCAAGCCGCAGTACACCGCCGATGCGATGCGCGCGAAGGTCCAGGGCGTCGCCTGGATCGAGTGCGTCGTCATGGCGGACGGGACGGTGGGTGACGTGCGCGTGATCAAGTCGCTGGATCCGGTCTTCGGTCTGGATCAGGAGGCCGCCAAGGCCGCGCGTCAATGGCGCTTCATCCCCGGCACACGCCTCGGTGAGCCGGTCCCCGTCATCATCACCATCGAGCTGACGTTCACCCTCCGATAGCGCATGCGCGGCCGTCGTCTGTGGCTAGCGGTTGTCTGTGCGTCAATCGGATTGATGCTGATCGGCGTGTTCGCGTGGGCACGCTTGCTCGAAGGTGAGCGCGAGCTGCGCGCGGCCAACCTCGCCCTCCCGCATCGGGGCGCATCGACTACGCTTGCCGGTATGGCAATCGGTCTCGGACTTGGTGGCCTCATCCTCGGCGCTGCGGCGCTGATGCCGACACGCAAATGATCAGATCCCTTCTCGTATGGCTACTCGCCCTCGCGCCCGTGGTGGCGTCCGCGCAGAGCGTTCCGCCCGCGCGCGAAGCCGACTTCGTGGCGCGCGACGTGCGGTTCGAAAGTGGGGAACTGCTTGGCGAGGTCAAGATCCATTACCGCACCGTCGGCGAGCCGCGGCAGGATGCTGACGGCGTCGTCCGCAACGGCGTGCTGATTCTGCACGGCACGGGCGGCTCGGGACGTGGCTTTCTCAGCGACACGTATGGTGGCGGTCTCTTTGGCCCCGGTCAGACCCTGGATGCCAACCGCTACTTCATCATCCTGCCGGACAACATCGGGCACGGACAGTCGAGCAAACCGAGCGACGGCCTCCGGATGACGTTCCCACGCTATCGATACACCGACATGGTCCGGCTGCAGCATCGCCTGGTGACGGAGGGCCTGGGGCTCTCGCATCTGCGTCTGGTGATGGGCACGTCGATGGGCGCGATGCACACGTGGATGTGGGGCCACATGTATCCGAGCTTCGCCGCGGGCCTCGTGCCGCTGGCGAGCAATCCCGTGGAGATCGCCGGTCGTAATCGCGTGTGGCGGAAGGCGCTGGTCGACGCGATCGTGACGGACCCGACGTGGAAGAACGGCGACTACACCGAACCGCCGCGCGGGATGGCCAGCGCGCTCGGGTTTCTGCTCCTCGCGACCAGCGTGCCGATGCAATGGCAAAAGCAGTTTTCGACAGCCGAGGCCGCCGACAAGTGGCTGGCGGACCAAATCGCGTCGCGGACCAAGACCAGTGATGCGAACGACATGATCTACTACTTCCGCGCGTCGGAAGACTACGATCCGTCGCCGCATTTGGAGAAGATCACCGCGCCGCTCCTCGCGATCAATTCGGCCGACGACTTCGTGAATCCACCCGAGCTGCCGATGATGGAGGCCCTGATCGGCAAGGTCAAACGTGGCCGCTTCGTGCTGCTGCCGATCACCGACAAGACGCGTGGGCACGGGACGCACTCCATTCCCGCGATCTGGGGCCAGGAGCTGCAGCAATTCCTGGCGAGCCTGCCCCGATGAAGTCGTCGATCGTCGTCTTTCTCGTCGCACTCGCTGGTGCCTTGCATGCACAAGGCGGCGCCGGCCAGCAGACGCCGCGTCTGCGTGCGCAAGTGGTGCAGAGCTATCCGCACGATCGCGGCGCGTTCACGCAGGGTCTCGTGCTGAACGGGAAGACGTTGTTCGAGAGCACCGGCCTCGTCGGTCGATCCACGCTGCGTGAGGTGGAGGTCGCCACCGGCCGCGTGGTCCGCTCCGTCGACGTCGCGCCGCCGATCTTCGCCGAGGGTCTCGCGCAGATCGGCACCAGCCTGTTCCAGCTCACGTGGCAGAACGAGAAGGTCCTGACCTACGACGCCGCGACGTTCAAGCAGACCGGGGAGCTCACGTATCGTGGGGAAGGGTGGGGGCTCTGCCACGACGGCCGTCAGCTGGTCATGAGCGACGGCAGCGACAAGCTCACCTTTCGTCAACCGTCCGACTTCTCCGTCGCCCGGACGCTTCCGGTGACGATGGATGGACGGCCGGTGCCGAATCTCAACGAGCTGGAGTGCGTCGACGGTCTCGTGTACGCCAACGTCTGGCAGACCGACACGATCGTTCGCATCGACGCGAAGACCGGTCGCGTGCTCGCGCTGATCGATTCGTCGGCGCTCCTGACTCCAAGCGAGCGAGCCGGGACCGACGTCCTCAACGGCATCGCCTACGATCCCGCCGATCAGACTTTCCTCATCACCGGCAAGCTCTGGCCGAAGCTGTTCCGCGTCCGCTTCGCTCGGTAGACAAAGAAAACGCCCGGCAAGCGCGAGCCCGCCGGGCGTTGTTCTCATTAACGTAGGTAGCGCAGGCCTTCAGGCCTGCCTGATCTACGTAGCGCAGGCCTTCCGGCCTGCCTGGTGTACGTAGCGCAGGCCTTCAGGCCTGCCCTGCGTCCTCTAGTACATCCCGCCCATGCCGCCACCCGGCATCGCTGGCGCTTCCTTCTTGTCCTCCGGAATCTCGGAGACCAGCGCTTCGGTGGTGAGCAGCAGTGAGGCGATCGAGGAGGCGTTCTGCAGCGCGTTGCGGACGACCTTTGCGGGGTCGATGACGCCGGCCTTGACGAGGTCCTCGTAGGTGTCGGTCGCGGCGTTGAAGCCTTCGTCCTGCTTCATCTCCTTGACCCTCTGCACGACGATGGAACCTTCGCCGCCGGCGTTGCTCGCGATCCAGCGCATCGGCTCTTCGATCGCGCGGCGGATGATCTGCACGCCCACGCCCTGGTCGCCGTCGAGCTTCAGCGACTCGAGCGCCTTGCCCGCGCGAATCAGCGCCACGCCGCCGCCGGGCACGATGCCCTCTTCGACGGCCGCCTTGGTCGCGTGCATGGCGTCCTCGACGCGCGCCTTCTTCTCCTTCATCTCGGTC
>DAINCF010000034.1:0-22641 GCA_036732565.1 Vicinamibacterales bacterium
TCGGCGCCGGCGACCAGGCCGTCGCGCTGCTGGAGCGCGCGACCACGGCCGGCTTCTGGTGCCATCCCCTGCTGGCGTCGGACGAATGGCTCGACCCGGTTCGGCACCTGCCCGCGTTCGTCGCCGTCCTCCGCCGCGCCGAGCAGGAGCATGCGCTCGCCCTCGACGCCTTCGCGTCTGCCGGCGGCGATCAGATCCTCGGCGCGGACTGAGTCGGCGCGGCAGACAGAACCGTTCGACGAGGACGGTTACGCGCGGGGAACGGGTTTCTCGCGCGACACCCCGGGCAGGTGGCGCCGATGGGCCAGGCGCAGCGCGACCAGATCGGGCGGATTGATCCGAAGCTCGTTGGCAATGCGATGGATCTCGCCCTCCTCGGCGATCGAGATCGCCTCGTCTGTGGCCGACACCTCGAACAAGCACCGCATCAGCGCGAGCTTCTGGTCGTCGGTCGCCAGCGCGGAAAACTCCCGCGCGACGAGGAAGTTGGCCGTCCCGCCAAACAGAAGGTTGCTGGTCTTCGCCAGCTGCACCACGATCAGCGCCTGGTCGTGCGGCAGTTGGCCCTGTTCGCGGACCAGCGCCTCCATGGCGCGCGTTTCCTCAGGCGAGACATGCTGATCGGCGTGCGCGACGCGGCCGAGCAGGTAGGCAAACGCGCCGAGATACCGGGCACGGTCGGGCTCTAGATGATCCAGCGCGTCGAGCGTCTCGCGGAGCGGCGCGAACTCGTCCTTCTCCGGGCGATCGACGCCAAGCCAGGCGCGAATCGACTTCAAGGGCATACCCAAGAGTAGCCGACTGTCATCGGGATTCGCGCCGGTGCCTACCGTGGCGCCAGGCCTTGCAGCAGGTACTGGGCAACCGAGAGGTAGTAGTTCCTCGCGTTCGCGCTCGTCTGGCGCTCGCCGAGCTCGGTCAAGGCCTGTGCCTTGACTCGCCTCGCGTCGACGTTGCCGGCGTCGACGTCCAAGAGGACGTCTGCCAGTTCGGCGGCCCAGCGGAACTCGCCCTTGGTCAGTGCGTCTCGCGCGCTGGAAAGGACCTGGGGCACGCCGCCGGCGAGCGCGACGATTTTCTGTGATCGATCTTTGTCCGGCATGGGGAACAGCCGGGTGGCGTTGCCGTCGAACCAGCCCACGTGGTCGCTGTAGATCGCGCGCACCGACCATTCCACGGTGCCGTAGTACTCCTGCAGATAGGGGCTTCCCGCCAGCCGCCTGCGCATCGTCGACCTTGCTGGTGGAGTCGACGATGATGGTGCCGAAACCGCATGTCGCACCCCCGCACCGCGCGCGGGTCGCCAGGATCAGTCGATTGTCCGACTTCCCTGCCACACGACGCGATCCGAAGCAGGAAACGATCGACCATGCGCGCTAGCACCTCTGCAGCTGGTACGGCTGAGCAAAGCCGTGCGCATCTCGTTGCCGCTCCCGCTGTGTCACTGCCGAAGGGCGGCGGCGCCGTTCGCGGCCTAGGCGAGAAGTTCGGCGCCAATCCCGTCAACGGCACGGGCTCGCTGACGATCCCGATCCCCATGAGCCCTGGGCGTTCAGGGTTCGGTCCGCAACTCGCGCTCTCCTACGATTCAGGTTCCGGGAACGGTCCGTTCGGCTTCGGCTGGAATCTCTCCCTTCCCGCCGTCACGCGCAAGACCGACAAAGGGCTGCCGCGATACTGCGACGAGCCATCGGACGTCTTCGTGCTGTCTGGCGCCGAGGACCTGGTTCCAAAGCTCGAGCGGAACAATGCCGGCGAGTGGGTGATCGAAGAAGCCACTCGCACCGTCGATGGCACTACGTACGTCGTTCGTGATCATCGTCCTCGAGTCGAGGGACTGTTTGCACGCATCGAGCGCTGGACGAGCCGCTCCGATCCGGCCGATGTCTTCTGGCGCTCGATATCGCCAGGCAACATCACCACCTGGTACGGCAAGACCTCCAACAGCCGAATCGCCGATCCCGATCGTCCGGCCCGCATCTTCAGCTGGTTGATCTGCGAGAGCCACGACGACAAGGGGAATGCGATTGAGTACGAATACAAAGAAGAAAATTCGGGCGGCATCGATCTCTCCGCGGTCCACGAGCGCAACCGCACTGCGGCTTCGCGCGGGACCAACCGCTATCTGAAGCGCCTTCGCTACGGAAATCGCACTCCATACTTCACCGCTACGGCTGACGCACTCTTCACGGCGCTGCCGGACGATTGGCTGTTCGAAGCCGTCTTCGACTACGGCGAGCACGACCCGGCGATACCGCTGCCCCGCGCCGAGCCCGGCACGTGGACACGGCGTGACGACCCGTTCTCGACGTACCGCGCCGGCTTCGAAGTACGAACCTATCGCTTGTGCCAGCGCGTGCTCATGTTCCACCACTTCCCGGAGCAACTGGGTACTCAGGACTGTCTGGTGCGCTCTACCGACTTCAGCTACTCCTCTGGAAATGAACCGGACGGTCTACCCACGCCGACGTTCGCGTTCGTGCGCTCGGTCACGCAATCAGGCTATGCACGCCTCGGCGACGGTTCTTATCTCAAGAAATCGCTTCCGCCGCTGGAATTCGAATACAGCAAGCCGACGATCGGTACCGACGTCAAGGACGTCAACGACGCCAGCCTCGAGAACCTTCCCGTTGGACTCGACGGAGCGACCTACCAGTGGGTCGATCTCCACGGCGAAGGGCTGCCCGGCATTCTCTCCGAGCATGGCGGCGCGTTGTACTACAAGCGCAATCTGAGTCCAGCCTCGGTATCGATTGATGCGGAACCTGACACCGCGACGGTTGCGCTCGGATCGGTAGAGCGGGTAGCCGATCGGCCTTCGATCCTGGCCCTGAGCGGCGGACGCCCGCAGTGGCTCGATCTCGCCGGCGATGGTCAGCTCGAGCTCGTCGATTTCGCCGGTCCGGTTCCCGGCTTCTACGAGCGGACGAGCGACGAAGGCTGGGAGCCCTTCAAGGCATTCGCGTCTCTGCCTCGCATCGACTGGGCGAATCCCAATCTCAGGTTCCTCGATCTCACCGGCGATGGCCACGCCGACATCCTCATCACCGAGAATGAAGCGTTCTGCTGGCACCCATCGCTTGGCGAGGCAGGGTTCGCCCAAGCGGAAAACGTGTGGCACGCGCTGGACGAGGAGCGCGGTCCGCGCGTGCTGCTGGCCGACGGCACGCAATCGCTGTCTGCCGCCGACATGAACGGCGACGGACTCAACGATCTCGTGCGCGTTCGCAATGGGGAGATCTGTTACTGGCCCAGCCTCGGATACGGCCGCTTCGGCGCGAAAGTTACCATGGACAACGCGCCGTGGTTCGACCATCCGGACCACTTCGATCAGCGGCGCGTCAGGGCCGCTGATATCGACGGCTCCGGCACCACCGACATCATCTACCTCGCAAGGGATGGCGTCGATGTCTACTTCAACGAGTCAGGCAATCGGTGGAGCGACCGCGTCCGCCTGACGGGCTTTCCAGCAGTCGATGACGTGTCGGCGGTTCAGGTGGCGGACCTGTTGGGGAACGGTACTGCGTGCCTCGTGTGGTCGTCGCCGCTTGCGGGGCATGCCCGTCGGCCGATCCGGTACGTGGATCTCATGGGCGGGCAGAAACCGCACCTGCTGGTCACGTGCGTCAACAACCTGGGTGCGGACACGCGCATCGAGTACGCGCCATCGACCCGGTTCTATCTCGCGGACAAGCTGGCCGGGCAGCCCTGGATCACACGCCTCCCCTTTCCTGTCCACGTAGTCGAGCGAACGGAGACCTACGACCATATCAGCGGCAATCGCTTCGTCACGCGATATGCGTATCACCACGGCTACTTCGATGGCGTCGAGCGCGAGTTTCGCGGGTTCGCCATGGTGGAGCAGACCGATACCGAGGAGCTCGCCACGCTGACCGAGAGTGGGGAGCTTCCGGTCGGCACCAATATCGATCGGTCGTCACACGTCCCGCCCGTCCTCACGCGCACGTGGTTCCACACGGGCGCCCACCTCGCTCATGAACACGTCTCGAACCTCTTCGACGGACTGCTGGATGACACGATCCTTCCAGCCGGATTGACGGTCGATGAACAGCGCGAGGCCTGGCGTGCGCTCAAGGGGGCGATGCTCCGCCAGGAGGTGTACGCGCTCGACGGGACGGACAACGAAGCGCACCCCTACATCGTCACCGAGCAGACCTTGACCATTCGGGTCCTGCAACCCCGCGCCGACAACCTCCACAGCGTGTTCTTTACGCATCCGCGCGAGGCCCTCAGCACCCACTACGAGCGCGACCTGTCCGATCCGCGCGTGAGCCACACGCTGACGTTGGAGGTGGACGAGTTCGGCAACGTCCTGAAGTCCGCGGCCATCGGCTACGGCCGCGGGCAACCGGACACGGTCCTATCGGCGGAAGACCAGCTCAGGCAGTCGAAGATCCTCGCGAGCTGCACCGAGCACAGCTTCACCAATCCGATCGATCTCGACGAGGCATACCGCACGCCGGCGACGAGTGAGAGCCGCACCTACGAGCTCACCAACCTGGTGCTCGAGTCGGGCGCCAGCCGCTTCACATTCGATGAGGTGGTCAGTGCCGTGGGATCGGCAGCAGTGATCTCGTACGAGGCCACTCCTGACCCTGTCCTTTCACAGAAGCGCTTGATCGAGCACGTTCGGACCTTGTACCGCCCGAACGACCTGGGTACGACTGAGGGCGATCCGCTCGCGCTCTTGCCGATGGGCCAGCTTCAGTCGCTCGCGTTGCCCGGTGAGAGCTACAAGCTGGCGTTCACACCGGCGCTCGTCGCCCGAGTCTACGGAGGACGAGTCACCGACGCGATGCTCGAAACCGAAGGGCGATATGTCCACGCCGATGGCGACTCCGGCTGGTGGATTCCTTCTGGACGCATTTTCTTTTCACCGGGAACGGCCGACGATCCGGCGACGGAACTGGCCCACGCCCGCGAACACGGCTTCCTGCCGCATCGCTTCCGCGATCCGTTCCACAGGGACGGGTTCGAAACCGAGGGCGTTGTCGCCTATGACGTGCACGACCTGTTCGTCAGGGAAGTCCGCGATGCGCTCGGCAATGTGGTAGCTGCCGCGCACGACTACCGCGTGCTGCAGCCGCGCCTGGTCACCGACGCCAACGGCAATCGTTCCGAGGCGGCGTTCGATGCGCTGGGCCAGGTGATAGGCACGGCGGTCATGGGCAAGGACGGCGAGGGAAAAGGTGATTCTCTGGATGGTTTCGTCAACGATCTCGACGACGCGACGACTCTCGCGCATCTCCAGAATCCGTTCATCGATCCGCACGCGCTCCTTCAACAGGCCACCACCCGGCTGGTCTACGACCTGTTCGCGTATCAGCGGACTCGGGACGCGGCGCAGCCTCAGCCTGCTGTCGTCTACACGCTGGCACGCGAAACCCACGAGGCCGACCTTCAGTTCGACGAGCGTACCAAGATTCAACACGGCTTCTCCTACTCGGACGGCTTCGGGCGCGAGATTCAAAAGAAGATTCAAGCCGAGCCTGGACCGCTCGTGGCCGGCGGGCCGGTCGTCGATCCGCGCTGGGTCGGCAGCGGTTGGACGATCTTCAACAACAAGGGCAGACCTGTCCGACAGTACGAGCCGTTCTTCAGCAGTACTCACGGATTCGAGTTCGCGCGCACGGTGGGCGTGAGCCCGGTGCTGTTCTACGACCCCGTCGGTCGGGTCGTGGCCACGCTTCACCCCAATCACACCTGGGAGAGGGTGGCCTTCGATCCGTGGCGGCAGGAAACCTGGGATGTGAACGACACGGTCCTCATCGCCGATCCCAGGGACGTTCCCGCAGTCCGCGATTACTTCAGCCGTCTCCCCGATGCGGAGTATCTGCCGGGATGGCATGCGCAACGCGCCGGCGGCGCCATGGGAGCGGAGGAGCAGGCTGCTGCGATCAAAGCGGCCGTCCATGCCGACACGCCAGGCGTTGCCTACATGGATTCGCTCGGGCGCACCTTCCTGACGGTTGCGCACAACCGGTTCCAGCGGACCAATGCGTCGCCCGAGGAAGCCTTCCACAGCACGCGAGTCGTCTACGACATCGAAGGCAACCAACGCGACGTCATCGATGCCCTCGACCGCAGCGTCATGCGCTACGACTACGACATGCTCGGCGGCCAGATCCGCTCCGCCAGCATGGACACCGATCAGCGCTGGATGCTGACCGATGCGGCGGGCAAGCCACTCTACGGCTGGAACAGCCGCAATCATCGGCTGCGGACGACGTACGACGTGCTGCGGCGGCCAATCGAAGTCCACCTGCAGGAAAGCGGCGGGGCGGAGCTGCTGGTCGCCAGGACGGTGTACGGCGAGAGCCAACCGAACGCGGAAGTGAACAACCTGCTCGGGAAGCCCTACCAGTCCTTCGACGGCGCTGGCGTTGTCACCACCGGCGACTACGACTTCAAAGGAAACCCGACGAGCAGCAGCCGTCAGCTCGGCGTCGACTACAAGAGCACCCTGAACTGGTCGGCGCCTGTGGCGCTGGAGCCGGAAGTGTTCAACGCGAGCACGAGCTTCGATGCGCTGAACCGACCCAGCACGCTGACCACACCGGACGCCAGCGTCATTCGACCCGCCTACAACGAGGCCAATCTGCTCAACGCCGTCGACGCGAATCTGCGTGGCGAGACGCTGGACGGTCAACCGGTGTGGACGCGCTTCATCATCAACATCGACTACGGCGCCAAGGGACAGCGCGAGCGGATCGCGTACGGCAACAGCGTCAGCACGTCCTACGAATACGACCCGCTCACCTTCCGTCTCATCCACCTGCAGACGCTCCGCGGGAGCGAGCGGCTGCAAGATCTTTTCTACACTTACGACCCGGCGGGCAACATTACCCGCGTGGGCGACAAGGCGCAGCAGACGATCTACTTTCGCAATAGGCAGGTGGAGCCGAGCAGCGAGTACACCTACGACGCACTCAACCAGCTGATCGAAGCCACAGGCCGCGAGCACCTCGGTCAGAACGGCAACCAGCCGAATCCGCCCACCGCTCCCGGTGCGTTCAACGCGTTCCACACGGGGCTCGATCATCCCGGCGACGGCAACGCGATGGGTCGCTATCGCGAGTGCTACGTTTACGACGCCGTCGGGAACATTCTCGAGATGCAGCATCGCGGCACGGACCCGGCGCATCCCGGCTGGCCGCGCACGTACGCGTATCGCGAAGCCAGCGTCATCGTCGGCGAAGAGCACAAGGTGAGCAATCGATTGAGCTCGACGCAGGTCGGTGACGGGGACGTCGAGCCCTATACCTACGATGCCCACGGCAGCATGACCAGCATGCTGCACCTGCCGCTGATGCAATGGAACTACCTGGATCAACTGGCCGCCACGTCTTCCCAGGTGGTCGGCAGCAGCACGCCGGAGACGACGTACTACGTATACGACGGCACGGGTCAGCGGGTGCGAAAGGTCACGGAGGGGCAAGCCGCAGCAGGCGGAACTGCAAAACGCATCAAAGAGCGTCTCTACCTCGGAGGATGTGAAGTCTATCGCGAGTACGCCACGGACGGCCGCACGGTGACCCTCGAGCGCGAGACGCTGCACATCATGGATGGGGATCAGCGTGTGGCGCTCGTCGAATCGCGCACGCAGGGTAGCGACGGCTCACCGGCACGCCTGACTCGCTATCAATACGGGAACCATCTCGGTTCCTCGAGCCTGGAGCTGAGCGGAACGGGCGAAATCGTCACGTACGAGGAGTACTTTCCGTACGGCAGCACGTCGTATCAGGGAGTGGGCGCCAATATCAGCGCGCTGGCGAAGCGGTATCGGTATACGGGCAAGGAGCGGGACGAGGAGACGGGGCTCTCATACCATGGAGCCAGGTACTACAGCCCATGGTTAGTGCGGTGGATCAGCGCTGACCCTAGCGGATCGATCGACGGGCCCAATCTCTATCGGGCCAATAGAAACAACCCAATTCTCTTCGTCGATCCGGACGGCCGCCATCCCGTTGCTGTGGGTATCGTGGTAGCGCTGTTATTGGCAGGAAGTGTGACTTCGCACGGCCAAGATGACGACGCTGGACTGAATCCGAGAGACAACGTGGAGATCAAGTCAATCATTGCATCGTCGACGGACGAGTTGTCCGCCATCGGTCTTCCTGTGTCGATGCTCGCTCGTGTGCTTGAAAGCGACACCACGTTTTCGTACTTGGAGACCGTGACTGCCGCGACGCCTTTCGTGCACGACGCGTCCGCAGTCTACAGCCCTGCGTTCAACGAAGTCGTGCTGCGTCATGCGACGCTGACGAGTCTCACGACGATCACACCGCGCGACCTATCTATTGAAATGCAGTCGAACGTTTCAGAGGTCTACCACGAGGCGACGCACGCGTTCTTTGCGCGGAATCAATTGCCCGAAGTGACGGCACTCGTCGAGCGCGGGATCGAGTACTACACAGATGCACCGTTGAAGGGAGGAGCGGTGGCAGATGCTCCGGACGTGCTGTTCAACGAAGCAGCCGGCCTGTATGTAGCTGCTCGGGTCGACGCGTGGGTGAACGCCTACAGCGGGCTTCAGAAGACTTTGGGAAAGATACAAGATCCTGATGTAAGTCGTGAAGAGCTCGAGGAGCTGACTGGTGTTATCGAGTACTGGAGGATCAACTATGACCTGGCTGCCAAACAGCGAGTGTTCGGCTATCAGGCATCTCCGACTGCCACGCAATACACCACCAAGCCGCTGATGGGCGACTTGAAAGTGTATCTCGACGTCGTCGTACTCGAGAACCAGATCCCGGCAAACCTTGATGACGCCCCAATGCTGGCTGAGTTGTACAACCGGGCACAACAGGAGCTTCAGCAGCGTCTCGGGCACTGAGGCGATTGGCTCAACGAGGTAGGAACAGATGGATCTAGAAGGCCGCGATCTGAAACTCCGCATGCAAGGTGCGGACGTTCGCCAACTCCAGACCGACTTGCGCACCCTTGGCGCGACGATTTCCGACCGGGACGGCTTCTTCGGACAGACCACGCGACGGGCGGTCATCGAGTTCCAGCGCGTTCACGGCTTGTCCGAAACGGGCGTCGTGGACATTCCGTTCCGCGGGCAGATCAACGCGGCACTTCCCACTGCTCCGACCCATCCGACGACGCCGGGCGAACTGCCGCCGGGGGCGCCGGAGCCTGTGCCGGTGCCAGTGCCCATTCCCGAACCACCCGGCGATGGCAAACAGTTCGTCGTCGAGGGCGAAGTGGTCCGGCCTGACGGCACGCCCCTGGTGGCCTATCCGGTGCGCGCCTACGACCGGGCGCTCTGTACCTGGCGTGAGCTGGTCGATACCCGGGTCAACCAGGTCCGCACCGACCAGGCCGGGCGGTACGTGATCGCCTACGACCGCTCGCAGCTGGAGGCGTGGGGCAAGACCCGCGCCGACCTGAAGGTAGAAGTGCGGGACGCCGAGACCGCGCAAACGGTGCTCGCCGAGTCTCCGTTGATCCTGCGCGCGTTGCCGCACGAGACGGTGAACCTCTCCGTCGGGCAACAGCGTTATCGCGGCCCTGATGAGTACTCGCGGGTGCGCCGCGCCCTTGCGCCGCTGCTCGATTCTCACGGCAACGATCTGAGTTGTCTCGAGGTTGCCGACGTTCTGATCCTCGCGCGCGAGGCCCATCTCGCCAGTTCCACGGTGGCGTTCTATGTCAAGGCGCAGCGCTGGGCGGCCGAGTTCGGCGCGCCGCCGGCGCTCTTCTACGCGCTGATGCGGCGTGGTGAGCCGACGCGCATCGATGCGCTGCTGGCCCGGCCGCTCGCCCGGCTGTGGGCCCAGCTGGAGGAGGCGAAGTCGCGCAACCTCGTCAACCTGCCACTCGACGAGACGACACGCACGCAGTTGGCGCAACTGCAGCAGACGTATCTCGCCCGGCCGGAGAATCCCTACGCCCATTTGATGGGAACCACGACGCTGAACGGCGAGCAGAGCGTGGCATTCACGCGACGGCTCACGGCGGGCGGCCAGTCGGGTGATGCCTTCTGGCAGGCGCTCGAGTCCGAAGACGGCTTCAGCGCCGAAACGGTCGCCGATCTGCAGTCGGCTTTCGAACTGCAGTCCTTTACGGGGGAGAACACAACCTTGACCGTCCGCCTTCGCGGCGACCTGGCCGTGCGCGCGCCTCGCGAGGTGGCGGCCTTCAGCGTCGAGCACTGGCGCGACACGGTGCTGAAGAGTGCCGCGGTGGATATTCCTGAAGAAGTCTTGCCCGGCGGCACGGCGGGTGAGCGGCGCGAGGCGTACGCGCGGCTGCTGTATCGAGCGGCGGAGCAAGCCTACCCGACACCCGCGCTGGCGGCGCAGCTCGCGCGCGATCCGCTGCCGGGGCAGGACACGCTGCCGCGCTTCTTCTCGGCGAACCCGGACTTCGAGTTCCGCGATCAGCGAGTGCTGACCTTCCTGCGCGAACGCCCGCAAGCGTTGCGTGGATTGCCCGAGACGGCCCGTGACGACGTGTTGCGGCTGGAGCAGCTCTTCCACCTGGTGGCGCTCGACCAGGACAAGCTGGCGACGATCGAGCCGATGTGGCGCGCCGGCCTGCGTTCCGCGCCGCAGGTCGCCTACCTCGGTCGCAGCAACCTGATGCGCCGTGTGGGTCCCGTACTCGACGCCAGGACCGCCAATCGCATCTATCGCAAGGCCGTGCATGTCACGTCGCTGGCGCTCAGCGTCTACCTGCGTTTTCACCCAGGGCTCAATCGGCTGTCGCTCGCGGCGCTCCAACTGCCGCAGCCTCCAAGCGCGGTTCCCGCCAGTCAGGCGCTGGCCGTCGCGGCCATCACCATGCCGGAATGGGAGGAGCTGTTCGGCTCGCCCGACGCATGCGTGTGCTCGCCGTGCGAATCGACGCTCAGCCCGGCGGCGTATCTGGTGGACAGCCTGGCCTATCTGGAAAAGGCCGTGGACGCCAACGGCAACAACGCGCTGGACGAATTGCTCGCCCGCCGGCCCGATCTCGGTAGTCTGCTCCTGACCTGCGAGAACACCGAGACTCCGCTGCCGCACATCGATCTGGTCGTCGAGATCCTGGAAGCCATCGTCGCCAGCGCCGACGGCAAGACCTTGTCGGGCGCCGCCATCGGCGAGACGACATGGGACAGCGAGCTCCTTGGAGCGCAACCGCAGTACCTG
Organism: Vicinamibacterales bacterium; assembly: GCA_036732565.1. Classification (GTDB taxonomy): domain Bacteria; phylum Acidobacteriota; class Vicinamibacteria; order Vicinamibacterales; family UBA2999; genus JAIVJN01. The sequence continues at coordinate 11,160 of DAINCF010000034.1, forward strand.
AAACCCGCCGCGTATGACGTCGTGCGGGCGTCCAGCTACCCGTTCGACCGCCTGCCGTTCGATCTCTGGGCCGAAGAAGGCCGGCGCTATCTCAAACAGATGGGCGTCGCCCGTCACGAGCTGATGAAGACCATGCCCGCGAAGCCGGGTGCAGGCGCTCTCCAGATCGCGACCGAAGCACTCGGAATGAGCAGCGTTGAGCGCGACTTGATTCGCCAGTCGACAACGAGGCCGGAGGAGATGGCATCGCGCTGGGGCATCGACCTGGCGAACGGCACGCTCGGGGCGCAGCTGGGCTTCGTGGAGGCCCTCCTCGAACAGGCGCACATCGACCACGACACGCTGCTGCGGCTGCTCAACACGCGCTACATCAATCCCGGGCGATTGATTTCAGTGAGCTTCGCGGGGACGCCGTGCGCGGTTGACGGCGCCGTGCTCGTGGGCGAAGGGGGCGTTGCACTGGTCGAGGAGCCCTTCCGCATGCTGCTCGACCGGCTGCATCGCTTCCTGCGCGTGAAGCGCCGCCTGGACTGCTCCGAGTACGATCTCGATGGCGTGCTCCACGCGCTCGGTGTGGCCGACTTCGATGCCACCGGGTTTTTCTCCAAGCTGGCCGACGTGCAGACGCTGCGACAGACGCTGGGTCTGTCGCTGCCGGAGCTAGGGGCGTTGTGGGCCGACCTGGACACCTACGCGTTCGACGATGAACAACCGTCACGGTATGACGCGATCTACCTGAACGAGGCGTTGTTCCCCGACACGCACACGGGGGCGGGCCCCGATCTGCGCAACGCTGTTTTTGCGCTCCGAGCCGATCGCGCCGATCTGGCGATCACCACGTCGGTCGACACCAGCCTCAGCCCCTGGCTGGCCGAGTCGGACGGCGCCGTACCGCCGATCTGCACGCTGCAGCCGGACTACGCTGTCTACATCCAGAGCGCCACGCAGCTGACGGCCGACGATCTGCTGCTGCTCGTGCAGGAGTTGCTGCCCAGGGACTCAGCAAGCGGGCACGTCGTGCTGAACCTGGCCAACGCGTCGCTGGTGTACAGGGTGGCCTCTCTGGCGCGGGCGCTGAAGGTCAGCGTGCGCGATGTTCTGCGGCTCGTCGCGATCACAGGCGTCGCGCCGCTGCGCACGTCGTCGGAAGCCGCCAGCCCGATCGACACCCTCCGTTTCCACGAACGGTTCGCCGAGATCGAGGCTGGAACGCGCTCGGTCGAGCAGCTGGCCTACCTGCTGCTGGACGAACCGGCTGCGGTAGCGGCGCTCGCGCCGGCGACGGCCGATGTCGACGCATGGCTTGAATCGATCAGCCCGAGCTTCACCGGCATTCTCGCCATCGATGACGCACGAATCACCCCCGAGCTGACGGCTTCGCTAATCCAGTCGCTCGGGTCGGTGCTGGCCGTGGACCCGGCGGCATTCGAAGCGCTGCTGTTCACGCAGCGCGTCGCTCTGGGGAAGGAACTGCTCGCCCACGTCCTCGTCGCCGCGAACATCGGGGCATCTGGGCCGCCCATTCCGCGTCGGGAGTTCGACATCGTCTTTCGGCAGCTCCACAAGTTCGGCCTGGCGTGGAACGGGTTGGCACTGGACCTGAGCTTCCTGCCGTTCGTGCTGGACCAGGGACCCGGCCTGGGATGGACCGACATTGCCAAGCTGCCGACAGCACCGCAAACGTCGGCGCGGTTCGAACCCTGGCGCCGACTCGTCGCAGCAGCCAACCTGCAGGCATCGACCTTTTCGCTCGAGGACTCGCTGTTCGAACTGCTGGAGAATGCCGCGGCGGCCACCGCCGCGCAGGCCAGCGAGCCTACGAGCTTCGTGCTCGGCGACTTTCTCGCGCAGCTCAGCGGATCGACCGGTTGGCCGCTCGCGGACGTGACCTACCTGACGGGTGCGAACGGATTCAATTTGAGCCTGCCGGCCGCGATGCGAGACGAGACGGCCCTCATCGGTCTGGAACGCGTGTTCGCGTTGATTCGAGCCACGGGCGTGGCCGCCGAGCAGGCGCATGCCTGGACCATCGCCGAGCTGACGTTTGCGGAAACCCAATCGATCAAGCAGACCCTGTCCCTGGCCTACGAGCCCGACCAGTGGCTGGAGATCCTCGGGGCGATCCAGGACGAACTGCGTACGCTCAAGCGCGATGCCTTGCTCGGCCACGCGCTGACCACGCTGGGCATGGAGGACAGCGACGCGTTCTATCGCCACTACCTGATCGATCCCGACGAATCGCCGATTGATCGAACATCGCGCATCGTGCTGGCGCATTCCGCTGTGCAGCTCTTCGCGCAGCGCATCCTGCTGAATCTGGAACCCTTCACGTTCGAGCGACTGGACGCCGAGGCGTGGCAGTGGCGCAAGCGGTACCGTGTGTGGGAGGCGGCGCGCAAGGTGTTTTTGTGGCCCGAGAATTGGCTCGAGCCCGAGTGGCGCGACGACAAGTCCGTCTTTTTCCAGGAGCTCGAGGATGGGCTGTTGCAGGACGAGGTCACCCATGCACGAGCGGAGGAGCTCTACCTGCAATACCTGCACAAGGTAGACGAGGTCAGCCAGCTCGAGATCATGGGGACGTACTGCGAGGAAGAGACCGAGGAACAGCCGGCGAAGCTGCATGTCTTTGGCCGCACCCGCGATGTGCCCCATCGGTATTTCTACCGGCGCTGCGAAGATGGCGCCCGCTGGACGCCATGGGAGCCGGTGGAGCTCGATATCAATGCCGATCACCTGATCCCCGTGGTCGCCAATGGCCGGCTGTTTCTGTTCTGGCCGGAATTCACCAAGGCGGACAACCCCAACTCGACGACCGTTACCACCACGCAGGTCATCTCCGACCCGGAGCGCGCCGGCGAGATCAACCGCGAGATCGCCGCGCATCGGCGCCGCATCGACGACATCGACGACCTGCTCGAGGGCGGCGTCGGCGACAGCTCCGAGGTCGATGGCCCCGGCAACATCAAGAATGACGATGCGACGGTACTGATGCAGGAGCGCCTCGACCACGAACTGGCGATCGAATTGCTCGAAGCAGAACTGGCCGACCTGCTCGTGGAGCAAGAGCGACTCGTGTACGGCGACCGGTATCTCATGGAAATCGGCATGAAGTGGAGTGACTATCGGGCCGGCCGATGGCGGGGGGCGATTGCCTCCAAGGACAAGCTTTCGTACAGCACGAGCGACGGAGAATCGCGTCACTACTTCACCGGCTGGGTGGACGTGGACAACGTGCTGCGCATCAGCGCCCGGATCAACAAGTACTGGGCCGAAGGCGTCGGTAGTGCCCACGCGCCGGAGGGCTACCTTGGCTATTTCTACTTCGATGAGTGCGGCGGCAACCTCGTGGCCAGCTCGGTGGATGTAACCGACCCGATAGGCGAGGTCACGGTCCCGGTGCCGATGCAGTCGCATCACTCCGTCGGGTGGTATCTCGATTCGCTCGAGCTGCAGGTCGGCGACGCGGCGGCGAAGCGGCTGCTGCTGTCGACGATGAGGGGAACCCTGCACTACGCCCACCAGTACGGCCAGTACGGTGCGGTGGATTCCCCGTTCTTCCTCGCCGATGGTGTGCGCACCTACTTCGTCCGGCCGGAGGAGTACCTGTCGATGGCGGGCTCGACCTGGTCCTCCACGGCGACAGGGAGAGTCGCCGCGGGCACGGCCCGTCGAGCGTCGAGCGTGCGCGTCGTCGGGCCCGGCCGGGCCGCTGCCCCGGGTGTGCTTTCGCTAGCGGCGCCGGCACAGCACTTTGCGTCATCGGACGCCAACATGATTCTCGACCGGGGTGCAACGCAGCTCGCGTCCACCACGATGGCCGGGACGGTCGGAGCGCTCATCGAAGCGGATCCTTTGCCGACGACAGTGGCCGGAACCTCCGTGGTCGTACCAGGTACTCGATATCGATTCACCCGCTTCTATCACCCGCACACCTGCCTGTTGCTCAAGCAGCACTACCGGTACGGTGTCGACGGGTTGCTCAATCCGGATCCCACCTGGGGCACGGAGTCCGCAGCGCTCTATCGGCAGCTGCTGCCTGCGCAGACGTTCGATTTCGAGGATGTCTACACACCGAACCGTGGATGGGTGGCGGACAATTTCAACTCGGACCAGGTTGGCGAGCAGTTCGACTTCGATCCCTGGTCGCCGTATGGCAACTACAACCTGGAGCTGTTTTTTCATATCCCGTTGCTGGTCGCCACGCGCCTGATGCAGAACCAGCGGTATGCCGAGGCGCGCCGGTGGTTTCATTACATCTTCGACCCGACTTCCACGGACGGCGTCGGCACCGAGCGATTCTGGAAGATCAAGCCCTTTTACCAGGAACAACTCGATGGGCCACTGGAGTCGTTGCAGGTCCTGTTGACGGAAGGCAGCTCCGCCTACGAGCAGCAGGTTCGAGAGTGGGAGCTCGATCCGTTCAACCCGTACGTCATCGCCAGGCTGCGCATCTCCGCGTACATGCAGGCGGTCGTGATGCGCTACCTGACCAGTCTGCTCGATGAGGCCGACGGCCTGTTCCGGCGCGATACGCGCGAGGACATCAACGAAGCGCGCCAGCTGTACCTGCTGGCGGCGGAGATCCTTGGCGATCGGCCGTCCTTGTTGCCGGCACAAGAGGCTTCACCGTCGACGCCGAACCTGCTGCTGAAACGATTCAAGATCGACTGGAACGGCCCGCTCGGACGCGATCCGCTCGACTGGCTGACCTCCCGTCTCCCGGTAGGCCTGCCCGGAACGTCCTCGACCCGTCCGAGTGCCAGGATGATGTCCGGATCGAACGCCGTCGACGCGTCGGTGGTTTCTCCGGCGCCCGGCTCGTTGATGCCGTCCGCCCCTTCGGGATTGTTCACGGTGTCCGCGCAGGGGGGCGCGAGCGGCGTCGATACCCTCCTGCTCTTCTGCATCCCTCACAACGAGATGCTCTATGACTTCTGGGACAAGGTGGCCGATCGCCTGTTCAAGATTCGCCACAGCATGAACCTCTCCGGTCACGTTCGGCAGCTTGCGCTGTTTGCGCCACCGATCGATCCGGGGCTGCTGGTTCGCGCGATCGCGGCGGGGCTCAGCATCGAGTCCATCCTCAGCGGCTTGTTCGCACCGCGGTCCTGCTATCGCTTCAGCTTCATGCTGCAGAAAGCGTTGGAGCTGTGTGGAGAAGCGCGCAGCCTGGGCGCAGCCATGCTCGCCGCTTTGGAGAAGCAGGACGGTGAGCAGATTGCGCTGCTGCGGAGCACCCATGAGGTCGGACTTCTGGAGTCGATACGGGCACTGAAGAAAAGGAGTATCGAGGAGGCTGAGGCGTCGCTGGCTGGCCTGGTGAAGAGTCGAGAGTCTGCGGAGTTTCGAGCGGCGCACTATTCAAGTCTCGAGCGAACCAGCGCTGGAGAGCAGAAGAGCCAGCAAAAGCAGGAGGATAGCCGGCACTGGCAGGCGGCCGCCGAGGGTGCCGAAGTTCTGGCGTCGGTGTTTCACGTGATTCCGACGGCAACTTCGACTGGCCCTCATTTCGGTGGGCCGCACCTTGGAGCGGGCGCGCAAGCCATCGCCGGATCGCTGAGAGCGAGATCGGCGTTCCTTGCTTACGCGGCAAACAAGGCCAGCATCGCGGCAGGCTACAGTCGGCGCTTCAAGGATTGGAAGCTACAGGTCGATCTCGCCAAGAAGGAAGTCGAGCAGCTCGAGCAGCAGATTCTCGCCGCCGAAATCCGCAAGCAGATCGCCGAGTCCGATGCCGCGAACCACGAAGCGCAAACCACTCGGGCGCAGGAGGTGGAGGATTTCCTCAAACTCAAGTTCACCAGTCAGCAGCTCTATAGCTGGATGGTCTCGAAGCTGGCATCTGTTCACTTCCAGGTCTATCAGATGGCCTATCAGCTTGCGCTTCAGACCCAGGCCGCTTTCCTTCACGAGCTGGGTCCTGACGAGCAGCAGATGTCGTTCATCGAACCGGACAACTGGGACAGCCTGAAGAAGGGTCTCCTGGCCGGCGAGCTGCTGTACCTGCAGTTGCGGCAAATGGAAGCGGCGCACATCGCCGCCAACAAGCGCGAGTTGGAGATCACGAAGCCGGTATCACTCTTCCAGCTCGATCCCGCCCAGCTGCTGAAACTGCGCCGGACGGGCGCGTGCGATATCCACATTCCGGAGGGACTTTACGCGCTCGATTTCCCGAGTCACTATTTCAGGCGGATCAAGGCCATTCGCATCACCATTCCCGGCGTGGCGGGTCCGTACACCAACGTCAGCGCCACGCTCCGCCTGATGCAGAGCTGGACGCGCCGGCAGATTCCCACGGACATGACGGTTGCTCCGGACGTGGACGTCACGATCCTGCCGCAAACCGCGATCGCAACCTGCACCGGTAGCGGCGACAGCGGCACGTTCGAGCTGAGTTTCAACGACCTGCGCTACCTGCCGTTCGAAGGCGCGGGCGCCATCAGCACGTGGCATCTGGAGTTGCCGTCGACGTTGCGGCCGTTCGACTACCGCACGATCGCCGACGTCGTCATGCACGTGAGTTACACAGCCAGGGATGGGGAAGACGTGCTGAAGGAAATGGTGAACGCCGGTCTGCCAGCCGCACTCAACGACTGGCAGCCGCTGATCTCGAGCGATGTCACGCAGTCGCGCCTGTTCAGCCTGCGCCACGACTTCCCTGACGAGTGGCACGCTCTGACTCATCCAACGGAAGGACAAGTCCAGAGCGTCACCCTGAAACTGGGCAAGCAGCACTTCCCGAGATACCTGGATTTCCTGTGGAGCAGCAACGGCAATGGGCCTGTTGCGCGGTCCATTTCTCTCAGCTTCAGCGGCGGTGCTGCCGACGTGATCCTGGCGCCGAACGGATTGCTGCCGGCAGAAACTGACACGCCGGCGCTCGCCGTATCCGGGCTCTCCGATATTTCCAATGACGCGGAAGCCAACGTGGTGATCTCAGTCAGCGGCGTTCTGGACGCCGCCAGCTGGCGCGACCTGTATCTGCTTCTTCGCTACGAGGTCGTCGTGAACCCTTGAAATACAGAATCGCTCAGCGCGCCGACTCCGCGAGCAGCCGTTCGAGCGACCGGACGACTTCGCGGTCGGCCAGGCCCCAGGCACGATAGATCGGCAAGCACCGGTCGAGCGTGGCTCTTCCCTCGGGGATCGCGCCCTGAAGCACCTGCGCGCGGCCGACCTCGCATTCCGCATCGGCGTAACCGGGGTGGTCGCGGCCCCACCGTTCGAACCACGCGAGCGCCGCCCGCGCTGGAGGCTCTGCCTGGCCGGGTCGTCCCACTTCGGCCAGGATCCGCGCGAGCAGCACGCGTGAAAACGCCAAGGCGTAGCCGTCGTTCGGATTCTTCATCTGCTCGAGCGCAGACACGGCGCGGGTGATGGCCTCGACGGCCTCTGCACGCCGGGCCAGACGAAACAGCATCCACGCGCGCTGCGCCCTCATACCTTCGGTGCCGGCATCTTCGGAACGGATCGTGTGCGTGCCGATCGCGATGGCCCGATCCATCCAGGGCAATGCCTCGTCATAGCGGTCCTGGAGGGCCAGGATGCGCCCGATGTTGCGCGCGATGTTCCGCACACGCCAGTGATTCTCGCCGAGGAGCGCCAGGTGTTGCTCGAACGCCTCTCGAAACGCGCGTTCCGCGTCGGCATGCCGGCCGAGCGAAGTCAGCGTCACGGCGAGGTTGTTGGTTAGATTCGCCACGGTGAGCGTGCCGGGGCCGAGCACCTGCTGGCCGATGGCAATGGCTTCTCGCTGCAGGGTCTCTGCCTCTGCAGGCGCCTTCAGCATGCCGAGCAGTGCCGCGTAGTCGTTCATCAGGCTGATGGCTCTGGGATGATGCCGCTCGCTCGGATCACGAAAGATCGCCAGCGCCTGCCGATACAGCTCTCGCGATCGATCTAGTTCGCCGCGCTGCTTGTGGTGTTCGGCCAGTGCTCCAAGATTCATGGCGAGCTCCGGATCGTTCCCCGCCAGCACCCGCCGCCGGATCTCGAGCGCCTGTGTGAGCAACGTTTCGGCCGCCTTGACGTCCGTCCTCGCTGCGAGAGGCGCAAGGGCGAACAGGGCCCGCGCAGTCTTCTCGTGCTCGTCGCCATACACCCGACGATGGCGGACGAGCGACTCCTCAAGAAGGCTGCCGGCCCGCGATCCGTCTGCCGCGGCGTACACAGCCTTCCCCAGCGCATGCAGCGACTCGAGCGCGTCGGGGTGATCGGGTCCGACCAGGCGGCGCTGCTCCGCCAGCGCTTCCTCGAGCGTCTCGCGCGCGGGCGTGTATTCGCCCCGCTCTTGGTGAATGAGGCCGAATACCTGTTTCAGCTTCGCCCGCACGAGGGGCGCAGCGCTCAACTGGGAGAGGGCCCGACCTTCGGCGCCGGCGAGAAACTCGCGAATCGACATCCGGTCACCATCCGGGCGGACCGCCGGATTGGTAGTCTCGAACAAGTCGACGAGCACTCTGACAACCTGTTCCGCCTTGTCGCGCTCGAGCCGCGCGACGCGACCCTGCTCGGCGAGCGCTCGTGCCTGCAACCCCGCCACGATGCCGAAGGCGATGATGCAGGAAACGAGCACGGCGGCCGCAGTGACCGCAAGGCGGTTTCGCCCCACGAACTTACGCGCGCGGTAGCGCATCGTGTCGGGTTGCGCGAGCACTGCGTGTCCACCGAGGAACCGTTCGATCTCCTCACCCAACTGACCTGCCGACTCGTAGCGGCGCTCCGGTTCCTCGCGCAACGCCTTCAGGACGATGCGATCGAGGTCGCCGCGAATCCGTCGAACGAGGTTACGCGCGTCGGCGAGGTGCGCCGTCGCCCCGGTATCGCGCGGATCCTGCGACTCGCCGCTCGTCTTCCCGGCTGAAGCGAATCGTCGCACCGCCTCGCTTGGCGCCGTGACGGGCGATGACGTCGCTTCGTGCGCGTGCGAGAGCTCCCGTGGTCGGAGGCCCGTCAGCAGCTCGTACAGCACAACGCCAAGAGCATAGACATCGGTCGCGGTCGTGATGGGACCGCCATGCCGCTGCTCCGGAGCGCCGTACTCCGGCGTGATGAGGCGCATCTCGGCGCGCGTGGCGAGCGATCCGAGGTCCCAGGCGTCCGGATCGAGCAGCTTCGCGATGCCGAAATCGAGCAGTTTCACATTGCCGGATCGCGACACGAAGATATTCGACGGCTTCAGGTCGCGATGAACGACGAGGGCGCGATGCGCGTGCTGCACCGCATCACACACCACGCGAAACAGTCGCAGTCGCGCCCCGAGCGGGAGGCGTTGGGTGGCGCACCATTCGTTGATCGGAACCCCCTCGACGAGCTCCATCACCAGATACGGCGTCCGGTCGGGCGCGAAGCCGCCGTCGAGCAGGGCCGCGATGTTGGGATGAGTCAGCCTGGCGAGCACCTGCCGTTCGGTACGAAAGCGCTCGATCGCGTAGGTGTCGCGCGGGCCCGAGGCGAGAATCTTGACGGCGACGTCCTGACGGTACTGGCCGTCGGCGCGCTCGGCGCGATAGACCGTCCCCATGCCACCACGTCCGAGGACGCTCACGAGGCGCCACGGCCCCAGAGAGCTGCCGATCAAAGGATCGGTGTCAGGACCGTCGGACGCGCGATCGACGATGAATCGCTCCATCGCAAGAGCGCGGTCGGGGCTGGCGGCCGCCAGCATCGCTTCGACCTCGTCACGCAGCGAGACATCGACGCCACACACCTCGGCGAGGAACCGGCGGCGCGCCTCGACGGGCTGGGCGTGCGCGAGCTCGAAGAGGTCTTCGATCCGCTGCCAGTGCATGCGGTCCATGTCGCTTCCTCCAGTGATCGCGTCAAGTCGCTCTACGGCCGGACACTCCTGCCAGGACGTGACTCGCTGACCGCCACGTCACGGCCAATCTCCTTCCGAAGCCACGCGCGGGCCGTCGTCCACGTCCGCTGCACAGATTTGACGGAGATGCCCAGCGCATCCGCCGTCTCGTCGAGCGTGAGCCCCGCGAAGATCCGGCACTCCACGACGCGGTTGGCGCGTTCGTCCACCTGCGCGAGGCGCTCGAGAGCGATATCGATCGCGAGCACTTCTTCGACCTCGGCGTCACTCAGGAGCGGCACGTCATCTCCCGGTTCGAGCGTGACGGGGCGCTCGTCACCCCCCCGCTTCAGGCGCGAGCGTGCTCTGGCGTGATCCACCAGAATGCGGCGCATCGTCTGAGCCGCAATGGCAAGGAAGCCGTCGCGGTCCGTGGCGGCGAGCTGACGCTGTTGCAGGAGACGGAGGTAGACCTCGTGGACGAGGGCAGTGGCCGAAAGCGTGTGGCCGGGCGACTCGCGCCGAAGCTGTCGTCGGGCCACCTGACGCAGCTCATCGTAGACGAGCGGCACCAGTCGTTCCAACGCGTGGTTATCGCCTGCGCGCCAGCGCGCAAGCCACTGTGTCACCTGGCCACCGGCCATGATTCTCCAGTCGCCGGGAGGGGCTGCCAATCATAGCGCCACTCAGGGCCTTCCTGCGCACATGTCCTCTTTTGTGTCTCGCCGGCGCGATCTCAGTGGGTGCACAAACAGTCCGCAGCTGCCGCCGGTCGCTCGGGGTCCGCGTGCCAGAACTGGGCGAGCGGATGGAGGGCGCGCATCGTGGGGCTCGGTCAGCAGGTGCCGCTGCTCGACGGTCGGCTGGTCCCGTATATCAGCCTCGACAACGCCGCCAGCACGCCTCCGCTTCGGGACGTCGTCGATGCGGTCCAGCGCTTCCTGCCGTACTACTCGAGCGTCCATCGGGGGGCCGGCTTCAAGTCACGCGTCAGCACTGCGGCCTATCACGACGCGCATGAGACGCTCGCCCGCTTCGTTGGAGCCGACACGACGACCAATACCGTCGTCTTCGGGAAGAATACGACGGAAGCCATCAACAAGCTCGCCTTCCGCTATCCGCTCGGGCGACGCAGCGTCGTTCTCTCGACGGCGATGGAGCACCACTCGAACGATCTGCCCTGGCGCGGTCGCGCCACGGTGGTTCGCGCCACGGTCACTCCTGAGGGGCGCGTCGACGAAGACGACGTGGACCATTTGCTCGCGGCGTACGGCGAACGCGTCGCGCTGATGACAGTCAGTGGCGCTTCCAATGTCACCGGCTTCGTGCAACCGGTTCACCGACTGGCGCGAAAAGCACATGCCGTCGGCGCCGCCATTCTCGTGGATGCGGCACAGCTCGCGCCCCACCGCCGCATCGACGTGAAGCCGGACGCCGATCCGGAGCATCTCGATTTCGTGGCGCTCTCCGGCCACAAGATCTACGCGCCCTTCGGCACGGGCGTGCTGGTGGGCCGTCGAGACGTCTTCCTGCAGGGCGCGCCGGAGTATCAGGGCGGCGGTACGGTCGATATCGTGACGCCCGATGAAGTGCATTGGGCTGGACTGCCGGACCGCGAGGAAGCCGGCAGTCCAAACGTCGTTGGCGCGATCGCAACCGCCGCTGCCGCGCGCGCGCTGATGA
>DAINCF010000035.1:0-22502 GCA_036732565.1 Vicinamibacterales bacterium
GGTCAGGTGCGTACGTAGCGCAGGCCTTCAGGCCTGCCTTCCTACGGCCGCGCATTCGTGGGCGTGTGTCGGATCCTCACCTTCCCCTGCAGCCCACTCGAGATCAGCACTCGATTCGAGACGTCGACGATGACGGCTTCGACGTCGGGAAGACGTTCGACCAACGCCATGCCGGCGTCGGGCCCGAGGATGAAGACGCCTTTCGAGAGGCCGTCTGCATTCGTCGCCGTCGTCGCAACGACGGTCACGCTGACGCACGCACGCGCCGGCTCGCCGGTTGCGGGATCGAGGATGTGGTGGTAGCGGCGTCCCTCCTGGACGAAGAAGCGCTCGTAGTCGCCTGAGGTGCTGAACGTGCGATCGCGGAGCTCGATCGTGGCAAAGCTCTCGTTCGGGGCGCCACGCGGATCTTGAATGCCGAGCGTCCACGGTCCGTTGCCCGGCTGCCCGGCGATGAAGAGATCGCCGCCGGCCTGCACCATGAAGTCGCGCAGGCCGCTGGCGCGCAAGATGGCCACCGCGCGATCGACCGCATACCCCTTGCCGATGCCACCAAGATGAATGCGCGCGCCAGACCGTGAAACGAACGCGGTGCCCGCGGCGTCGTCGACGATCACCGCGCGATAGTCCACCAGCGGCCGCCGCTCGGCAATCTCCTCTGCCGTCGGGACGCGATTGTCCTGATCGTGATCGAACTTCCAGACGTCCGCGAGCGCACCGAAGGTGATGTCGAACTTGCCCTCGGTCCATTCGCTCAGTTGACGCGCCTGGTGCAGCACCTCGCGGGTCTCGGCGCTGACGGGGACGGGCGTGCGGCCCGCGGCGGCGTTGACGCGAAGCACGTCGCTGCCGGGCTTCCAGATGCTCAGCAGGGCGTCCAGACGATCGAAGTCGGCGAACACCTTGGTCATCGCCGCCTGGGCGATCGCCTCATCGGACGTCCACGCGGTCACGCGGACCTCGGCTCCCATCGAGCTGTGGGCGCGCGTCACCAGCCGCGGCTGAGAGCCCGACGTCTCGGCGTGGCACGCGGCCAGCCACGCGACGCCCGCGAGCGCGACCCAGCGCATCCGCTCATTGTAGGGGCGGTTCAGGGGTAGTGGGGGCGGCTCGCGAGCCGCCCTTACTTCTTCTTGGCGCCCTTCGCCTTCCGCGGTACCTTGGCGCCTTTCTTCCTCGCCTCGTTGAGGCCGATCGCAATCGCTTGCTTGCGGCTCTTCACCTTTCGGCCCGAGCCCGACTTCAACGTGCCGCGTTTGCGTCGCCGCATCGCGCTCTCGACCGTGTCAGACGCCTTCTCCGAGTACCGCTTCCGAGCTTTCTTCTTCGCCATGAGACCTCCGCTTCAAGCGTTTAGCATGTGGCGTGCCAGCGAGCCACCGTAGGGGCGGTTCGCGAACCGCCCCTACACCGCATCGCCGCGGACATAAGATGATTGGACGAGCACACTATGAGCACATCGTTCGATGCCATCGTGATCGGTACCGGTCAAGCTGGTCCGCCCCTCGCGCGGCGATTCGCCAAAGCGGGTATGCGCGTCGCCGTGATCGAGCGCCATCGCTTCGGCGGCACCTGCGTGAACACCGGCTGCACCCCGACGAAGACGATGGTGGCCAGCGCCTACGCGGCGCACCTCACGCGACGCGCCGCGGATTTCGGCGTCATCGTGGGAGACGCCGTGCGCGTCGACATGCCGCGCGTCAAGGCGCGCAAGGACGGCATCGTCCGCCAATGGAGCGAGGGCGTCGAGCGGTCGCTCAAAGAGCTGAAGAACTGCACGGTCTACCAGGGCCACGCGCGGCTGACCTCGTCACGTGAGGTCGCCGTGGGCGGGACCACGCTGAACGCGGACCGCATCTTCATCAACGTCGGCGGGCGCGCGGTGGTGTCATCCGTGCCGGGAGCCGAGACGGTGCGCGCGCTCACGAACAGCTCGATCATGGACCTGGACGCCATCCCGGAACACCTGATCGTCATCGGCGGCAGCTACGTCGGGCTCGAGTTCGGCCAGATGTTCCGCCGCTTCGGCAGCCGCGTCACCGTCATCGAGAGGGGCGCACGTCTGCTCAACCGCGAGGACGAGGACATTGGCTCGGCCATTGACGCCATGCTGAAGGACGAGGGCATCGACGTCCGCGTCGGCGCGGAGTCCATCACCGTCAGCGGTGACGAGCAGGCGGTGTCCGCGCACTTCGTCTCGGGCGGCCACACCCACATCGTCAACGGCTCGCATCTGCTCGTTGCCATCGGCCGGCGGCCGAACACCGACGATCTCGGGCTCGAGGCGGCGGGCGTCCAGACCGACGCGCGCGGCTACATCGAGGTCGACGATCAGTTGCGGACCACCGTCCCCGGCATCTGGGCGCTCGGCGACTGCAACGGACGCGGGGCGTTTACCCACACGTCTTACAACGACTTCGAGATCGTCGCAGCGAACCTTCTCGACGGTGAATCCCGCAGCGTCAAGGACCGCATTCCTGCCTACGCGCTCTATACGGATCCGCCGCTGGGCCGGGCGGGCATGACGGCCCAAGAGGCCAAGCAACGCGGTCACCGCGTTGCCGTCGGCATCCGTCCGATGACGCGGGTCAGCCGCGCCATCGAGAAGGGCGAAGACAAGGGCTTGATGAAGGTAGTGGTCGACGCCGATTCGAAGGCCATCCTGGGCGTGGCCATCCTCGGGGTCGGCGGCGACGAGGTGATGCACACGGTCCTGGACGTGATGTACGCGAAGGCGCCGTACACGCTTCTTCAGCGCGCCATGCACGTCCACCCGACCGTCGCCGAGCTCGTACCTACGGTGCTCGGCGAGCTCACGCTACTCGATGGTGACCTTGCGCGGAGTCTGTGAGTTGTCCTCGAGGAACGTCTTCTTGTTCTGAAGCTCCTCGGCGGTGGGCTGGACCGTGCCGGTGGCGTCGGTCACGCGCGAGATCAGCGTGTGCTCGCCCTTCGCCGCGCCGTTCCATGTATAGGTAAACAGTTTCCACCCGTATTTCGCTGTCGTCGACGGGTCCATCGTTGCGGGCTGCCACGCCCCATCGTCGATCTTCACCTCGACCGACTTGATCGGGGTGCCGTCGTTCAACACCACGCCGGCGAGCTTGTGCTTGCTGCCATCGAAGGTCACGCGGGCGATGAACGACTTCAACTGCATGTGCGTGATCGCGGACTCGGTCCACTTCATCTCGCCGTTGATCATCTCGCCCTTGAGCGTGCGGTACCAGCGCGCCTGGAACTTGCCGAGGTACTGATCCTCCTGCGCGTGGATCTCGGAGAGCCATTTGACGTTGGGCGCGCCGTACCAGCCTGGGACGATCAGGCGCAGCGGGGCGCCCTGATGTACCGTGAGCGGCTCGCCGTTGAGGGCATAGGCGAGGAACGGCTCGGGCGACAGCGCTTTGTCACGAGACAGGCTGCGCCCGTACTGCTGCTCGACGGTGTACTTCTGGGTGCGGAACTCCACTTCTTCCTGGCCTTTGTCGGCACCGAAGAACACGAACTCGCGCGCCTCCGGCTGGACGCCGGCGCGCTCGAGCACCGTGCGGAGGGGTACGCCGGTCCAGCGGCCGTTGCTGGACAGTCCGTGCACGGGTCCGCGATTGCCCGAGCACTCGAAGCCGGCGATCAGCTCGACGTTGCCGAGCTTGCGCAGCTCGTCCAGCGACAGGGCGGCGGGTTGCCTGACCAGGCCCGATACCTTCAACCGGAACGCCGCAGGATCGATCTGCGGATGGCCGTAGTGCTGCGTGGTGAAGAATTGGTCCTTGGCCGTGAAGGGGCCGGTGATCGTGCGCACGTCCAGCAGGCGACGGTCCGCCGCAGGCGTCGTGTTGAAATTCATGGGCCATTCGGCGAACGGCACAACGGTTTCGCCCTGGGCGAGCGCCGGCAGCATCCACTCCGGAACGCGCACGGCGCCGAGCGCCGCCAGCGCCACTCCGGTCTTGATCACATCCCGACGCGTAGTCTCATGTCTCATGATCGTGGCCTTTGTACGCGCAATTCCTATCACGTCCGTCACTCCAGCGTCCAGAGCGTCAGCGACGAGATGTCCTTGACGAAGACGCGGTTCCCCGAGATTGCGGGCTGCGGCCACGTCTCGCTGGACGCGACTTCGTAGCGCGCAACCGGCTCGAAGGCCGTGCGGTTATGGCGGACGACAACGAGCGTGCCGTCGTTCTGCAGGGAGAAGATGGTCTGTCCGGCGCGTGAAAGCGCCGCGTGCTCGGCCTGACGTCCTTCGGTTCGCCACAGTACCTTGCCGGTATCGAGGTCGAGCGCGAAGTATTGGCCGCTGTTCAGGTGAGAAAGGCCGAACAGCGTGTTGTCGATGGCGATGGCGTCGCTCATGTGCACGGACACGTCATCGGTGTGCCAGACGTTCTCGGTCGTCCACTCCTCGCCGCGGCGCACCGCACGAAAGGCCGTGATGCCGTTGGCTCGGCCGGTTTCGATGACCATGTCCTTGTAGAAGATCGGGGTCTGCGACGTGGTGTTGGATGGCGTCGTATACGGACGACGCCAGAGCAGCTGTCCGGTGGCCAGCGACACGCCCACGAAGTGCCCGTGCGTGAACGTCACGACCTGCCGGGTGCCACCCAGGTCCGCGACGAGCGGCGACCCGTAGGCGGGCGAATCGCCGTTCCACGTCCAGCGAACGGCGCCCGTCGCCACGTCGAACGCCGTGAGCGCGGTGTCGCCAGGCCCACCGACATGCACGATCACGAGGTTCCCATCCACGGCCGGCGACATCGCCGTGTGAAATTGTGGTTGTGATGAGGAACCCGGTTTCTGCCAGATCTGCTTGCCGGTCTGCGCGTCGAACGCCGTCACGATGCCGCCCATGCCGAGCGTGAACAGCCGGCCGTTGGCAAACGTCGGCGTGGACTTCGGTCCTGGACCGTGGCGCTTGGTCGACGGGTTCATCGCAAACGGCGCTGGGTAGCCGGCACGCCAGATGGTCTTCGACGACGCCGCGTCGATCGCGGTCATGACCTCTTCGTCACCCTGCCGCGTGAACATGTAGATCCGATCGCCTACCAGCAGAGGCGTGGCGTAGCCGGTGCCGACGTCCACCTGCCAGCGTCGGACCAGCTTCCCCGGCCAGGCGGCGGGCTCACGGAACGAGGCGACCACCCCGTCGCGGTTCGGTCCACGCCACTGCGGCCAGTCCTGCGCCGAGACCATCGCGATCAACCCTGCCGAGAGCCCCATCGTCAACGCCAGCGTGTGTCGACCCATACCTGCCAAGTATCTACGCTCCCACCGGGCACTTGGTATACACGCACAGGTACGTAGCGCAGCCCTTCAGGCCTGCCAACGAGCGTTCGTGCACGGCCCGGCTCAGCTCCGCGCTTGAATCTCCGCCGCGACCCGATGTCCCGACTCGAGGCCGCCGTTCATCCACCCGTTCCAGGGTGAGGTGTGCTCGCCGGCGAAGTAGAAGCGCCCTTCCGCGGCGCGCAACGGGGCGAAGTGGGTCGACAGCTGCCCGGCCTTGAATTCCGCGGCGGCGCCGAGCGCCCAGGGATCGGAGACCCAACTGTACGAAGCGCTCCCCTCGTAGTGCTCTCGCATGCCCGGATGCAGGCGCTCCATCATCTCGAGCACGAACGGACCGCGCTCGGTCGGATCCTTGACGGTGATCTGATGCGCCATGCGTCCGCTGGTGTAGGCGCCGAGGATGCCGCGCGTACCGGGCTGGTCGCGGGTGTAGTCCCAGACATCGATCGGATCGTCCGTCGCTCCCCACCCGTTCTCGCCGCGCTCCAACCAGAAGCGGCGCCGCGACTGCAGGAAGACACGCGCAAAGGGCATCGAGCCCACCTGATCGATCGCGGCCCGCTTTGCCGACGACAGCGCGGGCGAAACCTCGATACGTCGCATCACCGGAGGGGGCACCGTGCACACAAGATAATCGCCGGCGATCGTGACGGGCGTGTCGGCGCGGAGGTAGGTCACGCGCACCGCGCCGCTGTCCTGCTCGAGACGGACGATCGGCGCACCGTACTGAATGCGATCGGCAAGGGCCGCGGCGAACGCCTTCGGCAGCAGATCGTTGCCGCCGCGAATCTTGAAAAACTGCTTGGTCGCGATGCCGAGTTGAACGTCGCGCAGGAACTGCAGCGTCGACATGCCGCCGAGATCGTGGCCCAAGGTGACGATCCGCAGGAACGCGTCGGACGCGCCCTGCTGCTTGCAGAAGTCGATGATGGGCATCTCGAACCGGCTCAGGGTCGAGGCGGGCCACGAGGCGGCGGTGGGATCGCCCAACTCCTTGGCGTGCGCGAAGAGATACTTCCCGGTGCTGCCGAACGGCCCGAGCTTCACTTCCTCGGCGGAGAACTCGAGCGGGACGTGGGTCAGGTCGAGCGGCTTCCCCCGAGGCACGACGAAGCGCCGGCCGGCGATGCGGGAGACATTGTTGCCGTCGGACGGAAAGAACGGGTCCAGCGTGAGATTGAACTGCTTCACGTAGCGCAGTGTGAAGGCGTGCGAATCCTGGATACGAGCGGCTCCGGCCTCAGCGTACAGCCCATCCGAAAACGGCTCGCGCATCGTGTAGACGCGGCCGCCGGGACGGGTTCTCGCTTCGAGAAGCGTCACCTCGTAGCCAGCCTGACGAAGCTCGAACGCCGCCGACAGTCCAGCGAGACCGGCGCCGGCGACGATGACGTGGCCGCGGCGCGGTGAGGGGACGCCCTGGACCGCCAGCATGGCCGGCACGGTCATCGCCGAGTGAAGGAACCTGCGCCGGGTGATCACGACATCGATCCTTTGCTTTTTGTTCGCCCTCGGACTACCATTCGTACCTGCCAGAGGAGCATATGCATGGCTGAAACCGCGGAGCAGTACATCGCACGTATTACGGGATTTGTCGGTGACCAGGACCCTTGGTCCCTACTGGTCAAGGCGCCGGGCCGGCTTCGATTGCTGGTCACCGGGGCGACCGCGCGCGAGCTGGCGTGGACACCATCGCCGGCGCGCTGGTCCACCGCGCAGATTGCGGCGCATCTGGCCGACGCGGAAATCGTGGCGGCGTGGCGCATTCGATCGGTGCTCGCACGGGACGAGGTCAGCCTGCAGGCATTCGATCAAAACGTGTGGGCGTCGGCGTTTCGATACGAGACCGCACCGCCCACCGAGTCGGTGGCGGTGTTCGAGACGCTCCGAGCGGCGACGCTGCGCGTGTTGGGCACGGTCGATCGCGAACGTCTGGCGCATGCCGGCATGCATGCGGAGCGTGGACGCGAATCGATCACCCATCTGGTGCGCCTGTACGCCGGCCACGATCTCAATCACCTCACGCAGATCGAGCGCTTGTTGAACGAGGCGCGACAGGAACGCGTATGACCCGGGTGAACGGAGAGTTCGACGTCAAGCTGACCCCGCTGGCCGCGGACGGCCCGGAGGCGTCCATTCAACGTCTTTCACTCGACAAGCAGTTTCGCGGTGGCTTGCAAGGCACCTCCAAGGGGCAGATGCTCGCGGTCACCACCGACGTCAAGGACTCGGCCGGCTATGTGGCGATCGAGCGGTTCACGGGAACGTTGGGCGGCCACGACGGCGGCTTCGTGCTGCAGCACCACGGCATCATGACCCGCGGTACCGGAAACCTCACGGTCACCATCGTCCCCGACTCGGGCACAGGTGGGCTCGCCGGGATCGCGGGGACGATGACCATCACGATCACCGGCGGCAAGCACCTGTACGACGTGGAGTACGAACTCAAACCCTGAGGTCCGCCTAAAGCCACCCCAGCGCGGCTGCCGCGCTGGGGGCCCCGGCAAGGCGGACCCCACGCAAGTCTACGGAACCCACGCAGGGTCGATGCACTTCCCGCGTAGGCTCCGGCTTCAGCCGGACCTTCGATCCCTCCACGGGCGTGGGGTCCGGCTTCAGCCGGACCTTCGATTAGTTCTTCGTCATCGCAAGGCCGCTGACGGTCGCTTCGGTGTTGTGGGCGAAACGAATGCCGAAGATGCCGTCCGTGGACTTCAGCTTGCCGGCCGCGACGAGCTCGGCTTTGGGATAGCTCCCGACCACCGCGCCGTTGATCGAGCAATCCACGCTGTCAGCCTTGACGGACACGGCAATCTCCTGCGTCACCGGCTGGCCCGGCCCGGCGGCCTTGCGCACGGCATCGTTCGGTTGCGGTTTCCGCGGCCCCATGGCGAAGGGTTCCGGGCCGAATCCACGCACGATGAACGTGCCGTTCCCGTACGCTGCGCAGTAGAGCATGGTCTGCTGCGCCGTGCCGAGATCGTTGCCGGCGATCACGATGCCGTATGGATGCGGGTGATCGTTCAGGCTCATGTACTTGGGCTCCATGAACGTCGCCTTCACGGTGTAGGTGCCGGCCGCCTTGTTGGCGGGGTTCCAGTACGTGACGGCCGGACCGGTCGTCACCTTCAGATCCTTCCCTTCTTGCGCCAGCTTCGCGTTCTCGAGCTTCTGTCCTTGCTTGGTTTCGTTGGCGTCGATGATGCCCATCCAGCCGGAAACGAGGATGCCGCCGCCTTCGACCTTCCGGGCGGCGTCTTGCGCGCCAATCGTCGGTGCAGACAACAGAACAACCGCGGTCAGGACCGTACAACACTGAATCAGACGCAGATACATAGTGGGATCCTCTCGTGTGGGTGACACCGTAGGGGCGGCTCGCGAGCCGCCCCTACATCTAATAGGCAATACCGAGATCTAATAAGCGATACCGTAGCAGTCGCGTCTCGGATCGCCGGCGGCGATACGATTGCCGCTGGCCGGATCGATCATGACGGCGGTTGCGCAACCCGACATCCCGAACGCCGGCAGCCGGCTGACGTCGTGTCCGCGCTTCTGGAGCTCAAGGTAAACGGTATCAGGAATCGTCGCTTCGACGCCAAGCTTGTTGAACCCGGGGCTGTGCGGCCAGAACGAGCCGAAGAAGTGGCCGGTCTGCACGCGGGGGCGCTCGAGCGCGGCGTGGAGGTTCGGATACCAGCCATCCCAGAACTCGACGATGCTCAAGAGCGCTTGCAAGATGGTTTGATCCTGATTGTCGCCGCCGGGCGTGCCCAGCGCCATCATCGGCGTGTCGCCCTTGAAGACCATGCTGGGCGTCAAGGTGTAGCGCGGTCGCGCGTGCGGCCGAATCTGATTGGCGCGGGTCGTATCGAGATAGAACTGCTCGCCGCGCACGCTCATGCCGATGCCGGTGTCGCCGAGGATCACGGCGCCGTTGATCCAGCCGCCGCTCGGCGTCACGTCGAAGATGTTGCCGTCCTTGTCGATGACCGCCATGTGCGTCGTGTCCTTCATGACGCCGGCGGAATCCTGGCCAAGCGAGGCGCGGCGGTCGGCCAGCGAGGGCTCACCCTGACTGGTCGGCAGAGTGCCGTCCTTGATGTCCGCCCTCCAGAAGTCCCACGTCTTGACCTGCGTGTCGTACTTGAGCGGATCGCCGGCCACGAACGCCTTCGACGCGCGCGCCGGATCGATCAGCGCGGCGCGCTCGCGCGCGTACTCCTTCGAGAGCAGGCCTTGCGCCGGCACTTTCACGAACGCCGGATCCGCGTAGTAGGTGTCGCGGTCCGCGTACGCGAGCTTCATGGCCTCGGTCACGGTATGCAGGTATTCGGCGCTCCCGTGCTCCATCGTCCTGAGATCGAACTGCTCGAGGATGTTCAGCGTCTGCAACAGCATCGGGCCCTGGCTGCCGAAGCCGTGCTTGTACACGGTGTAGCCGCGATAGGTCGTCGATGCCGGCGCTTCGATGCGGGCGAAGAACTCGGCGAAATCCTTGTGCTCGAATGGCGACCCGTGCTTCTGCAGGAACGCGACCATCTCGCGCGCGATGTCACCCTTGTAGAAACGATCGCGCGCGGCGATGATGCCGGCTTCACGTCCCTTCGACTTGGCGGCGCGCTCGGCCTCGACCATCCGCTTCAGCGTGCGCGCCAGCGTCGGCAGCTTGATGGTTTCGCCCGCCACATACTGCGATCCGTCCTGCTTGAACCAGTACTTCTGATTGTCTGGCCAGAGCTCGAACAGCTTCAGTTGATTGTGGATGGCGCGGACCGTGCTCGTGCGGATCGGGAAGCCCTTCTCCGCGTACTCGATCGCCTGCGCCGAGACCTCTTCGAAGCTGCGCGTGCCCCACTTCTCCAGCACGGTCAACGCGGCGTGCAGCGCCCCTGGCGTCACCGCCGGATCGAGCCCCGCCCCATCGAGATCCTTGTTGCGCGACAGATACCAATCGACGTTCACCGCCGCCGGCGCCCACCCCTGGCCGACGACGGCCGTGACCTTGCCTTCCTTCTTCGGATAGACGAGGACCAGCCCCTCGCCGCCAAGGCTGTAGAGATCCTGCTCGACCACACCGCCGACGAGCATCGACGTGACCCCGGCATCGAACGCGTTGCCGCCTTTGAGGAGCATCGCGAACGCCGCCGCGCTCGTCAGCGGATGTCCGGCCGACACGCCGCCCGACGGGCCCGCGACCGCGGGACGGAGCGCGGCGCCAGCCGGCTGTCGATCCTGCGCCGGCACCTGCGCGCCAGCAGACATCTGGGCCGCGACCGCACCAGCGATGACACCGAGCACGACGACCCGCCGCAGCACATCCATATCGCAGCTCCCGGAAGTGCTCAGCATCGTACACCGACGCCAGCGCTAGGGTGATTTCTTCTTCGGCGGCAGCGACGCCGGATCGAGCTCCCTGTCGACGACCACCTCCCCGGCCACCGTTTCCGTCTGATCAATTGCGAAGGCGGCCAGCGTTTGCGTCGCTCCTGTCGATGACAGCGAAAACGTCTGATCGAAGACCACCTGGCTGCCCTGCCTCACGACGGCGTGCACGGTCGCAGGGCCGCGCCCACGGTCGCTGAAGTAATGGACGAACAGCCGGTACGCGCCGCGCAGCGGCAGTGAATTGACGCTGATAATCTCTTGCGCGCACGTCGTGATGCAGTCGCGATCGAGGAACCCCCAGCTCGTCGCGCGGTTGTAGTACGCGATGTCGGTCCCGCTTGGATTGGCCAGGTGGAGGTCGACATCGGCGCCCACGGGCGTCCACGTGATCGTCGCCTCGATGGAGCGGGGGGCGATGCTGAGCACGTTGCTGTACCAGAACCATGCCTGAGGAACCGACGGGTCGTCCGCCCGTTTCGCGGCCACGAACCACTTGTAGGTCTCGCCTCCTCGCCCGCCCGCCTGGACGGATTGCCACTCCGCGTCCGTCGGTGTATACCGGTCCTGGCCGAGGCCGGGAACCGGGATCGTCGCCCGATGGCCGACGAAGTTATCCCGCGAGAACACCAGGATGAACTGGTTGTTCTCGTGGGCCGAGGCCGGATCCCCGTTCGTGAACCAAATGAACTCCGGCGCCGCAGTGCCGGGGACGCTTCCACCGTCGATCGGAGCGAACGTCCGTGGCGCCATGTTGTTCAGCGCGAAGAGCTTCGCCACCTCGAGCGTCGTCGCACTGGTCACGCCAAACAGATTGGTGATGGCCGTCCAGAACTTGTCGACGCGATCGCAGGGATTGCACGGCAGGATCGTGTTCATGGCCCCCCAGAGCAATGAGGGGTTGAGACCGGCGAAGTTGTCGGTGACGAAGCCGACCGAGTCCTGATTCGTGTCGGACATATCCCAGAGAAGCCCGATGACGGAATTCTCGGACCCGAAGCCGTCGCTCAACGGAGGGGTCTCGGCCTCGTAGGGCGTGCTGTCTTCCTCGAGATCCGTGTACCGCCCATCGTTGATACCGAGCAGGGGTGGAAAGGCGAATGGCGCAGTCGGACTCTTTTGCAACAGCAACGACATCGTCGTCGCCACGCCCTCGGCCCAGGCCAGTTGCATGCCCTGCTCGCGATTCCGGCCGTTCTCTCCGATAGCACTGCCGCCGTTGTGTTCGCCACCTGGATTGATGTCGATGATTCGAAGCGCCGAGCGATGCGTCATGAAGTGGGTGAATTCGTGCCCGAGCACATCCCAATCGAGCGCATCTGTCCGAAGGATGAACAACTGCTGGAGCTCCTTGGAATAACAGGACGTCGCGCACTCCGCGGGTCCGGTCGTCGGTTCCGGGAACAGCACCTTGGCCTGTTGATGGGCCCGGCCAATCAAGCCGCTGCCCTGGAACCAGAACGTCAACATGCCGTCGTAAACCGCGAAGGCTCGGGCTTCGATCGAATCGGTGCTGGGCACGCCCGGTGTACCACGGACCGTCGCGGGCGCCGTGATGTCGATGGCGGTGGCACCAGCAACGATCGGCGTCAGCGGCGACGCGAAGAAGTAGCGGTGCGTCGGATCGGCGGGAGGGAACACAATCACCCGACTGTTCTCGAAGTCCTGCGTGAACACCGTGACCTTCACCGAGTCGGTATTGACGGCCGCCGAATACACGCCGGCATCGTTCGTCGCGGTCGTCGTGAGGATGCTTCCGGCGGCATTGGCGAGCTGGACGTGGGCGCGACGAATCGGGTGCGCAGTACCGTCGGGATCGCGCCATCTGATCAAACCGGAGACCGTCGTGGCAATCGCGGGTCCGGCAATGTGGTCCGACACCGCAACCGTGCTGTCGACGGCGGCCATGCCCATCGCGCGCGCCTCCTCGGGCGTCGAAATCGCGGCCATCTTCATCAGGTCGTGTGAGTCGCCTCCGAGCGTGGCCGTCCCGTTCGCGGCGATGACGCTGAGAGCGGCGCCACTCACCTGTTCGCTTTGCGGTTGGTGGTTGGTGACGCGCGCCCCGATCGTCCACTCTCCGTCCTGGACCACTCGCACGGTCACTCGCAGATCAATCGCGCGACCTCTGAGGAGCGAGCCGGTCCACGTCGTACCGGCGCTGACGATCTCGATGCCGGGCGACTGAAGAATCTCCGCCGTGACGAGGGGCGCGTCCCGAGTCGCTTCCACTCGAAGGACGAGGTCGAGGTCTTCACCAACCGGGATAGAGGGCGGCGCACCCTGCCACCTGCCGGTGACGGCCGGCCGCGGCTTGTCGGCGAACGCGCTCCACGGCAAGGCAACCAGGACGACCGAGGCGAGAAGGACGTGACGGAGGACGCGGAACTTCATATGGCCTCCCGGAGACGCAGTTTTGCCGTCGCGTGAATGGGTCCCTGTAACTACCCACGCGACAAAGATGAGCTTACAAGCTCAGCGGAAAAAAGGAAGGGCGAAGATTGGTTCAGTCGCCCGCGGGCCTCGAATAGGACGCGATTGGGGGGTCAGCGTGGCGATGCCATTCCTGGCGACGATCGTGAGCACGGTGCCGGCAACCTGCGGCAACTCCCGGCTCCGGTTGGCGATCGACGCGCCAAGTGTCCACGTGCCATCCGCGACAAACCGGACGGAAACGCGCAAATCGCGTGTTTGTCCCTTGGATAGTGAACCCGCCCAGGGAGCGTCCCCGCCGACAATCTCGACACCGGCCGTGGGGAGAATGTCGACGAGCAGATCCGGAGCGTCCCGGGATGCGCTCACCCGCAACGTCAAGTCGATGGCGCGGTTCAGCGGTGCCGTTGCGGGCACACCCTGCCACCATCCAACGACGACAGGTTGCGGCTTGTCGGCGGCATGCGCCAGCGACAGACCGACGATCGAGGCGACCAGCAAGCGTGTCATGTGCGTGAGGTCCACCACGCCAGGGCCAGGGACGCCGCCGCGCGGAGGCCCGCAGTCATCCGCTCGGTACTGCAGAACGATCGTATACCGAACCGTTCCGCTGGCGACCTCTTCCTCAGACGATGTCGGTCACGCCATGCGGCGCCGGAAATCGTTCGTTCATCCACGCCTGCCACTGCCGCTCGTCGCGTGCCACGACCGCGGGCGCGTCGCTGCCATAGAAGAAGAAGCGCACCGGCAGGCAGATGCTTCCGCCCATCGGCATGGCGAAGAAGTGCGCGAGGCCCGGTGCGGGCGTCGTCAAGCGGAGCAGGAGCTCTGGATACTCGGCGAGGCCGACCCGCTCGACGACACCGGCGAATCCCGGAGCGCCCGTGGTTGATTGCACCGTCTGCCCTTCGACGATGCCGACGAGACCGAGGGGCGTCGTCAGCGCCTCCCATGCCGTTGACGTCGTGCCGGAAGTGAACGCCATCAACTGAAACCCCGCGCTCGGCTGACCCGTGAAGTGCGTGAGGTACAAGCGCAAGATGCGGAAGAACGCCACCCAGCCGTGTTCGGTCCCCTCGAACTGGTTGTCCCAGTTGTCGCTGTCGGCAAACCAACTGTGCACGACGCGCACGATGCACGTGCCCCCGTCGCGCGCCTCGACGGTCCATTCCGTGGCAACGGTCGGACCGTTGGGCCCTTCGCCTGGGTTCTCGGCCGCATACCGGTGCGGCGGTTCCCAGGCCGTCACGGTGGCCACAGCATCCATGCTCGAGCCTGGACCAAAGTGCAAGATCATCTTGACCGGAGCGCCGCCTTCGCCGTACTCGATTTCGGTTGGAACGAACCACGACGACACGCCAGGGCCTGTCGCGATCGCCTGCCACACCTCTTCGGGCGTACCTGGCACTTCAGCTTCGGCTTGCACATATCGACGTCCAGATGAATCTTTCTTGACGGGCATGATGACTACTCCTTGCGTGTGCTCGATGTGAGAGGAACGGGATGCGCCACGATGACCAGACGGTGCGCTCGGCCCCCTGGCGTCGACGCGTCGTGATACCGCCCGACCAGTGACGTCACGCTCTCGGTCAACTGCTTCGTAAACGCCGCTCGATCGGCGGCCGATCGAAATCGGATCTCGGTGTCGATGGACAGCGTCGCCAAACGCTTGTCGACGGCTTGCGCACGGCGAGCGAGGCCGCTGACCTCGCGCACGATGCGTGCGGCCAAGGCGATCAGGTAGCTCGCCGAGAGCCGATCGGCGCCACGTGCGGGATCGGTCGCGACCGGTCCCATCGCGTCCGGTGACACGAGGTAGGACGCCGCGCTGGCCACCAGCAGCCGCTCGGTCAGGCCGCCCCATTGCCGCGTCTCCGCCACACGGACGAGCCGATGCGCTTCGAGCGCGCGCAGGTGGTAGTTGACCTTCTGGCGAGCGATGCCCAGCCGCGCCGCCAACGTCGCCGCTGACGCGGGCTGCGTCAGCTCCGATAACAGCCGGCTGCGAACCGGCTCCAGCGCCACCGTCGCCGCCGCCGGGTCTTCGATGACTTCGACGTCGTCCACGCGGCCATTCCAGCATTGACAAATTATGTTGTCAACAGATTTGTGCGGAATATTTCACGCGACCGTCGAGCTCATCAGATAGAGTGAGCCCAGTCACTGCGCAGAATTGCCCGAAGGAGGCAGCATGCTCAGCCTGGAGACCTTCACGCTCGTCCACGTGCTCATCAGCCTGCTCGGCATCGCGTCAGGCTTCGTCGTGCTGTCGGGACTCCTTGGGGACAATCGACTGGAGGGATGGACGACGATTTTCCTCGTCAGCACCGCAGCGACCAGCATCACCGGCTTCGGCTTCCCGTTCACGCAGGTGCTGCCGTCGCACGTCATCGGTGTCTTGTCGCTCGTGGTCCTCGCCGTGGCGATTCTCGCGCGCTACACCTATCGCATGAACGGTACGTGGCGCTGGCTCTACATCGTCAGCGCGGTGATCGCTCTGTACTTCAACGTCTTCGTGCTGGTGGTGCAGTTGTTCAGGAGAGTGCCGGCACTGCACGCGATGGCGCCGACCGAATCGGAGTCGCCGTTCCTGATCGCTCAGCTCGTGGTGCTGGTGATCTTCGTCATGCTCGGCGCGCGCGCCACGAACCGGTTCCATCCGACTCCGTTTCGCGCCCGATAAGGGCGGCGGCCGCCCGCGCCGTCATCAGAGACGTGATGTCCAGAGCGCAACGGTCAGCGCCGCGGCCGCCGCGAGGCCGGCGATAGTCCGCACGGTATTCCACATCGTCCACCGTGGCAGGTACACGGCCCACACCCTCGCGCCTTCGGCGCTGGACGGATCGACGGCGGCCAGCTGATCGTTCAGCGGCACGTTGCAGACCATGGTGACCATGAAGGTGCCGACGACGTACAGGACGCACCCAGCCACCACGTAGATCGCGCCAGGCGCGCGCCACAACCACAGCGACGCGCCCCCGAGCAGTGCGCACAGGACGGCCGTTCCGGCGAACACGCCGAGAAACACCGGGTTGATGACCACGATGTTGATCGACTGCATCGCGGCAATGCCCTGCGGCGCCGGCAGCTTGCCGAGCGCGCGCATGACGAACGACGAGAAGCCGAAGAACACGCCGGCAACCAACCCGCTGCCGAGCGCGCAGACGAACGTAAGGACCAGGAGCCAGTTCTGGATCATCGGCGAGGTCCAAGCTTACATGCTTGTGTCTGCAGCTCGACATGAGGTATTCGAGATGATGGCATCTCGGATGGCACGACGTACCGCGCTGGTGACTGGCGCGTCGAGCGGAATCGGTTTCGAGCTGGCCCGGTTGCTCGCGGCCGAAGGACACGACCTCGTCATCGTGGGACGACGGCGCCACGGTCTCGAGGCGCTCGCCCAGGCGGTCGCCGAGCATCGCGTCGCGGTGCATCTCTTCGAGTCGGACCTCTCGGTTCCCGACGCCGCCGGCAAGCTGTGGGCGAACGTCTCGCAACACGGCCTCGCGATTGATCTCTTGATCAACAACGCCGGTATCGGCTTGCACGGTCCGCTCGCCGATCAGCCGGACGATGCGCTCACCGGGATGCTCGAGCTCAACGTCGTAGCGCTGACGATGTTGACGCGATTGGCGCTGCCGGGCATGCTCGCGCGCCGATGGGGGCGCGTTCTCAACGTCGCCTCGGTCGTCGCCTTTCAACCGGGTGGACCCGGCATGTCCGCGTACTACGGAAGCAAGGCCTACGTGTTGTCGTTCTCGCGAGGGCTTGCCGGCGAGCTACGCGGCACGGGCGTCAGTGTGACCGCGCTCTGCCCCGGCACCAGCCGAACCGCCTTCGACGAAGCCTCTGGTGCGGCGCGCACGCGTCTCTATCGGTGGCTGCCGCAAACCACACCGGAAGCGGTCGCACGCGCGGGCTACGGTGCACTGATGCGAGGGGCGGGCGTGAGCGTTCCCGGATTGACGGCGAAGACCATCGCCGTCGCCGGCGGTCTGCCGCCTCGTCAACTCGCCCTCGAAGTCAATCGCTTCCTGCTCCGCGAAGCGTGACACGCACCGAGAAGCGCCGGCGGTATGCGGTCGGCGTCGTGCGCAGCGCCCGCCGAAAATGCAACCGAAGCGTTGCCGCGGTCTGCAAGCCCACCGCTTCGGCGATGTCGTCAATCGACTCGGCGGTCGTCTCCAGCCGACGCTGAGCGGCCAGCAGCCGCACGTGCGTGAGCCACTGGTGCGGCGTGGTGCCGGTCTCGTCGCGGAACCGGCGGGCGAAGGTCCTCGGGGACATCGACGCACGATGCGCGAGCGTCTCGACCGTCAGGGGCTGATGAAGCGTCCGCTGGGCCCACTCCAGAACGGGCGCCAGTCCGCCGGCGGGTTCGGCACGCACCGGCGCCGGAACGTACTGCGATTGCCCACCCTCGCGCTGCGGCGGGACGATGAGGCGCCGCGCCACGTGATTGGCCACTTCCGCGCCGTAGTCGCGACGCACCAGATGCAGGCAGAGATCGATGCCGGCCGCACTGCCCGCAGACGTCAGAATCTGGCCTTCATCGACGAAGAGCACGTCGGGCTCGACCCGGATGCTGGGAAAACGCGCGCGCAAGCGATCGACGTACCGCCAGTGCGTGGTGGCTCGCTTTCCGTCGAGCAATCCCGCCGCCGCGAGCACGAATACCCCCGAACAGATGGTCACCAGTCGCGCACCGCGCGCGTGCGCGGCACGAACGGCCTTCAACACCGCCTCCGGTGGCCGCTCGTCCACATCGCGCCAACCAGGAATCACGACGGTGCCCGCGCGTCGCAGTGCGTGGACGCCAGCCGTCGTCTGCACCGTCACGCCGCCCATCGCTCGCAGCGGACCGGGATCGAACGAGCAGACATCGCACTGATACCAGTCCACGTCGAGCTCCGGCCGCGGAAGGGCGAACATCTCGACGACGATGCCGAACTCGAAGGTGCACAGCCGATCGTAGGCAAGGACGACGACGCGCCGATTCGCTAGAGGCGTCATGGCAGGATCTTAGCGGATATGCGGGTTCCTGCCGATCGCAGCGGAGTCTGAAGGTAGCGAGCCGCAGATCGCGTCGACGACGCTCAGAACAGGCGCTCGCGAAGTCCTGAAGGGGTCGTTGCGCTCGCCAGCGTTGGATGGCCCTGGTGTGCTTGGGGTAGTGACCGTAGGTATCGAGGCGAAGGCGGTGTCGAAAGCGTGTCTTGCTGGTGAGTTGCGCTTCGGGCACGCTGTGCAAGTACTCGATGAGCCGTTGATGCGTCTGCGTCTGCTCGGCGAGTACCTCCGCGAGCGACAGGCCCTTCTTCTTCTCCGTCATCAATGCGTTGAAGGCATCGATGCCGCCGTACATCGTCGAGTAGCGTGGTGGCGTATTGCCGTGAAGCACGAGCGGCAGATGCTTCAGCGCTTCTTCTTCCCACCAGGTGACGTGCGCGATGATGTCGCGCACCGACCAGGCCTTCGTGACGCCCGTCTCGAGGAGATCGGCGTCGGTCAAGCCGGCGTACGAGCTGGTGAACGCGCGCCATGCCTGCTCGACGCGATCGAGCAGTTGCCGTCGAGTCATGCCGGGATCGTTTCGGAGTGCGTTGCGAAATTACCGGTCGCGTACGTAGCGCAGGCCTTTAGGCCGGCCAAACGCCGTTGGTCCGCGGCTGACGCCGTCAGGCAGACCTGAAGGCCTGCGCTACGTACCCAATTGCGCAACGCGCTCTTGGATTAGAACTTGAATGTCACGCCCGCGGTGTAGCGCCAGAAGTCGAACTCGGGCAGCGGGAGATCGTCGAGGCCGCCGATGCCGGCGATGTCATCCCAGACGACGTCGCCGGTGCGGAAGTGGCGGATGTCGCCGCGGATGCCGAAGTTCGGCGTCGGGAAGATGAAGAGACCGCCGCCGATGTTCCAGGCAAAGTCCTGCGCGCTGGCGCTGATGACGTTGCCGGCGATGATGACGTCGACGTCGCCGGTGATGCGCATCAGGCCGACGCCGGCCGTCCCGTACGGCTGGATCGGACCAGTTGGAAGTCGGACCATGAAGTTGCCCATGAACGTCGTCACGTGGGCGCTGACGTCGACGCCGGGAATGTCCTCGAAGCTGCCGAGCTGAATTCGACCGGCCTCGAACTCCAACCCGATGACGCTGCCGAAGCCCAGGGCGCCGCCGAAGGTGGTCTTGTTGGTCTCGTCGATACGCGAGGACCCGAAGAACGGCGTCAGCAAGACGTCGGCGGACGCGGTCAGCGGCACGGACACCAACACGCTGGCAACAGTCAGGCCGGCAAGCAGTCGAGGTAGTCGTCGCATGGTCCTAGTCTAAGCCGAGACCCACGGTTCAGCCGCCCGACCGGGCTGCAACCTTTTGCCGGGGAGCTACGTCCATTCCTATGGTAATCCCATAGAAGAATGACTATGCTCATGTGGGAATCCCATAGATCATGAGGTCTCTTCTCATGAGATCTCTTCGCGCCTGGTGGGTTCGGTTCGCGGGTCTCGTGCGTCCCCGCCACGGCGATCGCGAGATCGCCGACGAGCTCGAGAGCCACGTGCAGCTCCACGCCGACGACAACGTCCGCGCGGGCATGACGCCAGAAGAGGCGAGGCGGCGTGCGCTCCTCACGCTCGGAGGGATCGAGCAGACCAAGGAAGCGTATCGCGATCGGCGAGGTGTTCCAATGATCGAGACGTTGTTCCGCGATCTTCGTCACGGTGCGCGCGGGCTGCTCAAGAGTCCGAGCTTTACCGTGGCCGCGATTACCATTCTTGGGCTTGGCATCGGCGTCAACACGGCGATCTTCACCGTCGTCAACGCCGTGGTCTTGCGACCGCTCCCGTTCCCGGAATCGGAGCGGATCATGCGGCTCTGGCACACCCCACCTCCCGAGCTCTTCACCGGCCAGCCGATCTTTGCGTTGTCGGCCGCCAACTTCCTGGATTGGCAGGAACAGAACCAGGTCTTCGAGCGCATGGCGATCTTCCGCGGCAACAGCCGGCGGACGATGACCGGCCGCGGCGAAGCGGAGTCGATCGTCACCGGTCGCGCATCCGCCGACTTCTTTCATATCCTGGGCTTGCACCCGTTTCTTGGCCGTGGCTTCACCGCCGATGACGATCGGGCCGGCGGCGCCAAGACGACGATGCTGACCGAAGCAGCGTGGCGCACGCGCTTCGGCGCGGATCCCTCCGTGGTGGGACGCTCGGTCATCATCGATGCCGAGCCTTACACCATCATCGGAGTGATACCGAACGCCACGGTGTTCGTCGATCAAATCGAGCTGTGGCTGCCGCTCGCGTGGACCGCGGAAGATCGCGCCGTGCGAGCCAACCACAACTTCTCCGCCATCGCCAAGCTCAAGCCGAGCGTCGACGTCGCGCGGGCCCAGGCCGATCTGACCACCATTTCCAAGCGGCTCGAGCAGCAGTATCCAGAAGACAACAAGGATTGGGGCGCGCTGGTGCTGCCGCTGCAGGAAGACCTCGTGACCAACGTGCGCAGCTCGTTGTTGGTGCTGCTCGGCGCCGTGGCGCTGGTGTTGCTGATCGCGTGCGCCAACCTCGCGAACCTGCTGCTGGTCCGCACCTACGCCCGCGCCAAGGAGATCGCCGTTCGCACGACGCTTGGCGCCAGCCGCGGACGCGTGGTGCAGCAGCTGCTGACCGAGGGCCTGTTGCTTGGCGCCGGAGGCGGTCTCGTCGGCTTTCTCGCCTCGTTCTACGGCGTGCGCGGCCTGGTCAGCGTCTTCGCGGCGGAGCTGCCGCGATCGGCTGAGATCGTGCCGGATGCTCGGGTGCTGGCGTTTACGGCGGTCATTGCGATCGTCACGGGCATCGTCGCGGCAGGGGCGCCGGCATGGCAACTGACCAGACGCGACGCCAACGAGGTGCTCAAAGAGGGACCTGGGCGTGGCAATTCATCCACCGGCGATGGCCGGGTCAGAAACATGCTGGTGGTCTCCGAGGTCGCGCTCGCGCTGATGCTGCTGGTGGGCGCGGGGTTGCTGATGAGGAGCCTCGCCAGTCTGCGCGCAGTCGATCCAGGGTTCAATCCTCGCAATCTGCTCACGGCGACCGTCGGCATCCCGTCGTCGAAATATCCGACGCCGGAAGCGAGGACCCAGTTCTTCGATCGCACGCTACGAGGAATCCGCGCGTTGCCGGGTGTGGAAGCGGCAGCCACCATCGACACGATTCCTCTGCGCGGTGGATCATCGCAGCCGGTGGCCGTCGAAGGCAGGCCGCCGGTCCCGCAATCAGAGCTGCCGATCGTCGCCGTTCGCATCAGCTCGCCGATGTATTTCGGCACCGCGAGCATCCCGCTCGTGTCCGGAAGAGACTTCGACGAGCGTGACGTGCGCGATCGGCCCTTGACCGCCATCGTCAGCAGGCGCACGGCCCAGCGGTTCTGGCCAGACCAGAGCGCCATCGGCAAGCGCATCACGCTGGGACTGATGTCCAATGAACCTCGTGAGGTCGTCGGCGTCGTCGGCGAGGTGAAGACGGGACAACTCGACGACAGCGAGCCGGAGTCCGCGGTCTATCTCCCGGCCGCGCAGATCGCGTTCGGTGGCAACATGCTGGTGGTCCGCACCTCGGTCCCGCCCGAAACGGTGTCGAAGGCCGTCGTCGGCGCGGTTCGTGCCGTCGATCCAGAGCAGCCCGTCCTCAATCTGATCACCATGGAGTCGGTGGTCGAACGCTCGCTCGGTCAGCGACGGCTGGCGTTGCGGCTGCTCGCCGCGTTCGCCGTGCTCGCCTTGATGCTGGCGTCGATCGGCATCTATAGCGTGCTCGCCTACACGGTTCGACAACGAGTGCGCGAGATCGGTATCCGCATGGCGCTGGGCGCGCCGGCGCGTCTCGTGCTGCGGATGGTGGTGCTCGAAGGATGCAAGCCCACCCTGATCGGCATCGCCCTCGGGCTGGTGCTGGCCTCGATGCTCGTGGGCGTCCTGAGGACGCTGCTGTACGGCGTCAACGAGCACGATCCGGCAACCTTCGTCGCCGTCGCCGGGCTCATGGTCGTCGTCGGCATCGTCGCAACGCTGGTGCCGGCCTATCGGGCGACGCGCGTCGACCCGGTGACCACGCTGCGATCCGAGTAACCCGGGGCCAACCGCCGCTACTCCATTCAGCGGGCGCGCCATCCCGCTGGTGGCCGTCTGTCGTCCATTCATCAAGGACCTGACCAACGATCGCCACCGGTTCTCTAGCATCGACGTTTCCGCGCTTCTCGAGGAGACGTGGTGAAGAGCACTGTTACATTCGCGATCTGGATGGCTGTCTGCGTGATCGTGGCCCAGCCGGCCGCGGCACAACCACCCGAAGAGCCGCCTGCCCAAGAGCCGCAGCCAACAGATCAACCACTGCGGCTGAAGGAGAACGTCGAGATC
>DAINCF010000036.1:0-22157 GCA_036732565.1 Vicinamibacterales bacterium
ATCCGATATCTCGCGCATGGTGCTCCGGGGCGCCCTCGGCCTGGTGTGCGCCGGACTCGTGGTCGGAGTGCCTCTGGCGCTCCTGAGCCGCCGCGCGGCAGGCCGTGTCGTTACCGACCTGCCCGCGGACGGCGTGTGGCCGCTCGTGCTCGCCACCGCCGCGATGCTCGCGATCGCTCTGGTGGCAGCGTACGTGCCGGCACGCCGCGCGGCGAGAGTGGAGCCGGTCGTGGCGTTGCGGCAATGACCGGCCGCTACAATCGCGATGAAGAGTTCATCGGGTTGCGCTCCCTCTGCTCTCCGCTGCCGGTCGCGCGCGCTCCGCTGGTTCCGGCTCAAAG
The DNA here is from genome assembly GCA_036732565.1 of Vicinamibacterales bacterium. GTDB lineage: Bacteria > Acidobacteriota > Vicinamibacteria > Vicinamibacterales > UBA2999 > JAIVJN01. The sequence continues at coordinate 342 of DAINCF010000036.1, forward strand.
CGAAGAATGTCGCCGGGCTGGCACGAGAGCGCCTCGCAGATCGCCTCGAGCGTCGAGAAGCGGATCGCGCGCGCTTTGCCGGTCTTGAGAATGGAGAGGTTGGACAGCGTGAGCCCGATCCGATCCGCGAGCTCGGTCAATGTCATCCGTCGATCGTGAAGCAGGTCGTCGAGTTTGACGGCGATCGCCACGTCACACGGTCCCTTCGAGGTCTTCGCGCATCAGCGCGCCTTCCGCGAATACACGGGCCAGCAGGAACGTGAGGAGCACGGCGAGCCAGCCGTTGATCGAAAAGCCGGCGTCGACATCGAGCGGATGCGCCGGCGTCGACACGGCCTTCGCGATGGTGCCGACGATGATGCTGAGAATCTGCAGCGCGAGCAGCGCCCACGCGATCGCCTGCAAACGGTCCGCGTTCGCGGCGACGAACGGATCGCCCGCGCGCACTGTCTCGACGATCGCGAGCAGCCGCTTCAGGACCGCACGATTGAGCGGAATCGTGGCGAGACCGACCACGGCAATCGCGCGCAGGCCCATGACCAGTCGCTCCGCGTCAGGCGAAGGCGTGAGTTTGAAGGCGCTCATGATCCACTGCTCGTTCGGCGTGGCAACCAGCAGAGCGAGGATGGCGGCGCCCATCAGCCAGTTCACGACGATGAGGGTCCGCAGCACGAGGTGCGCGATCGGCAGCGCGGCGGAGGACGAGGCCGGCCTTGTCATGGTCACCACCTTCCTTGATATCGAATATCAATAAACTATTTATCGATTATCGTCAAGTAGTTTATCGACACTCGATAAACGCCAGACAGCGAGGTGAGGCCGGATTCGCCGGGAAGCGCGCCAACTTGCGCGCCTTGTTTGGGAGCCTATTCCGCGATGTACCGCCACGGCGCGGATGGCGACTCGCGTCGCCAGATCGTGAAGAAGGCCTGTCGAGGCGGCGCGCCGTCCCGTGGTGTCTTTGGCACGATGTAGCCCATCGTCACGCCGAAATCGGCGCTCGCGGCGATGATCGTCTTCTCGGGCCCCCACGTGACGGGACTGACGTTGGCAGGTTGATCGCGGCCGACTGCGTCGCCAATCGCCTCGTTACCGGTCACGAACATCGCATCGGGTCCGAATATGTTGATCGCATCGGGGCTGCCGTACTGCTTGAAGGCTGGACCTATCCCAATCGTTTGGGCATCGCGGGAGAACGACCGCTCGGCGTCAGCAAGGGTTTCGCGATCGCGGTCGAGGTCCACCGCAGTAGTCGCCGACGTGACGAGTCGTTTCGGCAAGAGGTAGGTGACCGTGGTGGCTGTCGGCGGAGTCTTGGCGGGGACGCGCTTGTAGACGAGCACACGCCAACCCGACGGCTCCTTGTGCCAGTACGAAAGGTATTTCGCGGCAATGACCGCTCCGTCGGTGCGCGTGATCGTCATGAAGCCGGCGGTGAAACCGTGCCTGCCGTCCGCGGACAGCCCGACACGCGCCGGCGTCCACGCTGCGTTGGCGCCGTCATTCGCGGGATTGGCTTCGAGTGCTTCCCTGGCCGTGCCCGCACCGTAGGCGATCTCGGCCGGCGCCATCATGGCGATGTCGGAGGCGAACATCGCGGTGAGGCCGGCGACGAGATTCGTCTTCGCGCTGGCCGCCGAGAACGCGCGATCGGCCGCGAGGAGATCGTCGGCGACCTGCCGAGGGGTCTGCGCTGTGACCAGCGCGGGGACGCAGAGCGGGATGAGCAACGCGATCAGTGTTTTCACACCACTCGGTTTGCCAACCGTGTCGAAAGGTATCAAATCTGGAGCGGTTGGCAGTCTATGAGCCGGGGCATGCTGCTGTGAGCGATCTGTCCCATCGCTTTCACAGCGTTCAATTTGCGTCCCTATCGGATCCCATGCGGCGCGACAGAACTGGATCTTTTCCTCGCGACAGTTACGCAGAGCGGTTTCTACTTGTACGTAGTACTCCGGTCGTGGTACTTCTGCGAGGCGGGAGGTGCCATGGCGCCGGCTGGCGCGGGAAGATGCTGGCGCAGCTGCGAAAGCTCATCGGCGCCGCGTCGCCGGATCTCGTCGAAGAGTGGAAATGGAACACGCCCGTTTGGTCACACAAGGGCAACGTCGTCGCCGTGGGCGCCTTCGCCGATCACGTCAAGGTGAACTTCTTCAAGGGGGCGTCGGTGGACGACCCGAAGGGGCTCTTCAACGCGGGCCTTGAGGCCAAGGCGAGCCGCGCCATCGACATCCACGAGGGCGATCGCTTGAACGAGCAGGCCATGAAGGAACTCGTTCGTGCCGCCGCCGCCCTGAACGGCGGGCAGCTAAGGGCCGCGAAGGCCAAGAAGCGCTGACCGTCAGGTTACGCGGATGCGACCAGAGCACGACAGTGTCGAAGAAAAAGCTGGACGAGCATGTCGGACGTCTCTCCGACGAGGACATGCTCCGGGTCATCGAGCTCTGGTGGTCTTCCTTGGCCCGCGGGTTCAGCGGCCAAGCACCCGTCGGCCTGAGCACACGTTCCGCTTGGTCGTCGAGCACAAAGTCGCAACTGCTCACGTTTGTCAGGGATGCTCGTACGGCGGTGTTCCCGCTGACGGCCGCAGTGGTGGTTCGAATGAAAGCGTGGATTGCGATCTTCAGCCGTTCGGAATCAAACGACTTGGAGTTGGTGAGCCCGGGAGGAATCGTGCCCGCTAGCGTAACCCGAAGGGTTGCGGTGACTCCATAACATGCGACGGAGGCTGCACCGAGTCAGAGCACTGAGCGGGGCAGGAGGAGAGGGCCGCGGATTCGATGAGAGGGCGCGATAGCGCCCTCCCACGAAAATGGTGCCGATGCGCCTAGGATTCGCGGACGTTCTCAGCGCGCGGCCCCTTGGGGCCCTGCCCGGTTTGGAACGTCACGGCCTGCCCCTCACGGAGCGTGTCGAACGACTGGCACGCCGACTGATGGAAGAAATACTCCTGGCCCGACTCGTCGGCCACGAAGCCGAAGCCCTTGTCCGAGACGATACGCTTGATGGTGCCCTTGGATGACATGTGAAACTCCCGTTCATCTGAACTGAAACGCCTATCGGGCCAAGGCACGGAGAATCCCCCGCCATTGTCTCCGACTCGTCTGCGTGGTCCAGAAGGGGTTCGTGCAGCCCACCTGGAGGGTGGGCGAGGCGAATGCAGTTCGGGCTCAGCGTAGAAGCGGCGTGTAGACGAACTCCAGCTTATCAGGTATTGGTCCAGAGGAGGCGATCTTCAGGCGCGGCGTGGTTGTCAGCCGCCCCGCCAGTCTTCAGGTGATTGCATCGGACGAACAGCGGGCGCTCGTGAAATTGAGGCGCATGCAGATTCGGATGATCAGAAGCGAGCGGGATCCGCCATGGCCTTTCTTCGCTTCGACTGACTCGCGCGAAGGTCTCTCGCTAGTAGAGACTCGCTTCGAAGCGGGGCGATCGACAGTGCGCAGGTTCGATTCCCATCAGGGGTCGAGGTCCTCTCGCCTGCAAGTTGTTTATTGGCATGGGGCGTGAATGGTGAGGCCCGGAAGGAGTCGAGCCCGCTAGCGCAACCCGAAGGGTTGCGATGCGTGCCTGAGAACTTCCGCGGCGAAACCAAGCCGAGCAGAGCGAGGATTGGTGAGCCCTGAAGGAATCGAACCTTCACCCTGGGAGCCGAGCGGGGTGCCCATGGCAGCCATCACCGTGCGGAAGCGCCTCGCACATCGTCACGGACGCCAGACGGGATTCACGAACGCGCCGTTGCCCGCGACATCCCATACGGCGATGCGCGCCCACGTCCAGCCATTGGCGCGGGCGCGCCATTCGAACCTGCCGTCGCCGAACTCACGCGTGTCGGCAAGCGCGATCACTTCGCGATCCGTCTTCACGCCGTCGCCCCAGACGATCTCGGCGAACCGAAGCGGAAAGGTCCACAGCACGCGCGTCTTGGCGACGATCTCGTTGGCGGACGATGAGGCGAGATCCACGTCGGGCAGGAGGACTTCCCCCGTGGTGGTGAAGAACTCGCCCCGCGCAAGCGGCACGAGCGCGTCGCCCCAACGGTCGAATGCCGGCAGCCGATCGAGCCTGACGTAGTTGACGTTCATGTGCGCGTAGAGCTCGTGGGTGTGGTCCACCTGGAACACGTCCACCTCGCCGAGCATGCGCTTGCGAAGGCCTTGATTGTTCAGCTCGTCCACCAGGTCGAGCACGCGATCGCCGAGGCGGGGCGAGGAGAGATCGGCCGGCATCGCCTTCCACCCGACCCCGAGGTAGCTGGCATCGCGGAAGTAGTCGGCCGCGAGAATCTTGTCGGGAAAGCCCGTCGATCCCTTGGTCCGCGGATGCGTCTGGTACATATGACCGCCTTCGCGGCGCACCAGGTCTAGCATCTCCTTCGCGTCTGCCACGCTGTAGACGGTGCCGTACTTCGGATGCGTCGAGGTGAACGCGCCGCCCTTGGGCCGGTCCATGAACCAATAGACCGGCTTGGGGAACACCAGCGCCCAGTGCCCGCCGAGATGCACGTTCGCTTCCTCGGCTGGAATGAGCAGGAACTCCGGATCCGACTGCGCCTTCAGCGCACCGAAGTACGTATGCAGCTCCTCGAGCCGCACATCCGTGAGATCGCTGGGATGCCCGTCGCCATGGAAGTCCATGATCATCGACGCGTCCACACCCATCGCCTTCAGCACCGGCTTGAACGGGGGCGTCCACTCGAACCCGTTGGCCATGGCCTGGACGGTGTAGGCAAGATGCCAGTGGGTGCTCAGCGTCTTGTATCCCTCGAGCGGTCGAAACCGATCCGCGTTCGTGTAGCGGAGCACATGCGCGAGCGCCGTCTCAGGCGCGTCAGCCGAGAGCAGAAAGAACACGCCCATGCGCTGCGGACGTCCGGGCGGCGCATTGACCCAGGGGTAGAACTGCCAGTTCTCGTCGCGGAGCTGGCGGATGCCGAGCGACACACGGCCGCGCCACGCGCGATGCCAGACGAAGCCGAGATTCGACGTGAAATCGCGCGGGAAAAAGTACTGGTGGGGCGAAGGAAACACCGCGACGCTGCCGCCGGCGGTCTTGACGGCGAGCGTTCGATGGCGCGCCTGCACGGGCACGCGCTCCGCCTGCAATCCATGGGCGGTCGTGCGGCGCAACGCGCCTTCGGTATCGTAGTACGCCACCTCGGTGCGCATGTTGTTGCCGGGCTGGCGATCCGATGGCGCCGCCATGTCCAGGCCGGCGTCGTAGTAGTACGCGACGTCCGGCTCGTACGTGGTCATCACGGCTTCCTGGTGAACGAGCCGGCTGCCGGGATAGAAGGTGTAAGCAAGGGCGCCGTCGAAGGTCCCCATGCGCAAGCCGTCGAACAGAATCTCGACCCGCTCGCCAACGCTGCGCCCGACGGCGCCGCGCAGCGCAAACGTGCTCTGCACGTGGCGCGTGCCGTCGGGGTGGCTGGTCGGATCGTCGAAGAACGCGTACCAGCCGCCACGGCGCTTCCCTGTCTCGCCGCGATAAAACGGACGCGCGCCGCGCACAACCGGCTCGCCCTCCGGGCCGATGGACGTGATGAGCGGCTGCGACGGATCGAGCGAGAACGTGGCTCGCCAGATCCGCTTCGTGTCGTCGGGCCAGGACACGGTCACGGAGTTGTCGCCGCGGACGACCGTAATCGCACCGGGTCGGACGGCGGTCAGGTCGAGCGGCACCGATACGGCGGCCGTCTGCAGTGATACGAGAGCGAGGGCGGCGAGCAGCACGAAAGGCATGATGGTCGCGCGAGGGAGGATATGAGATCGCACGACGGCATGCAACGTCCGAGCAGTGCGGTGAGCCGCGAAGGCGGCGAACCCTTCAACCCGCAGATTAGAAGATGCCCAGAAGGGTCAGCCTAGAAGCGCCACGATACGCCGGCGCGGAGGGGCACGAGCAATCCCACGCTGTCGCGCGCCACCATCCACACGACCTTCGCGTCGACGGTCACGGCGAGACCCGCGCGAAGCGGGAAGAGCACGCCGCCGCCCGCGTACACCACACGAGTGGCGTTGGTCACCGGATCCGGACACATGTCGTTGACGTTTGGCTGCGACCTGCCGGCGCCGCCGCCGGCAAACACGAACGGAGCGATCCGAGTGCCACGTCCCGGCGTCAAACGCACCTCGCCGCTGACGGTCGTCAGCGTCCCTCCGCGCGTCGCGCCGAAGCCGTCAGGGTAGGGCCTCACCTCGGTCGGGATGTGGCTGCGCTCGACGTTCACCAGGAGTGTAAGCTCGCGCACAGGGCTGTATCCGAACGACACCGCTTGCAGATCGCCGCCCTCGTTCAGATGCGTGCCCGCGGCGAAGGTCACGCTGAAACGCCCCGGCGGCTCCGGCGAAGATGGTTCGTCTGACGCCTCGGGGCGCGCCACGACGAGCATCGCCAGAAAACCGCCAGCTGCCAGACGTCGCCACCGCATTCGGAGCTCCTCCTACTTCGGCATGTGAGAAACACGCGAGATCCGGCTCACGGCAGCGGCGAGGACGATTGTGGTTGAGCGGCGTGACGTGCATCTCATCTTTCTGACCGCAGATCCCAAGTGGGATCCCCACCGCAGCCATGCGCGGTTCCGCGCGCTCCTCGACCGTTGCGATTTCGGGCGAGGACACGACAGATAGGACGCTGGGTTTCGGCAGCTACAAGCGTGCGGCTCGTTCTCGTTCCGGGGACACCCCGGCGGGTCATGACGGCTATTGCTTGTCGTAGACAGAAACGATTGTGATCTCTTTCCCTTGAGCGAGCGGGACTGTGGCTGTGACGGTCATGGTCCGGCCGTCGTCCGAAATGGTTGACGCCGTCGTATAGACGACGTTGCCGCCCCTCTTGTATTGGACGACCCCTCCGGCTTCCGTGCTCTTGAACACGGCGGCATCGATGCTCGGGCTTCCGGACACCGGGCTCTCCGACCCGTCGAAGGTTGACGTGTAACCCCACTTCTGCGCCTGGCCGTCCGACCCGACGGAATCGACGCTGAGCGTCCACGCCCGCGCGGCGGGGCGGGTCCCGCGATCATCTTGCGGATTCAAGCGCAAGAACCGGAGTGCCCCAGCCCCGCCTCACGGGTGATCCTTCGTCCAGGTCATCGAGCGCTCTCGATGATGGTCGCGAAACAGATCCGGAGGACTATTCCAATGAGCAACGCAGAAACGAACAAGGCCATCGTCATCCGCTGGTTCACCGAGTTCTGGGGGAAGGACGTGAACCTTGCGGTCGTCGACGAGATCGCAGCGCCGGACATGCTGCTCCAGTACTCGCTGCACGAACCCCGCCGCGGCCACGCCGACATCAAGGCATTCATGACCGGTTTCCGTGCGGCATTCCCGGATCTCAATTTCTGGGGCACGGCGGATCTGATTGCCGAGGGTGACTACGTCGTGGGTCAGTGGGCAGGTGGTGGCACCCACACGGGTCCGGCTTTCAACGATTTTCTCGTCGGTGGTCTCCCGGCTTCGACCGGCCGCAGGATGCAGTTCACCGGCACCACCGTACTGAAAGTGCGCGACGGCAGGATCCTGGAGGAGATCGGGCTCGACGATGGCGTGACGGCGCTGACCCAACTCGGGCTGATCAAGGTCGCCTGATCAGATAGATCGACGGCCGGGTTGCACGGCGCTTCTTTCGAAGCGCCGTGAAGTCCTCGAGCTCTTCGTCTTCCAACACCGCTCGTGAGAAACTGAGGCGGATCTTTGCTCAGCAAAGAAAAGCCAATGACACGAACATGGCCAGAGGACTGGGACGCCCGGAAACGAGGCGTGGGCTGCTGGTTTTGTGGGAACCAGCTCGGTGAGCCATTTTATGTGGGAACCGCGGGTGACGGACACCTAGAGCGTCATGCCATCGCTCCTGGTCACGCGATCGTCATCTTTCGAGACCGACACGTCGCGGACTTCACGAGCTTGACGACCGCGGAAGTCGCGGCGTACTGGCGCGACGTTCACGCCGTCGCGCGGATGATCGAGCGGGTGTTCGCACCCTGCCATATGAACTACCAACTGCTCGGGAACTCCGTGCCGCACCTGCATGTCCACCTTGTGCCCCGGTACGTCGACGATCCCGCTCCCGGAAGACCACTACCGTGGGAACCCAAGCCTCTCGACCCATCCGAATTCGACAGACAAGTCCAACGTCTGACGGAGGTCGCTAAGACTATCTAGTGAAGCTGAACCAAAGTTCGGCCGATTGCCTCTGGCGGCGGCCGACTGGCGTGCGATCAATTCGTGAGGGAAATCAGCTCCACATTTCGCATACCTCGTCGGGGCCGATCTCAACTCGAGCGAGGAGCATGCCGTGAAGTATGTGATCAGCTGGTTCGAACGCGCGCAGGGTTCGCCAATGGAGTACGAGAATGCGCAGAAGCGAATCCTTGAGGTATTCGGTCAATGGAAGGCGCCCGCCAATTTCAAGGTCGAATTCTTCGTGGTGCGAGTCGGTGAGTGGGGTGGGCACATGCTGGTCGACTGCGACGATCCGCTGACCATTCACAAATTTTGTTCGATGCTTCCTGCCTTCGTATTCGAGGCGCGACCCGTCATTGCGGTCGAGGACGCCGTCAGCAGCGAGCTCGAGGTCATTGCCTGGCGGGATGGACTGACGCGCACGTGATGCTGCCTGAGAACTTCCGCGGCGAAGCCAATGCGGGCGAAGCGAGAATTGGTGAGGCTGTCGGGCGAGCTCTTCACAGTCGCTGCTCGAGGTCGCGGTCGGCGACAACCACTCGCGTTCTTGCTCGAACTGTCTCAGCCGCTGAACCGTGCCATCAACTCCGCCAGCGCATACCACCACTGAGTCGTACTCAGAGGCACGCGCAACACCTGAACGGCGAGAATGAGGGCTCCGCCGATGAGATACGCGGGATGCGGCCGGCCGCGCGTGCGCATGTCATAGACGACGCCGGCGAGGATCAATGCATCGGCGATGAGCGTTGGACCCAGGATGGACTCCACGGTCCTGGGCGGGCCGATCCCCGGACGCAACCCTGGCCCGATCCCCACGCTTACGGCGAAGAACACGCGCGCAATCGCGGGTGGGAGGATCGCGATCGTCGCGAGCAGCATCAGTCGCTTATGAACTTCGGGCCGTGACACGTTCACGATGGCGGCGGCGACGAGGATGCCGAACAGCGAGATGATCGACGTCGACGCGATGTGAAAGGCACGCGCGCGGTCGCCAAATCCGGCCGCCAACCGCACGACCAGCGCGTCATTCGCCACCGCGAAGCCGACGAACACCATCGCCGTCGCCAGCGACACCCCAAGCAGGCCCCAGGTGCGGTGACGGGCCACCCGGCCGCCGGCCGCCAGGACCGTTTGCAGGAGCAGATAGAGGGGCCATGCCGAGAACAGCAGCCCGTGCGCATGCAGCAGCGGCGAACCAACGAAGGTGCCGGGTGCAAGTTGCAGCCAGTACGTCGGCGCGAAGCCAACGAACGCGATGAGAACGCAGCCCCCCGCCATCCACACGTAGAACCGGCGCCCGGTATGGCGGGCCGGATTCGGAGCGATCGTCGAAGTATGCATCGGGATGCCTCGCTCAGAGCTTCCGCAGGTACGGGCGCACCGAGTGGCGCTACTACCTGACGCGTAAACGGAGGAGAAACTGCCTCACGGCCTATACTCAGGATCGCGACGCGAGTCGCATCATGGCGACGGCACCTACCAGCACGGTCAGTCAACTGCTCCAGGCGTGGGGGCAGGGAGACCAGCAGGCACGAGAGGATCTGATGCCGCTGGTGTATCAGGAGCTTCGCAAGCGAGCGGCCGGCTACCTGCGACGAGAGCGCCGCGATCACACGCTGCAGCCGACGGCGTTGGTGAACGAGGCGTACATCCGGCTCCTGGGGCAAGAGCGCCTGACCTGGCTGAACCGCGCCCACTTCTTCGGCGTGGCGTCGCAGATGATGCGGCGGATCCTCGTCGACCATGCGCGGGAGCATCACGCGGCGAAGCGTCCGCGCGGGATCAGGGTCACCCTGGACGAAGGTATGCGCACCGTCCCTCCGCTCGACTGCGAGCTGCTCCTGCTGGACGATGCCCTACGGGAGCTTACCGCGTTGGATGACCGTCAAGCGCACATCGTGGAGTTGAAGTACTTCGGTGGGCTGTCGGAGGCCGAGATCGCCACGGTCCTGTCGTTGTCTCGGGCGACGATCACGCGTGAGTGGCAGTCGGCGCGCGCGTGGCTCTATCGACGCGTGACGCAAGGGCGAGCCGGGTGCTCATGACGGACCCGCGCCGTCGATGGCCGCAGGTCAAGGAGATCTTTCACTCGGCGCTGGCGTGTGCTCCCGATCAGCGGGCGACGTTCTTGGGTGGCGCCTGCGGCGACGATCGGGCGCTCAGAGATGAAGTCGAATCACTGCTCGCCGCGCATGCCGAGGCCGGATCGTTTGCCGAGGGCGCGGCGATCGACGTCACGACCAGCCGCGACGTGCGCGCGCTGATCAACGGCGCTGGGCTCGGACCCTATCAGATCCTCGGGCCGCTCGACGCCGGTGGCATGGGCGAGGTGTTTCGAGCGCTCGATACACGCCTCCAGCGTGACGTGGCCATCAAGGTGCTGCCCGCCGCGTTCGCGAGTGATCCAGCGCGCGTCGCGCGGCTGGCGCACGAAGCTCGATTGCTTGCCGCGCTGAACCATCCGCACATCGCCACCATTTACGGCTTCGAAATCGCCGGCGATGTGCACGCGATCATCATGGAGCTGGTCGAAGGCCCGACACTGGCCGAGCGGCTCTCCACTGGACCGCTCGCGCTCGACCTGACGCTCGAGATCGCACGCCACATCGCGGCGGCCCTCGAGGCCGCGCACGAGAAAGGCATCATCCATCGCGATGTCAAGCCCGCCAACATCAAGCTCACCGCCACCGGTGTCGTGAAGGTGCTCGACTTCGGTCTCGCGAAGGCAGCGGCCGCAGCGATGCCCGAGGGGTACGCGGCGCCCACCGCGGACGGCGCGGCGAGCCGTGATGGCCTTGTGACCGGGACACCAGGCTACATGAGCCCGGAACAGGCGCGCGGTGAACGCGTGGATGCCCGCAGCGATATCTGGGCGTTCGGCTGTGTCGTCTACGAGATGTTGACCGCGCAGCAGGCCTTCGGTCGTACGGCAACCGACATGCTGGGACCTGCGATCGAACGCGAACCGGCTTGGGATCGCCTGCCAACGAACGTGCCGCTCGGCATTCGACGCCTGCTGCGCCGGTGCTTGGAACCCGATCCCGGACGGCGCCTCCATCACATCGGCGACGCACGCATTGAGATCGAGGATGCCCGCAACGACGCTGACAGGGATGATCTGGCCCAGGCAACGCGACCCAGTCGCCGCCGTGCGCGGTTGCTTGGCGCGTCGACTGCCGCGCTGGCGCTGGTGTTGGCCGCCATGCTGACTACCTGGGGCCTGCGCCGCCCCGCGGACGTACCGGAGCTGCGCGTGGCCGAGATCACGACCCCACCAACGTCCGATCTTGCGTCGTTTGCCCTCTCCCCCGACGGGCGGCGCCTCGCATTCGTCGCCGACCATGAGGGGCGCTCCTCGCTGTGGGTACGGGAGCTCGACTCGGCGGATGCCCGCCCTCTGCCGGGCACGGAGCGAGCGCGCCGACCATTCTGGTCGCCCGACAGCCGATCGATCGGATTTTTCCGCGATAGCGAACTGAAACGGATCGAGCCCCGCGGCGGTTCGGCGCAGACAGTGACCTACCTTCTGGCCGGAACGACCGCGGCGTGGGGGCCGGACGGTACCATCCTCTTTTCCAGCACCGCGTCACCCGCGCTACATCGCGTCAATGCTGCGGGAGGGAACGTCGAGCCGGTGACCGCACCTGCGGCAGAGTCGACCGGGCATCGCCATCCGCAGTTCCTGCCGGCCGGTCGCGACTTTCTGTTCTTCGCCGGAGGTCCAGATGCCGTACGCGGCGTGTACCTGGGCTCGCTCGGATCGCCGCAGGTGACGCGTCTCGTGCCGTCCGACACGCAGGGCGCGTACATCGCGCCAGGCTGGCTGCTGTTCATTCGCCAGGGCACGCTGTGGGCGCAGCGCGTCGATCTCCGACAACGAACGGTCAGCGGCGAGCCGATCGCCATCGCCGACTCCGTGGCGTTCGAGCCCATCGATGGCACCGGCGCCTTCTCAACCTCGGACGCGGCCGTGATGGCCTATCGGGTGGGACGATCGTCGATCACGCGGCTCGCCTGGTTCGACCGATCTGGCAACGCACTCGGCGCGCTCGGTTCGCTTGAGCAGCGAGGACTGTCGAACCTCAGACTGGCGCCGGACGATCGTCGAGTGGCGGTCGAACGGTCGCTGCAGAACGAGACCGACCTGTGGCTGCTGGACGCCACGCGCCAGACACGCTTTACGCACGCCTCTAACGGCCGTCTCATGCGCCTTCCTCTCTGGTCGCCAGATGGCAGCCGCATCGCATTCCAATCGGTCCGTGCGGGCTCGATTGCCCTGTCCGTGAAGCCATCGGCCGGCGACGGGGCGGAAGACGTGCTCTTCGAATCGCCGGAGGTCAAAATCCCCTCAGACTGGTCGCCCGATGGGAAGCTTCTGATGTACTACGTGCCGAATCCCACGTCGGGCACAGATCTCTGGGTCCTGCCCCGAGACACGAGGGTGCCGTTCGCGTTCCTCAAGACGGAGGCGAACGAACTGTGGGGGCAGTTCTCTCCCGACGGACGCTGGGTCGCCTACCAATCAAACGAAACCGGCCGCTATGAAATCTACATGCGGTCGTTCCCTTCGGCGGGCGGCCCAATACCGATCTCCACGACCGGCGGGGTCTATCCGCGGTGGTCTCGTGACGGGAAAGAGCTGTACTTCATTGCGCCTGACGCGAAGCTCATGGCCGTCTCGATTCGAACGACCACCACGTCGGTGGACGCCGGCGTACCGACGGCGCTGTTCCAGACGCGTCGCCTGGGTGGGGGGGCGAACGTCATCGGCCGCAGTCACCAGTACGATGTCGCTCGGGACGGGCGATTCCTCATCAACATCGACGCCGAGTCGAGCGCGCCGCCAGTGACGCTCTTGATGAACTGGAAACCATAAGGGGGCGCCATGTGATCTCAACCGTCAGACTGGTGGCACCTTCGGCGCAGCCTCCCGTATCGCCGCCTTGCGCGTACGCTCGCGCTTGCGTCTCCTGGCCGCCTGCTTGGCGCGTCTCGTTACGTCCCTGGTACGGTTTGCCTGGACTGCCGATTTGTACCGCGCGCGTGCCGTTTGTGCGGCCATCGTTGGTTCTCCCGTGTCGAATCGGTCGTTTCCGAGCGGCTAGTCAGGATCTCCAGACCGCCGAACGCTTCCGCGAGGTGCAGAGGCTTTCAGAATGGATGGTCACGAGTCCATCGGCTCTCGACAATGGCATGGATGCGGCGAAGCCACCACGCGCGCACGACTCGGCGCGCTCACCGGTCGTGTGACTGCCGGTATTCGTGAAGCCACTGTGCGCTGACGCTGCCGAGGTCGATCCCGCGCCGCGCAGCGCGGAACGCCCAAATCACGACTCCGAGAACAGTGACAGGCGCAAGCAGCCAGAGCCATGACGTCATCCAGTACTCCACTATGACACTCCGTGGGACCTGTAGCCAGTTCAGCAAAGCTGCAGGCTACGGAAAATGGAGCGGATCGCGCAGGCTTTGCCATTCCCGATAGTAGTAAAGCTTCGTCGGCCGTTTTCCAGTAAAGGTCAACTTCTTCAGAAATGCGAGCTCCTTTGCCGTCACGTCGGCGCTCAGTGTCGGATCCCTGAGGAACTCGCGGAGCCCTGGCTCCTCGGCAATCGGCGCCGCCTCGTCTCGTTCGACGAACTCGAATCGCGCCGAGTGGGCGCTCGCCAGCCGGCGGTTCAGGACGATTTCCATGCCGAAGGTCGTCAGGTCGATGTCCCAGGACTCGATCAACGGATCCAGAAACGCCATGCAGTGATCCGCCGAGATGGTCAACGCCTCGGTCTCCAGGAAGTCGAGCACGATGACGCGCATTTGCGCGTAGCTGCGCCGGCCGAGTCGAGCCATCCGGCGGAGCCACTTTTCGTCCCCGAGCTCCTCTCTCGCCACTCTCTTCACGACGTCGAGCAGCTTCTGGATCACGAGGTGTTCCAGGGCGCCGAACGGCTCCCGCTCGAAAGTCGCCCTGACGGACGTCTGCTTCGCCGGCACGCACTTGCGCAACATCAACTCGCGTACGCTCGTGAGCAGGGGCGAGGCCGGCTCCGCCAGGATTCGCTTCACGGCTTCCCGCCGTTCCAGCTCTGCCAGCCGGACCAACTCTCCGGCCGGGAGTTTGAGGAACGTCTCCATCCGATCGTAGATGTCCGTGCGCTCGGGCGCGGGCGGCCGTTTCTTCCCGGTGAGCAGCTGCGAAATGTAGGATTCGGTGACCTGTGCGGCGGCGGCCAGGTCTCTCTGCTCGGTTCCCAGTGCCTTGAGCCGATGGCGGAGGAGCAGCGGAAAACTCACGACCTCACCTCGGTTGATTAACTCAAATTGATTAATCAGTGCGGTTGAACGCCAGTATCGCCATTTTTGGTTGACTTGTAAAGGTTAATGAACCAAAATTAGTTCACTCCATTGCGGCCACTTCCCGGGCCCTGAACCGATTCAGGTTATCTCGGACGCCCCTCCCGCAACTGGCACGAAGGAATCCGAGCACAGCAAATGTCCATGCACATTACCTACGGCGACCGGTCGCGCGAAGCGATCCTCAACGGCATCAACAGCCTGGCGAACACCGTCAGGGTCACGCTCGGTCCCAGGGGCCGCACTGTCATCCTGGGCAAGCCCTTTGGTTCGCCGACGATCACCAAGGACGGCGTCACGGTGGCCAGAGAGATCAGCCTGAAGGACCCGCTGGAGAACCTGGGCGCGCAGATGGTGCGCGAGGTCGCCAGCAAGACGTCCGATGTGGCCGGCGATGGCACCACCACGGCCACCGTCCTGGCGCAGGCAATCTACCGCGAGGGCGTGAAGAACGTGGCGGCGGGCGCCAGTCCCGGGCAGATCAAGATCGGCATCGACCGAGCGGTTGACGCCATCGTCGTCGCCCTCAAGGCCCAGGCGCAGCCAGTCACCGGCGGGATGGTCGCCCAGGTCGGCACGATCTCCGCCAACCACGACGAGACCATCGGCCGGATCATTGCCGAAGCGATGGACAAGGTGGGCAAGGACGGCGTCATCACCGTCGAGGAAGCCCGCTCGCTCGAGACGACGTTCGAGGTCGTGGAGGGCATGCAGTTCGATCGCGGTTACCTGTCGCCCTACTTCGTCACCGACCCGGAGAAGGTGCAGGTCGTCCTCGAGCATCCGCTGATTCTCATCCACGAGACCAAGCTTCGTTCGCTGCCGGACTTACTGCCGCTGCTCGAGAAGGTGGCCCAGGCGGGGCGGCCGCTCCTGATCGTGGCGGAAGACGTCGAAGGCGAAGCGCTGGCCGCGCTCGTGGTCAACAAGCTGCGCGGTACGTTGGAGGTTGCGGCGGTGAAGGCTCCCGGGTACGGTGATCGCCGCAAGGCCATGCTCGAGGACATTGCCGTGCTGACCGGCGGGCGCGCCATCGACGCGGACCTCGGCATCAAGTTGCAAAGCCTCGAGGTGAAAGACCTGGGCACGGCGAAGAAGGTGATCATCGACAAGGACACCACCACGATCATCGAAGGCGCCGGGGCGCGGCAGACGATCGAAGGCCGCGTCAAGCAGTTGCGCGCGCAGGTGGACGACACCACCTCTGACTACGATCGCGAAAAACTGCAGGAGCGGCTGGCGAAGCTGGTCGGCGGCGTGGCGGTGATCAAGGTGGGTGCGGCGACCGAGTCCGAGATGAAAGAAAAAAAGGCGCGGGTCGAAGACGCCATGCACGCCACCAAGGCAGCGGTCGAAGAAGGCATCGTCCCGGGCGGCGGCGTCGCGCTGCTGAGAGCGTCCACCGTTCTGCAGACGCTCAAGCTGCCCGGCGATCAGCAGGTCGGCGTCCGGATCATCGCCCGCGCGATCGAGGAGCCGTTGCGCTGGATCGCCACCAATGCCGGTCAGGAAGGATCAATCGTGGTCCAACGCGTGAAGGCCATGGACGGCCACCAGGGCTTCAACGCGCAGACCGAGACGTTCGAGGATCTCGTGCAGGCGGGCGTCATCGATCCAGCGAAGGTCGTGCGCTCCGCGCTGCAGAACGCGGCATCGATCGCGTCACTGCTGCTGACAGCGGAAGCGGTCCTGTCGCGCGAGCTCGAAGAAACGGCCGCATGACCATGAATCTCCGACCGCTTCACGATCGAGTCGTCGTTCAACGCATCGACGATTCCGCACCGCCCCCGGGCGCGATTATCGTCCCGGATTCCGCCAAGGAAAAGCCGCAACGCGGCACCGTCATCGCCGCGGGCTCCGGCAAGGCCAACGCCGATGGCCGCCGCGTGCCGCTCGACATCAAGGCTGGCGACACGATTCTGTTCGGCAAGTACGCCGGACAGGAGCTGAAACTCGACGGCGTGGAGTACCTGATCCTGAAAGAAGAGGAAGTTCTGGGCGCGATCGATCTGCCGTCGTCGCCCGAGGTGACCCGATGACATCGGACCAGACAACGAATCCAGTGCTCTCGGCCACGTGTCCGTTGTGCCACGCGCTCGATCGCACGGTCACATCCGAATCGCTGCTGGCGGGAGCGTACTGGTCGTGCGCGAGGTGCGGTCAGACATGGACCGCCGCGCGGCTGCAGACCGCCTCCGCCTATCAGCGCGAAGTGGCTGCGCAGCGCTCCGCGTCCACGAGCTCGCGTGCCACAGGATAGCCCGCCGCCGGGACTGTACTCTTTGCGACAGCGGTCGTCCGGCGGAAGCGGCAGGCTGAAGATATGCGGATTGTAGGGTTCATCGGCGACCTCGTGGGCGGTGCCGCCGTGATGATGCTCGCCGTCCCCATCGCCATTCTGGCCGTCGGCGTGCCTGTCGCCTTGGTCGTCCGCATCGTGTTATCGGCTTTCGGGCTGCTCTAGATTGTTCGTCTCGTTTCCATGAAAGAGGTTGGTGTGTTGACTCTTGAAATCGGGTTCGCGCTTCTCGTGCTGGCTGGTGTCGGGATGCTTCTCAAGCGTCACTCCGGTCCCACGCGTTCGGTCGCTCACGTCCTGTACGAGACGGAGCATCCGACCCGCGACAGGTCCTGAGATCGGAGCGACTCATGGCCCCATCGCTGCCTATCACTGACGAGCCGACTTTCGAGCATCCCGTGACGACTCAACTCGTCCTCAATCTCGAGCGTGTGTCCTCTGTCGACAACGCGGGGCTGGGCGCAATCATCGAAGCCGTTACGGTGGCTCGGCAGAAGGCCGTCAGACTCACGTTGGTGAATCCCACTGAACGCCACGCGCCAGCTGCTCGAGGCCACCGGATCGGCAAGGATCGTCGAGACGTTCGACTCGGAAGCGGCGGCGCTCGCCAGTTGCGAGACGGTTGAGGATAGGTATGTGGTATCGAGCGCTCCTGAGCAGCGACCAGCTGGCGGCAGGGTGCGTGGCGGCGATTCGCTCGCAGTTTGCGATAGCCGTTCAATCTGCAGGCGAGCCCACCGGCGCCTGTCTGTTCGTCACCAGTCGTGAGATCCCTGACGTGACCGAGCCTTCGGACGGCGTTCCGGCAAGCGCTGAGGATGCAGCGTATTTCTCACCGGCGTCCGTGCCGGCCGTGCGCGAGATGATCGCCCACTACAATGCCCAACCGAGCCCACCTCCGGCCCGTGGCCGCGTGGTGCTGCTGGTCGGCGGACCGTCGGACTGGGAGCAATTGCCGCGCAGCACGCATTGACGCCTTTCAACGCAACAACAGGCCGCCGGTAGACAGACGGTAAGCGGACGGCATGGGGCCCCCTACTCCGCCGCGTTCTGAACGGCCCCGAGAAGATGACAGATGGAGAGCCCGGACAACATGGTCAATTCTGAAGTGCCGACATTCCAGCGGGATCGAGCGTGCTGCCCGCAGTGCGGTGTGCAGGAGATTGTGCAGAGTCTTCTCACGTCGATGACCAGGTATTTCGCCTGCCGTCGCTGTCACTCCCGTTGGCAGGTCGCCGTCGTCGCGGCGCACCCTGGGACGGGGAGGTTACCGGAACACCGCTAGCGCTGGGCCCTCCATCGCGCACCCACTGAAGTTTTGTGAAAGCCAGGCGGCATGCCGGGCATGTAGAATCCGCGACTATGCGGCGGCTAGGCATCTGTCTGCTGATTGGCGCATGGGCATTCGCGCCGACTTCTGGGTCCGCGCAGCGCACGGCCTCGAGCGATTCCACCTCGGCGCCGGGCCCGCCGATCCACATCGAGGACGTCGAACGATTCTATAAAATCTACGACGCCGCGGGTGGACTGCCGACCGCCGACCAGCTTCAGCGCTATCTCGACGAAGGCACCGAGGGCCTACGCCAGTTTGCCAAGCTCCGAAACACCACCGGGGCGAGGATCGCGGAGACGCTGGCCAAACAACCGGCTATCTACTCCGAGGCCAGGCGCTGTATGGCTGTCCTGCCACGCGTGCGTGAACGACTCGGCGTCGTGCTGACGACCCTCGTACAGCTCTATCCCGAAGCGCGTCGACCGGCGGTCACGATTGCCGTGGGGCGCGGACGGCCGGTGGCCGTCGGCTATCCGCTCACAGGCGTGCAGATCGGCATCGAGGCGCTCTGCGCGACAAACTGGATGAACCCCAACGTGGAGGATCGCTTCGTCCACGTGATCGCGCACGAGTATGCGCACGTGCAGCAGGCGCCGGCACTCGCCGAGCTCGAGCGTCCCACGGTGCTCGAGCGATCGCTCATCGAGGGCGTTGCCGATCTCACCGGCGAGCTGATCTCCGGTAAAGTCGCCTATTCGTATTTCGACGACCTCACACGCGGCCGCGAGTTGGAGATCGAGACGGCGTTCGCCGCCGACGTCGACAAGACCGACCTCTCGCAGTGGCTCGACAACACCACGGCAGAGAAGCCGAACGATCTCGGCTACTGGGTCGGCTACCGCATCGCCAAGGCCTACTACCAGCGTGCCTCGGACAAGCGCGCGGCGATTCGCGACATGCTCGAGATGACCGATGCCAAGGCATTCCTGAGCAGGAGCGGCTGGCGCCCCGGCAATCAGCTGCAGCAGCTCGCCGCTGCCCGCGCATCAAGAACTGTTCATTGGCGATTCCGAATGGAATAGAGGTGATCCTGAGTACGGATCAAAAGCCGGTCACCGACGATGGCCGGCGTCGCCAAGGCGAATTCGTC
This sequence comes from Vicinamibacterales bacterium, assembly GCA_036732565.1. Classification (GTDB taxonomy): domain Bacteria; phylum Acidobacteriota; class Vicinamibacteria; order Vicinamibacterales; family UBA2999; genus JAIVJN01. Next base: position 19,601 of record DAINCF010000036.1, read on the forward strand.
AAGTGAATTGACGCCCAGCAGCCGGTACTCTTCTCCTGCCTCGACCACGAAGGTGTTGCCTTCCTCGCTGAGAAGGAAGATCTTTCCGTCGTAGGCCCAGGGGGAGGCCGTGAACGCGGAGGCCTCCGGTGCGATACGTGATCGAAAGACGCGCTCGCCGGTTTCAACCTTGTAGCGCGACAAGATCCCCTTGTCGTAGAGGACATACAGAGCATTCTTGTAGACCACCGGTGTCGGCAGATAGGTTCCGCCGGCAACCCGCTCGTACCACAGGACGTGCTCATTCTTGTTTTCTGGCTCTGGCGGCGTGATGTCGCCCGCACCGCCGGCCCGAATGGCGACGATGGGTTTGTTATCGTCGCCGGATGTGCCGGAGGTCACGAAGAGGACGTCGTTCCAGGCGAATGGGCTCTGAATGGCCACCGCTCCCATCCGCTCGGTGCGCCACAACTCGCTGCCATCGAGACCGTAGCTGATGGTCACGCCTGGGCCAAGGGTCACCACTTCGGTGCGCAGCCGGTTCTCCCACACGAAGGGCGTGGACCAGCCGGTCTTCCTGGCCCGTTCGACACTGCGAGGCTTACGCCATAGTTCCTTCCCGGTCCGTGCGTCAAAGGCGGCCAGGAAGCTCTGCTTCTCGTTATCGTTCAGCACGAACAAGCGGTCTCGATGCAGCGCGGGAGAGGCGCCGGTCCCATAGTCACGGATGGTCGCGTGGTGCTCGAACGGCGTGGCCCAAACTGGTTTCCCCTCGAAATCGAAGGCGTAGAGGCCGTAGTCTGTAAAGTAGGCATAGACGCGGTCGCCGTCGGTGACCGGCGTCTCTGACGCAAAGCTGTTCTTGACGTGTCGTCCGGCACGCGGGCTACCGTGATAGATCCGGCGTTCCCACAACCGCCTCCCGCTCTCGAGGTCGTAGCAATACAGCATCAGGCTGATGACGATGCCTTCCGGCATCTCGCGGTCCCGCGCCCAGACACGTTTGTCGATCTCGTCAGCCGAAAGGCCCTGCTTCCGCAGCTCGGCGATGTATTCGTTGCCGAACTCTGTTCCGAGGGACGGTGGCTTCATCCGCTGCTCGCTCGTCGCAGCGGTCATGAAGACTCTCGTTCCCCAAACCACCGGTGACGACCAGCCGACTCCCGGCACATCTGCGACCCACTCAACGTTCTCGGTCTTGGACCACTTGACCGGAAGATTGGGATTGTCGGAGACCGGGTTCGAGTCCGGTCCGCGAAACCTGGGCCAGTGCGCGGGCTTGTCGGCTTTCGCCCGCTGGGTCGACGTCTGCCGCTGTCCAGCCGTCAACGGCGACGTGACGAGAGAGGGCCCGGTGAGCGCAACGACGCTCAGGGCCACGATCGATCGGATGAGTTCGCGGTAATGTCCCATGTCGGTTCTCGTGACACCATAACCCGAGGGTTTGATGGGCTCCCGCCATTTCGTTCGTGACGATCGGTGGGGAGCGATTCACCCTCGACTGGGGGAAGCCGTGCGTTCATTCTTTTCGATGGCCTTGGTCACATCGGCGCTGGCGGTGACGATGACGGCTGGCGCCCAGAGTGATTGGACACCGCTGTGGAATGGCAAGAACCTCGAAAGCTGGTCCACGTGGATGCGGCGGCCCGAGCCGGCGTCCGACGTGCCCGGGCTCGCACGCAGCGCGGATGGCAACTATGCGGAGCCGATTGGCAGCGGCCGCGACCCGCTCAAGGTGTTCACCATCGTTCCCGACGTGGACGGCAAGCCGGCCATTCGGATTTCCGGTGAGGTCTTCGGCGAGCTGCGCACCGCGCGGTCGTTCGAGAACTATCATCTGAAGCTGCAGTTCAAGTGGGGCGAAAAGAAGTGGCCGCCCCGCGACCGTCCCGAAACTCCGCGCGACAGCGGGCTGCTGTACCACGTCCACGCGCCGCCGGGACAAGACGGACGCACGTGGGCGCGGTCGATCGAGCTTCAGATTCAGGAAGGGGACGTCGGCGATCTGTACGCGATAGGATCCACTATCGCGGTTCGCTCACAGGCGCGCCTTGGGACGACACCGGCGCAGTTCGAGTACGACCCGACTGGTGAATGGATGTTCTTCGCTCAGAGCCACCGTCAGCCTGGCCGCGTCATCAAGCAACCGGATAACGAAAAGCCTCACGGCGAATGGAACAGCGTCGAGCTGATTGCGTTCGGCGATGAGGCGATTCACATTGTCAACGGCAAAGTCGTCATGCGCCTTCGTCACCCGATGCGCATCGATGCGGACGTGCTGGCGGCTGTCACCTCCGGTCCGATCATTCTGCAGTCGGAAGGGGCGGAGATCTACTACCGCGATATCCAGATCCGTCCCCTGAAGGGCATCCCCGCGGAGTTCGCGGCAAAGTAGTCATCGTCGCGAGTTGGATCGGATCCATTCGGCGCGACAGAACTGGATCTTCTCGTCGCGACGCGTACGCTTAGAGTCACCATCATGGATGCTTCTGAACAAATCACCATGCACATCAAGGCGCTCGGCGGCTGGCGCGGGAAGATGCTGGCGCAGCTGCGAAAGCTCATCGGCGCCGCGTCG
>DAINCF010000037.1:0-22052 GCA_036732565.1 Vicinamibacterales bacterium
AAGCCGCAGGAGACTGCGCCGACGCCGCCGCTGCCGGCCATGCACCCGCCGAGCAGCAGCGGTCCAAGGAGTAGAAACCTCATGCGCATCGGCGTTACCCCTTTCGCAGGAGACGCGCGGCCTGCCGCGCGAAGTAGGTGATGAGGATGTCCGCTCCCGCGCGCCGAATCGCCAGCAGCGATTCCATCATCGCGCGCTCTTCGTCGATCCAGCCGTTGGCACCGGCCGCCTTGATCATCGAGTACTCGCCGCTGACTTGATACGCCGCCGTCGGCACGCCGAAGCGCGTCTTCACGCGCGACAGCACATCCAGATACGGCATCGCCGGCTTGACCATGACGATGTCGGCGCCTTCGTCGAGGTCGAGCGCCACCTCGCGCAGCGCCTCCTCGACGTTGGCCGGATCCATCTGATGGCTGCGGCGATCGCCGAACTGCGGTGTCGAGCCGGCGGCGTCGCGGAACGGTCCGTAGAAGCTCGAGGCGTACTTCGCCGCATACGACATGATGACGACGTGATCGAAGCCTCGCGCGTCGAGTGCGGTCCGGATGGCGCCCACGCGACCATCCATCATGTCCGATGGCGCTACGATGTCGGCACCCGCTTCGGCATGTGACACCGCCGCGCGCACGAGCTGCTCGACCGTGGCGTCGTTCATCACCTCGTGCCCATCGAGAACGCCGCAGTGTCCGTGCGAGGTGTATTCGCACAAGCAGACATCGGTGACGACGACAGTGTCGGGAAGGGTGCGCTTGATCGCGCGGACGGCTTCTTGCACCGGCGCCGCCGAGGAGTACGCCTGCGAGCCGACCTCGTCCTTCGCGGCCGGCAGGCCGAAGAGCAGGATCGAGGTGATGCCGTCGTTCGCCGCCGCCTCGCACTCGCGCACGGTTTCGTCGACCGAGAGCTGAGAGACACCCGGCATCGACAGCACGTCGCGCCGGACGTTCCGGCCCTCGCACACGAATAGCGGAAGCACGAACTGATCGGGCGAGAGGTGCGTCTCGCGCACGAGCGCACGCAGTCCGGCCGTTCGCCGCACCCGTCGCAGACGGCGGGTGAGAGCGAGGCCGGTGCGCGATGTCGTTGGACTCATGAATCGGTTCCCAAATCGTGCGTAGCGCAGGCCTTCAGGCCTGCCATGTCGCCTGGGCGGCCCTCAAGGGCTGCGCTACGTACCGTTTCACGCCATGCTCTAAAGTGCGGCCCCTACGGCTTTGAAATGCGCCACGATCGCGTCCACCAGCGCCGGCATCGTCGAGCTGGACGCCATGATGGTCGGCTTGATGCGGTACCGCATGGCCGCATCCGCGGTGACGGGGCCGATGGTCGCCACGAGCGTGTGACCCAAGAGGTCGATGGCTTGATCGTCGCCGTAGATGGACACGAAAGCGCGCACGGCCGACGCGCTCGAGAACGTCACCACGTCGATGCGCCGATCCAGGAGCTGGCGGTAGATGTCGAGATGCGCGTCACCCTCGGCGGTCACCGTGCGATAGGCCACGATTTCGTCGACCGTGGCGCCGGCATTCCGGAGCTCCTCGGGCAGCACATCCCGGGCGATGTCGGCTTTCGGAAACAGGATGTTCGCGCCGGCCATGCGCGTGGTGGACTTCAGCGCTGCCACGACCCCCTCGGCCCGGTGATCGTCCGGCACGAGATCGACGGCAAGGCTGTAACGCCTCAATCGCGCCGCCGTACCGGGTCCGACGGCGCACAGCTTGGCATTGGCGAGCTGTCGCGCGTCACCGCCGGCGGCATGGAGCCGATCCATGAACGCCTGCGCGCCGTTGGCGCTGGTGAACACGATCCAGTCGTAGGTGCCGGCCCGCGCGCACGCCGCGTCGAGCGGACCGTAGTCGTCGGGCGGCACGATCTTGATGAGCGGCGCCTCGATGGCTTCGGCGCCGTACGATTCGAGCAGTTCGACCAGTTCGCCGGCCTGCTCGCGCGATCGCGTGACCAGCACACGCCGGCCGAACAGCGGACGACTGTCGAACCATCGCAGGTGCTCGCGGAGTCCGACCACGGAGCCGACCACGAGGATCGCAGGCCCCGACGGCACCTGCTCGTGCATGCGTGACGCGAGCTCGCCGAGCGGCGCCGACCAGGTCTGCTGGGAGGTCAGCGTGCCGTTGGCGATGATCGCGGCCATCTCCTCCGGCGATCGCCCGTTCGCAATCAGCGTGTCCAGGATGCGCGAGATCTGGCGCGGGCCGGCATAGCACACGATGGTGCCGTCGAGGCGCGCGAGCGCGTCCCAGTCCACCTGCTTGGGCTCGCGGCCCTCGTCTTCGTGGCCGCGCACGAACGTCAGCGTGTCGCCACCGCCTGGATAGGTGACGGGAATGCCGGCATACGCCGGTACACCGACCGCGGCGGGCACACCCGGGACGACCTCGAACGGAATCCGCTGCTCGTGGAGAAACAGCGCCTCGACTCCGCCCTGGTCGAACACGAACGGATCGCCCCACTTGAGGCGCACGACGCGTTTCCCCTCGCGCGCCTTCTCGGCGATCAGGTAGCAGATCGCTTCCTGGTCGAGCCGCTCCGGCGCCGCCGAGCCGACGTCAATCCGCTCCGCATGCGCCGCCTCGTTGAGGAGACGCGGGTGCACCATGCGGTCGTAGATCACGACATCGGCGGACTGCAGGCACTTGAGTCCGCGGGCACTGATCAAATCCGGCGCCCCGGGGCCGGCGCCAACGAGGTAGACGGCAGGGTGAAGCACGGGGGGATTCTATCAGTGGTCCGGCCGCCCTAAAGGGCGGCCGCTACGTACAAAACGGGGTTCGTAGGGGCCGGCCTTCAGGCCGGCCCACGCAGAATCTCGCCGGCGCCGGCGTCGAGAAGCGCTTCTCCCAGTAAACGGCCCAATTGCGCGGCGTCGTTCCGCGCGCCGCGGCGCCCATCGCGCAGCGCACGTGAGCCGTCCGGCGCGACGACGATGGCGGTGAGGGCGAGCGCCTCGCCGTCGACCGTCGCGAGCGCCCCGAGTGGGAGTTGGCAGCCGCCGCCGAGGGCCTGGACCAGGGCCTGCTCGGCGATCAGGGCATCGGCCGCATCTCGATCGTCGACCTTCGCCACCGCCGCACGCGCCGCCGAGTCGTCGCTGCGGATCTGCACCGCGACGATGCCCTGTCCAGGCGCGGGCGTGCACAAATCGATGGGGAGCGAAAACGAAATGCGTTCGAAGAGGTTCAGCCGGCGCAGGCCGGCGACCGCCAGCGCGAGGGCGTCGCAGTCGCCCGCATCCAGCTTGCGCAGTCGCGTGTCCACGTTGCCGCGCACGGGCGCAAACGACGCTTTCGGCAGCACGCGCCTGAGTTGCGCCACTCGCCGGACGCTGCTGGTGCCGATGCGAGGCCGCTCGCCGAGCGTACGAAGCAGGTCTTCCAGGTCGTGCGGCGGCGCCTGGGCTTGCGGGAGCACGATCGCGTCGCGCGGATCTTCACGCGGCAGCGCCGCGCCGATCGTCAGCCCGTCCGGCGGCGTCGCCGACATGTCCTTGGCGCTGTGCACGGCGAGATCGATCCGTCCGGCGGCGAGCGCGTCCTCGATTTCTTTCACAAACAGGCGCTTCGCGCTGTCGGGGGCGGTCACGACAGCTTCGGGAGTCGGCAGTCGCAAGTCGGCAGTCACGTCGCCCTGGACTGCCGACTGCCGACTGCCGACTGCCGGGTTTTCGTCTCCACTCGTTCTGATGATGACGATCTCGCAGGCAATTCCCGCGCGCTCCAGCAGTTGCTCTGCGACCGTGCGCGCCTGCCACAAGGCGAGCGCGCTTCCGCGGGTGCCGAGCTTCACCGCTTCTCCTCTTCCGCGACCTCGTCGGTTCCGCCTTCGCGAAGACGCTTCGGCGAGACTTGCACCGCGGACGCGGCTTTGCCGATCTCGGCCAGGGCAAAGAGCCGCGCCAGCGTTTCCGAGTACTGCACGACGATCTCGGGATCGCCGACGGCTTTCAACTGCTCGGTGGGATGAATCAGCAGCTTTTCGACGATGAGCCGCGTGATCTCTTCCACGCGCTCGCGCGCTTCGGGCGGAAGGTGGGCGAGCTTGGGGGCCAGGCGTTGGAGCTCGGACTGGCGGATGGCCTCGAAGTGCTGGCGAAGGGCGACCACTGTCGGAATGGCGCCGCGCGACCGTTGCCACGCCTGGAACGTTTCCAGCTCCTGGTCGACGATCCGCTCCGCTCGGCCGACCTCGCCGCCGCGACGGTCGAGGTTCTCGCGCACGATCGTCTGGAGATCGTCGATGTTGTAGAGGAATACCTGCTCGACGTCACCAGCATCGGGCGCGACATCGCGCGGCACGGCGATGTCGATGAGGAAGAGCGGCCGCGCCCGGCGCGCCGGGACGGCGGCGCGCACCATGGCCCTGTCGATGATGGGCATCGCGGCGCCCGTCGCGGTGATCACGATGTCCGCGGAGCGGAGCGCGCGGGCCAGATCCTCCCACGCGATGACCTCGCCGCCGACGTCCGCCGCCAGCTGCTCGGCGCTGGCGCGGGTGCGGCTGGCGATGGTCAAACGCGCGATGCCCTGCGCCTTGAGGTGCGTCGCCGTCAGCTTGCTCATCTCGCCAGCGCCGAGGACGAGCACCCGGCAACCGGCGAGGTTGCCGAAGATCTTCCGCGCCAGCGTCACCGCCGCGAAGCTGACCGACACCGCGCCCTCGGTGAGCGCCGTCTCGGATCGTACGCGCTTGCCGACGCCGAACGCGGCGTGAAACAGCTTGTTCAGGAGCGGGCCGGCGGTATGGGCCGCGCTGGCCGCCGCGTATGCGTCTTTGACCTGTCCGAGGATCTGCGGTTCGCCGACGACCAGCGAGTCGAGTCCCGAGGCGACGCGAAAGAGATGCCTGGCGGCTTCGCCGTCGACGTGGGTGTACAGATGCGACCGCAGCTCCTCCGGCGGCAGCCGATGGTACTCCCCGATGAACCGCGTCAGGTCCTCGCGCACGCGCTCGGGCCGATCGCACGCGACGTAGATCTCGGCCCGGTTGCACGTCGAGATGATCACCGCCTCCCGCGCCACCGGATGTCGGGCGAGCGCGGTCAGGGCGTTGTCGAGGCCGCCGCTGGAAAAATCCAGTCGTTCTCGAAGCTCGACCGAAGCGGTACGATGGCTGGCGCCGACGAGCAGCAGATGCACGTCAGTAGAAGTTGTGGCTCTCGGTCAGAAAGTAGCTGACCGGCACGAAGTTCAGCAGCACGGTCGCGAAACCGAGCGCCGAGAGGTACGCTGACCGCCGGCCGCGCCACCCGATGGCCCGCCGGGCGATCAGTTGAAACGTGTAGATCATCCAGGTGACGAGCGCGACGAAGATCTTCGGATCCGCCAGGTGTATCGCTTGCACCCGTGAGTCCGCGGGCATCATCGCTTGCGCCTGAACCGTCCACAGCGCGCCGACGATCAGGCCAACGGTCAGCAGCGCCCAGCCGATGAAAGTTGCCCGCGAGTTCATCACGTCCAGCGTCTGCAGCGACGGCAGGCGCGTGTAGAAGTATCCGAGGTGCTTGGCTTTGATCTCCTTGAACTGGAGCAGATAGGTGACGCCGATCACCGCCGCGAGGCCGAAGCTGGCGTAGGCGAAGAGGATCGACGACACGTGCAGCCAAAAGAGCGGGCTCTCGAACAGCGGCGACCGCGGCTCGACGCCAGGCTCCTGCAGGGCCGGCAAGAGCTGCAGGAGCACGATGATGGGCAGCACGAAGACACCCATCCCGCGCTCTTCCGACGACGCTTCAGTGTAGAGGTACGCCAGCGCCAGCAGCCACACGAACGTCGAGATCGCCTGCGCCGTGCCGGCGAACGGCACGTGCCCGACTTCGACCGTCTGCATGCCGATGACGAAGGTGTGCGCCAGCACGCCGGCGCCCAGCAGCATGGTGGCGCCGCGAGCTGCGGAGGGCGATCGGCTCGCGAAGTGTGCGGCGTAGGCGGCCAAAGCCGGCAGGTAAAAGACTAACGGAATGGCATGCACAATTTTGGATTTGGTTCGCGACCCTCGACACGTCCTTAGTGCGAGGCGGGCGCGAAGTACCCGCGCTTGGTGCGCGCCGTGACGCTGGGACGCGCGATCTGAACGACGATCCGGCGCCAGGCGCCGTCTCGACGGCTGTTCCTCGACGCGTAGCCGAGCGAATACTGCGTGGAGAGCTCGTCGGCGATCGTGCCGTAGACGTCCTTCAAGTCTTCCAGGCGTGACGGGAAGAACGCGCGTCCTCCTGTCTCCTGCGCGAACTGCCGAAGGATGAACTCCGCTTCGCGGAACCCCCGCGACGCGCCCACTTCGCGCGGCTGGAGGCCGATGGTGTAGATGGCCGTCTCCGATCGCTTGGCGAGATCGAGCACTTCTTCGTAGCTCACGAGGCTCGACGTGTCCTCGCCGTCCGAGAGCACGACGATCGCCTGGCGCCGCACGTCGTCGGGGCTCTTGGCGCGGTTCTTCGCGAGCTCCTTCAACGCGATATAGACCGCGTTGTGCAGCGAGGTGGATCCACCGGCCGCCGTGTTGCGGATGGCCTTCTCCAGATCCGGGACGCTGCTGGTGAAGTTCTGCGCGATCTCCACACGGCTGTCGAAGTCCAGGACCTGAGCGGTGTCGTTCGGCCGCAAGCGGCGCGCGAACCCGATGGCGGCTTCCTGCGCCACGGTCATGCGCTGCTCCATGCTCGCGCTGGTGTCGATGAGGAGCGACAACGCAATCGGCAGGTTCCCATGGTTGAAGAAGGTCAGCTCCTGCTTGGCGCCATCCTCGAACACGGAGAAGTCACTCTGCTGCAGGTCGGTCACGTAGTGATTCTGGCCGTTGACCACCGTCACGTTCAGCGACACGATGTCGACCGCGGAACGAAAAATCTGCGGCTGCTGCGACGGCGCCGCCGGTGTCCCTTGAGCGTGACCGATTGGCGCCTGGCCACCCAGCGCGGCGCACAGGATGGTGGAGACGACGAGGCCGAGTGTCTTCGAGACTGTGAGGCGCGTGGTCATGGCTTGCTCCCAGCGCGTGGCTCTCGCGCCGGCGCGCCGTGCGCTTCGAGCCCGGGTTTGGTGGTGCCGACTTCTATCTTCTCGGGCGGAATCAGCGACTCGGGCCGCCCGTACACGACACGCAGCTGTGACTTCAGGATCGTCGCCAGCTCGGTCAGGCGGCCGTCGTAGGCCTGGCTGGTCAAGACGTCGAAGCGGACGCCGCCCGACTCCCGTGGACCGCGATCGAGCACCGACGCGCGGTTGCGCGCCTCGTCGCTGTCGAGAGACCCGCGCGGGTTCTGGAGCACGATGGCATGCAACGCCGCGCCGCCAGCCCGCAGCTGATCCAGCACCTGCTCGTAATACAACTGGCTGTACTCAACACGCTCGGTGGTGATGACGACGATGGCGGCGCGATCGTCCTCGCGCTTCGCGAGCCCTTTGGACACTTCGACGATGGAGTCGAGCAGCGTGGCGCCGCTCTGCGGTTGAGCGAAGACGCGGCCGGCGGCGTCGAGCAGCAGCTTCTGATTCGTCGTGTAGTCCTGGATGATGGTCGGGCGGTCGGCCACCGAGATCAGCGCGATCGGACCGATTCCGTCCACCGCTTTGATGAAGGCCTGGAGACTACGCCTGAGGTCCGAGATCGTGTCGGTGGCTGGCGCGCTGTTGTCGAACAACACCGCGACGGGCAGAGGCGAGGTCGCCTTCGACACGCGGAGCACCTCGCGGCGCACGTTGTCCTCGCGGACCACCAGATCTTCAGGGCGAAGATCGGTGACCGGGGCGCGGGTGGTGGTCTCGAACACTGACACGTACACCGTGCGCTCTCGACCCTGGGCCTGAAGAACGGCCGCCAAGGCCACAAGCGCGATGCCTCCGGCCAATGCACGTGCGACGACGGCACGGAACATAGTGGTGGACCCTGTGAAATCGCGGGCCGAGGGCGCGTTCGGCACCGTCCGACCCGGGCGCGCCCTCGCGCGTAAGGGACGGCAGTTTAACGCCAGTATAGCCCACTGACCTTCGCGGAAAGCCCAGCCGCCGCTCACCATTCAAAATTCAGGATGCAGAACTGCCACTAGAGCCGGCAGTCGCTCGTCGGCAGTCGGCAGTCACGAACGGCCATAGGACTGCCGCCTCCCGACTGTCGACTGCCGAGCAGCGGTAGACTGCGTGAGTGCCGACCAGCTCGGAGAACTACCGGCTCATTGGGCAGCTCAGTACGGTCGGCCTGTCGTTCGTGCTGGCGTTGGTGCTGGGCTTCGGCGGCGGGTACCTCCTGGATCGATGGCTCGGCAGCTCGCCGTGGCTGACGTTCGTGGGTTTCTTCCTCGGCTTCGCCGCCGGCATCCTGAACGTCTACCGCATCCTCGGGTCCATCGGAACCGGTTCTCGGGGTTCTCAAGGTTCAGGTTCTCAGGGTTCGAGTGCCGAGGGACCGAGAACCTAGAACCGCGAACCTAGAACCTAGAACCCAGAACTCAGAACTGAGAACGCAGAGAACCCAGAACCGAGAACCCCATGAACCTGGTCCGCCTCGAGCGCGACGCCGTCGTGGCGTGTCTCGCGTTGACCGTTCTTGCGCTCGTCGTCTGGCCGCGGACGCTGGCGGCGGCGGGTGGGGTGCTCGGGGGTGGACTGCTCGTCGGGCTGAGCTACTGGGCCATCCGCGGCATCGTCGATGGGCTGCTCGTGGCGCGGGGTGAGGGGCGTCGGCCGGGGCGCGGACTGCTAGTGAAGTTTTTCACAAGGCATGCTATACTCGCTCTCGCGGCCTACGGTATGATGGCGCGTTTGCGCGTCGACCCAGTGGCGCTGCTGGTTGGGGTCACATCGCTCGGCATCGCGGTCGCGGTCGAAGGCGTCCGCGTCCTGACCGGTACTGACCGGGCCAACTAGCGAGGCTCCGCCTCCACCCATTCGACCGTGCTCAGGGCGTCCGAGCAGCGTCGTGGGACGGCGGGGCGGGTGAATCCCTCGTTTTTCTGTGACGGTTGCGGAAGAGATCGCGGTCGGTCCCGGATCTCGCAAGTTTCTTGTGCTGAGGAGGCGTTTGCAGTGAGCACCCGACGGTCGGTCCTGTCTACGACGTTCGTGATCCTTGTCCTGGGCTTCGTGTCGCCCGCGTACGCCCAGGAGGCCGCGGGCGCGGCCAACTCCGGCCTGGTGCAGTGGTCGATCATCACCGCCGGCTTCGCGCTCGCCATTGCGGCGGCGGGCGCCGCGCTCGGTCAGGGCTGCGCGGTCGCGTCAGCGGCCGAGGCGATTGCCCGCAACCCCGGAGCCGCCGGCGAAATCCGCGGCGCGCTCATCCTGGGCCTCGTGCTCATCGAGTCGTTGGTCATCTACGTGCTGCTGGTCTCGCTGATTCTCTTCTTCATCCAGCCGTTCGGCGCGCGCTAGGCGCAAGCGGCGATCGCATCAACGTGGCCCGGACGTCAGCCGACGTTCCGGGCCGCTCTTGTTTCCAGGCCTCAAGCCTCAAGCCCCAAGCCCCAAGCCCCAAGCCTCGAGCCACGAGCCTCGAGCCTCGGGCCTGAGCCTCGGGCCTGAGCCTCGAGCCAGCTATGATCTTGCCGATTGATTGATCTCCTCCTGCTCCTGACGGTGATCGTCTGGGGCAGCAACTTCGCGATCGTGAAGTCCGCGCTTGCGGACTTTCCGCCTTTCGTCTTCAACGCGCTCCGCCTGATCATCGCGTCGAGTCTGTTCGTCATCGCGATGGCTGCTCAGGCGCGGGCCGGCCCTTCCGATCTGCATGGGCGCCTGACACGAGGTGAGTGGCGCCAGTTGCTGCAGCTCGGCGTCATCGGCCACTTCGTGTACCAGCTCTGCTTCGTCGCCGGTGTCGCACGCACCAGCTCTGGCAACGCGGGTCTGATCTTCGGATGCACGCCGGTTGCGGTGTCGCTGCTGTCGTCGCTCACCGGACACGAACGGATCCCCAACACGCGTTGGATCGGCTTGGGGTTGTCGCTCGTCGGCATCTATGCGGTCGTCGGCCATCGCGCGTCGTGGACGCTGGAGAGTCTGGCCGGCGATGCCCTCGTGTTCGCGGCGATGTGCTGCTGGGCGTTCTATTCCGTGATGTCACAGCCGCTGCTCGCGCGACGATCCCCCCTCGTTGTCACGGGCTGGTCCCTGTCGATGGGCGCCTCGCTCTATCTGATCGTCGCCGTGCCCGAGTTTTTCACGGCGGACTGGTCGGCGATCTCAACCACCAGTTGGTGGCTGATGACATGGTCGGCCGTCTTCTCGATGGCGCTCGCGTACATCATCTGGTACACGGCCGTGCAGCGCATCGGAAGCTCGCGGACGGCCACCTACAGCAACCTGACGCCAATCGTCGCGATGATCGTTGGCTACGTGTGGATGGCCGAACCGATCACAAACGCACAGCTCCTTGGAGCCGCGGCGATTCTCGCGGGTGTGTCAGTGACGCGGCTAAGAAACTGAAGGTGGGTGCCTGGGTGCCTACGGTGCCTAAGGTGCCAAGAAGTGCCTAGGTGCCGTGCCCGGAGATGCGCCGCACTCCAACACCCCGCACCGATGCACTCGATGCACCTCCAGCACCCCAGGCACTCAGGCACTCAGGCACTCAGGCACCAGATTTCGTCCTCTCCCCTCCTCGCATGTCTCTTGCCCCATCGTGCGAATTCGAGTATTGTCCCCGCGTTCGCGAGTAGGGTCGCGGGCTTCCGGTCAGTTCTCAGCTCGTCAACGTTCGATTGTTCGTCCGCGTCTTCGGTAGCACAGCTGTGCGTGTCACAGCTCGGCTGTCACTCGAGGCGCGCCGCATCTCTTTGTCTGTCTAGCTGTCTGTGTCGACTCCCACCTCGTGTCCGGCAGACGCCGGCACCGGTCGGCGAGGCAGCGCTGGTGGTTGGTGGTCGTGGGTCACGGCCTCCGGGCCGACCCCCACAGGGAGGATGAGACGATGAAGCGTTGGCTGTCAGGCATGGCGGCGGCGATCGCCATGGCGTTGGTCTGCACGACATCGGCGTGGGCGCAGGGCGGAGGCGCCAGCAGCACCGGCACGATTCAGGGCCGTGTCGCCGATGGGCAGGGCGCGATCTTGCCGGGTGTGACGGTCACGGCGACCAGTCCATCCGCACTGGGCGCGCAAACGACGACGACTTCGGACACTGGCAACTATCGGTTCCCGGCGTTGCCGCCAGGCAGCTACACCGTGACCTACGAGTTGTCCGGTTTCAACACGCTCAAGCGCGAAGGCATCGAGCTCACGCTCGGCTTCACGGCGAACGTCAACGTGGAGCTGTCGCTGGCGACGCTTCAGGAAACCGTCACGGTCACGGGCGAGTCACCGGTCATCGACACCACGGCGACGCGCATTCAGCAGAACTTCAAGCTCGAACAGTTGCAATCGATCCCGAACGGTCGCGACATGTGGGCCTTGCTGGCCGTGACACCAGCGGTGCAGATGTCCCGCATCGACGTCGCTGGCAATCGCGCCGGCACGCAGACCGGGTATCGCGCGTATGGCTTCAACGGACAGACGCGCGTGCTGATCGAGGGCATCAACACTACCGAGGGCACCAGCGGCGCTGGCTTCTACTTCGACTACGCGTCGCTCGAGGAAGCGTTCCTGGGGACGAGCGGCCAGTCGGCCGAGATGCCGAATCCTGGTGTGCAGTCGCAGTTCATCGCGCGCTCGGGCGGCAACCAGTTCTTCGCCGAGTATCACCTCGATTGGTACAACAACTCACTGCAGGGAGCGAACATCCCGGACTCGTACCTCACGTCGACCGCCTTCAACAACAGCCCGATTCGCGAGCACAGCAACGAGATCACCCGGTACTACGATCAGGACATCAGCGCGGGCGGTCCCATCAAGCGCGACAAGGTCTGGTGGTTTGGCACCTATCGCCAGCAGTACAACGCGGTCGCGCAGCCGAGCTTTCAGTTCGACAAGACGTTCGACACCAAGCTCTGGAACCCCGTGATCAAGGGGACCTATCAACTGAATCAGAGCAACAAGATCATCGGCTACTACCAGTGGGGTCAGAAAGAGCAGCCCAACCGGCTGCCGTTCAACACCTATACCTATCTGTCCCCCGAGCAGACCTTCGCGCAGGACTCAGGCAGCTGGGTCTACAAGGCCGAATGGAACGGCACGGTGAGCGACAAGCTGTATGTCGAGGCACGCTACGGTGACTTCGGCTACTACTTTCCGCTCATCACCAACAGCCCAGACAATTTTTTCTGGCATGACACCGGAGCACTGATTTCAGAGGGTGCGCACCAGAAGCAGCAGATCGATCGCGACCGCAAGCAGTGGACAGGCGCGGCGACCTACTTCCTGGACACCGGCGCCGGCAGCCACACATTCAAGATGGGCGCCGAGCTGCTGAAAGAGCAGTCGTGGGAGGGCTACCTCCAGCGACGCGGCGGCAACATCGAGCAGGTCTACGTCAACGGAGTCTCGAACCAGGTCGTCTTCGGCATCCCGACGGCGCTGGCGGTCGGCAGCCTGAAGGACAACGACAACGGCAACCTGACCTCGCGCGCGGCCCTCGACCAGGTCGGCCTCTTCGGCACCGACACGTGGGCGTTTGGCAAGATGACGCTCACCGCAGGTGTCCGCTACGACCGCTACAAGGGATGGTTGCCCGAGCAGGAGCAGCTCGCCGGGCAAGTTGGCCCGGTCGTGGTGCAGGCCAAGACGTTCGCGCAAACCGACCTCTTCACCTGGAGTCAGTTCGCGCCTCGCGTCGGCTTCGTCTACGACCTCGCGGGTGATGGCCGGACCGTGCTCAAGGCCAACTACGGTCTCTACTGGCACAACCCGGGTGTCAGCATCCCCGGCGATGGCAATCCGAACCTCGCGGACAAACGGGCGACCTACAACTGGACCGACGTCAACGGCGACAAGCGCTGGCAGCCGGGTGAAGAAGGCTCGCAGGTCAGCGCGTTCCTCGAGGGCTCGATTAAGGTCGATCCGGATATCAAGGCGCCCTACACGCACGAAGCCAGCTTCTGGCTGGAGCGGCAGCTCACGCAGACGATGGGCATTCGAACGGGGTACGTCTATAAGACCGAAGACGATCTGATCGACACCTATCAGCCGGGTCGTTCGCCGTCGGCGTTCTCGGTGCCGTTCGACTTCGTCGACATCGGTGTCGACGGCGTCCGCAACACCGCCGACGATCGCATCGTGCAGATGTTCGGGCTGCCGTCGGCGAATGCCGGCACGCTGTTCCCGAATGCCCAAGTCGTAATGAACGTGCCGCAGTATTCGCGCTACAAGACGGTCGAGGCATCGGTGAACCGGCGCTACAGCAGCCGGTGGTCGGCCTCGTTCG
Organism: Vicinamibacterales bacterium; assembly: GCA_036732565.1. Taxonomy (GTDB): domain Bacteria; phylum Acidobacteriota; class Vicinamibacteria; order Vicinamibacterales; family UBA2999; genus JAIVJN01. The sequence continues at coordinate 13,307 of DAINCF010000037.1, forward strand.
GCGGCGCCTATACCTGGATGGAGGATTTTCCGACCGAGCTCTTCCCGAACAACCCACAGATGCCGGGTGTGGCGGATCGCACGGTGTGGAACTTCAAAGCGACTGCGAGCTACGACGCGATGTGGGGCATCCGCGTGTCGCCCGTGCTGCGACATCAGTCGGGCGTCAACTTCGCGCGCACGGTCCAGCCGACAGCGCCAACGGGCCTGATCATCAATAGCGGCACGACGGATCGTGCGATCCACTACCTCGAGCCGATGAATGCCAACCGCGAGGACAACATCTGGGTGTTCGACGTGCGGGCTGAGAGGACCGTCCCGATTGGGCCGCGCCTCAAAGCTCGACTGTATCTGGATTTGTTCAACATCACCAATAGCCACGCGTCCGAGACCATTGGTCGGGCGACCGGGCTGAGCTACCTCAAGCCGACCGCGATCCTCGCGCCATTCACGACGCGTGTCGGATTTCGAATTTTGTGGTAGAAAGGGGCCGGGTCTGGCCGTCTAACGAGCAGACCGAGATATCGAGTTGACTCCTGTGGGGGAGTCATTTCGCGGGAGGTCGCCGCGCCAGTGGCCTCCCGCGTTTTTTGTACTTGCGCAGCTGGTTCCGCACGAGGGTTCCGCACGAGGGTTCCGCACGAGGGTTCCACACGAAGGTTCCACACGAAGGTTCCACACGAAGGTTCCACACGAAGGTTCAGTTCCAGACGGGCGTTCCTAACCAAGGTTCCCGCGAGAGTTCTGTTCAGCAGGGTCGGACCTTCGCTCGCCAGTGCACCAATGAACCTGCGCAGGAACAGAACCTGTGCGGAACCTCCGTGAGGAACCGAACCAATGTGGGAACCCGCGTGCGGAACCCTCATGGGGAACCAACGTGCGGAACGATGCCTTTGGTGTATACGTTGCATTCCGTGACAACTCTTCGTACAGTGCGGCCTTCATCCCTTGCGGATCGCGTGCGATCCGCTTCTGGAGACTTGCACATGCGTGGACCCGGCCGGTCGTTCGTCGTCGTTCCCCAGGTCGCTCCTTCCTCGTTCCACGCCCGCCAGCAGTGCCAGTCGCAGTGTCAGCAGCAGTCCCTGCAGCAGCAGTTCCAGCAGCAGTAGTTCAAATCCCGTTTTCTCGCGAAGCCTTGTAGGGGCGGTTCGCGACCTGTCCGCCGAAGCGAACAGCGCGAAGGCGGAACCGCCCTACGCCGATCCCGCAAGCGAGCGGTGACGGCAGTAGTCCATTTCGGTCACACCTGTGACCGTTTGTATTCGTCGTGTCGCCGTGACACGGCTTCTTGATTTCCCGTGTGGGAGGCAGATGGTGATGAAACGGCGGTTGGTTGTCGTGGTTCTTGTGATTTTCCTGGCGCACGCGGCGGCCGCGTTCGCGCAGGGCGGGGGCGCGAGCAGTACCGGGACCATTCAGGGCCGGGTCACGGACGCGCAGGGGGCGGTGCTCCCGGGCGTAACGGTGACGGCGTCCTCGCCGGCGCTCCTCGGGCAACAGACGGCGGTGACGTCCGACAACGGCAACTATCGCTTCCCGGCGGTGCCGCCGGGCGGCTACTCGTTGACGTTCGAGCTCGCCGGCTTCAACACGATCCAGCGCGAGGGCATACAGATCGCGCTTGGCTTCACGGCCAACGTCAACATCGAGCTGGCGCTGGCCACGCTGCAAGAGACGGTGACGGTGACGGGCGAGTCGCCCATCATCGACACCACGGCGACGCGCACGGTGCAGAACTTCAAGATGGAGCAGCTCGCGTCGATCCCGAACGGGCGCGACATGTGGTCGCTGCTGGCGGTGACCCCGGCCGTGCAGCTCTCGCGCATCGACGTCGGCGGCAACCGTGCCGGCACGCAGACCGGCTACACGGCGTACGGCCTGAGCGGTCAGGTGCGCGTGCTGATCGAAGGCATCAACACGACCGAGGGCACCGGCGGTGCCGGCTTCTACTTCGACTACGGCTCGCTCGAAGAGGTGTTTCTCGGCACGGCGGGACAGAGCGCCGAGATGGCCGTGCCCGGCGTGCAAAGTCAGTTCATCACGCAATCCGGCGGCAATCGCTTCTCCGGCGATTTCTACCAGGACTGGTACAACAACAACCTGGTCGGCTCGAATCTGTCGGACGAAGTACTCGCGTTCGGCATTCGCGAAGGCAGCAACGAGATCCAGGGCTACCGTGACACGGCGCTCAACGTCGGCGGGCCGGTGAAGCAGGACAAGATCTGGTGGCACTTCGCGTATCGGACGCAGAAGAACCAGGTCGCGCAGCCGAACTTCCGTTTCGACAAGACCTTCGACACCGAGTTGAAGAACCCGTCCGTCAAGGGCACCTATCAGCTGAATCAGAACAACAAGCTGATCGGCTACTACCAGGCCGGCTTCAAGCTGCAGCCCAACCGGCTCCCGTTCGCCGCGTATTTCTACGACAACGAGGGCGAGACGTGGATTCAAGACAACTTGAGCTGGGTCTACAAGGCGGAATGGAACAGCACGATCAGCGACAAGCTCTACGTCGAAGCGCGCTTCGGCGACTTCGGCTACTACTTTCCCCTGCTCTCCAATGGCGATGAGCCGTACTTCTGGCGCGATACGGGCCTGAGCGAGCTGGAAGGCTCGTACTACACATGGCAGGTCGATCGCGACCGTAAGCAGTGGACGGGCGCCGCCACTTACTTCCTCGACACCGGCGCGGGCAGTCACACGTTCAAGATCGGCGGCGGCCTCGAAGTGGAGAAGGCGTGGGAGGGCTATCTGTCGCAGGCCGGGACGGATCCGGCGGCACCGTACGCGCAGATGGATCATCAGTACGCGAACGGTGTCGCCAACCAGATCGTCTTCCGCATCCCGACGGCGATCAATCACCTCGGTGGTCTCCACGACAACGACGACGGCAACATCCTGTCGCTGTCGAACCTGAACACCTATGGCGTGTTCGTGTCGGACTCGTGGGCGCTGGGCCGGCTCACGCTCAATCTCGGCATGCGCTACGACCACTACCGCAGCTGGACCCCGGAGCAGCTCCAACCGTCATGGACCACGGGTCCGGTGGTCGTCCAGGAAGCGACCTTCGCGGAAGCGGACTACGTGAACTGGAACTCCTTGGTGCCGCGCATTGGTGCCACGTTCGATCTGTCTGGGGACGGTCGCACCGTCGCGAAGGCCAACTACGGGCTCTTCTACCAGAACCCTGGCGTCGCGCTCGCGGCGACCGCCAACCCGAACACGCCGAACAAGACGGCGACCCACGCGTGGAACGATCTGAACGGCGACAAGCGCTGGCAACCGGGCGAGGAAGGCGCGAGCCCGACCAGCACCAGCCTCGCGGGCACCGTGACGGTCGATCCCGAGCTGAAACAACCGTACTCGCACGACCTCGGGATCTTCATCGAACGTCAGCTCACCGAGTCGATCGGCTCCCGCTTCGGCTTCGTCATGAAGACGGAGGACGACCTCTGGCAAAGCTATCAGGCCCTCCGCTCGCCATCGGCGTACACGGGGGCGTTCCCGTACGTCGACGTCGGCACCGACGGCGTGCGCGGCACCGCCGACGATCGCACGCTCACGTTGTATGGCGTCCCGACGTCGCAGCTTTCGGGCTTTCCGACGACGAACGTCATCATGAACACCGGTGAGTACTCGCGCTACAAGACGCTCGAGGGCACCGTCAGCCGACGCTACGGCAACCGCTGGTCGTTGCAGGCGGGGGCGAGCCACACCTGGCTGCGCGACTTCCCGCAGGACTTCCCGAACAACCCCAACGCTCCGGGCGTGCAGAACCGGTCGACGTGGGACTTCAAGGTCACCGGGCAGTGGGATGGTCCGTGGGGGCTCAAGTTCACGCCGTCGCTGCGGCATCAGTCCGGTCCCAACTACGCGCGGAACTTCACCGTCACCCAATCCTCGGCGACGCCGTACGGCTTGACGTTCGCCGGGGGCACGACGCCTGCCGGCACGGCGGCCGGAAACTTCGTCTATGCGAGCCCCGACGGTGGCGAGCCCGGAGCGTCAGACGACCTCTGGAGCTTCCGCCAGGACAACATCACGGTGGTCGACTTGCGGTCGGAGAAGGTTTTCAGCTTCGGCAGCACCGTCAGGCTCCGCGCCTTCATCGACCTGTTCAACCTGACGAACAGCGCGGCATTCGAGACCATCACGCAAACGACCGGCGCGAACTTCCAGCGGCCAACCGCGATTCTCGCGCCGTTCACGACGCGGGTCGGCTTCCGCTTCATTTGGTGATAATCGTCGGTTCCGCACGGAGGTTCCGCACGTGGGTTCCTCACGGTGTGCCGGCACGAAGGTTCGGTTCCACACGGCGGTTTCACACGAAGGTTCGGTTCGGCACGGATTGAACCTCCATCGGAACGGCAATGAGGAACCCACGTGGGAACCCGAACCTCCGTTTGGAACCCACCGTGAGGAACCCACGTGAGGAACCTCCGTGGGAACAAGCGTTGCGACTCCTGTGGGGGGAGTCGTCTCGGGCGTGGGGTCGGTCGCCGCCGGCCTCACGCTCTTTTTCTTCGCGGCATGGTCCTGGGACTTGGGCCTGAGGTGTAGGGGCGGCTCAGGGGTAGGGGCGGCTCGCGAGCCGCCCCTACGTCAGTACCCGCGCGCCGCCCTATGTCTGTACACGTGTTCTATGCTTGAGCCATGGACCAGGCGGTCACCTACGGCACCTACCTGCACGTCGATGAGCTGCTGAATCTCCAGCGTCCGCGCTCCGATGGGCCCGAGCACGACGAGCTCCTCTTCATCGTCATCCACCAGGTCTACGAGTTGTGGTTCAAGGAGGTGCTGCACGAGATTGATTACGTCAAGCGGCTGCTGGAAGGCGACGAACCGCACCGCGCGCAGCACACGATGAAGCGCATCCTGACCATCCTGAAGGTGCTCGTCGCGCAGCTCGACATCCTGGAGACGATGACGCCGCTCGAGTTCCAGTCGTTTCGCGAGCGGCTCGAGGCGGCCAGCGGATTTCAGTCGGATCAATTCCGACAGCTCGAGTTCGTGCTGGGCCGGAAGTCGCGCGCGGTGATCAATCGCTTTCCACCGGACAGCCGGGCACGCGCGGCGCTGGAGCGACGCTTCGACGAGGGCACCTTGTGGGACGCGTACTTGCGCTATCTGTCGCGTGAGGGCTACAAGGTGCCGCCACCGCTGCTGGCGCGGGACGTGACCGCTCCTGTCGAACCGTCTCCGGAGCTGCAGGACGTGCTGATCGATCTCTATCGTCGTGACGCCAAGAACGCCGAGATCTGCGAGCGCCTGGTCGATCTCGATGAGGGCATGCAGGAGTGGCGCTATCGTCACGTCAAGATGGTCGAACGCACGATTGGCACCAAGGTGGGCACGGGCGGATCGGCGGGCGCCGAGTATTTGCGCACCACCCTTCAGCAGCCATTGTTTCCAGACCTCTGGCAGATCCGGGCCAGGCTCTGATTGATGTAGGGGCGGCTCGCGAGCCGCCCCTACGGTGAGCATGTGAAGACATCTCTCGCCCATCACTACTCGCGTTTTCGTGTCGCGGAACGCCTGCTGCTGACCGGGCACTCGCATCAGGCGTGGCCGGACGTGGCGTTCGAGGCGCAGCAACAGGCGTGGCTCGATGCGGCGGCGCTAGTCGACGACAAGTGGGAGCGGGCCGCGGAGGTGGCTGCCGGTGTCCAGCGCGGATGGCGGCGCCTCTTGAACGATCCTGACGGGGTCATCGCGCTCGGCCAGAACACACACGAGCTGGTCGCACGACTGCTGTCGGCGTTGCCGCTCGATCGCCGCCCGCGCTTGCTCACGACTGATGGCGAGTTCCACACCATCCGCCGCCAGCTCGATCGGCTGGCGGAGACCTCACTGGACGTCGTGAAGATTGCGGCTCGGCCCGCGACCACGCTGGCCGAACGACTCGCCGAGCGTGTCGACGATCGCACCGCATGTGTGCTCGTGTCATCGGTGCTTTTCGAGACCGCCGAGATCGTGTCTGACTTGCGCGTCATCGCCGACGCCTGCGCACGGCATGGCGCGGAACTGCTGATCGACGCCTATCACCAGATCAATGTCGTCCCCTTCGATGTCCACGCGCTCGGCCTGGCGGGTGCGTTCGTCGTCGGTGGAGGGTATAAATACTGCCAGCTCGGGGAGGGCAATTGCTTTCTCCGCGTGCCCGCGGACTGCGAGCTCCGTCCGATTCTCACCGGCTGGTTCAGCGAGTTCGCCGAGTTGGCGGAGCGCAAGACTCCGGGTGACCTGCCGTACGGCCGGGGCGCGGCGCGTTTCGCTGGCAGCACCTACGATCCGACGTCGCACTATCGCGCGGCGGCGGTTTTCGATTTTCACGAGCGCATGGCGCTCGAACCACAACGCCTCCGAACGATCAGCGTCCATCAGGTCGGTCTGCTCGAACGATCGTTCCGCGACTTGAACCTCGATCCGACCCGAGCGGCGATCGTCGGCATCCCACCCGATCAGCGTGCGGGGTTTCTTTCCATCCACACGCCTCATGCTCGCGCGATCGTGACGGCGCTCCGCACGCGCGGCGCGCTCGCCGACGCTCGTGGCGAGTACCTCCGTGCGGGCCCGGCTCCGTACCTCACCGACACGCAGCTCCGCGACTTCGTCGCGCTGCTCGGTGAGATCATCGAGGGCACGTGAGCATTGTCTTGTCGCATCAAGACTTCTTGCATGAGCTGGAGTCGCGTTCGATCCATCGTTTCGAAGGCGATCATTTCAATCCGTTGGATTCAGCTGAGCTTGTCGCCCGAGACCGTTCGTCACACACGCGGGAAGTCGAACAATCCTTCACAGTCCATGTGACGACGCCGCCGCGTGTACTCGGCACGTCGATTGCTCCGTCGTCGGTACCCCACAGGAGCGTTTGCAAACGCTTTTTCGGGCCGAGGCTGACTAGGCCGGCTCGTTTGTGCCGGTCGCTGGATGATGGATCCCGCGAGCCGGATTTTACCGAGGGGGCGTTGGCCCCCTTTTTTTATTCCCATCCACTGCTATTCTCTGGGCCATGAGGTCGGGCACTCGCCTGGTCCTTGCCGCCGCATTGGTCTGGCTGACGACAACAGCCGTATCGGCCACCGTACGCCGAAGCACCAAGGCACGAAGCACTCAAGCACTAAGCACTCAGGCACTAAGCACTCAGGCACCGCAGGCACCCAGGCACCCAGGCACCCTGAGCACCCCAAGCACCCAAGACTATGCAGGTTCCAAATCCTGCACACCCTGCCACGAGACCGCGCAGGCCCAGTGGGAGCGATCGCTGCACGTCAGGATGACCAAGCCGATCGCCGAGGCCACGATCCTCGGAGACTTCCGTCCGGCCGCCCGGTTCGCCGCGCACGGCCGCACCTTCGAGTTCGGGAAGAACGACGATGGGCGTCCGTTCGTGCGGGTGTCGTTCGGCGGACGACCGGCAGAGACCTACACCGTCGATTACACGCTCGGGTGGAAGCGCTATCAAGGCTATCTCTCGACCCTTCCTGACGGTCAGATCTACGTGCTGCCTACGTTCTGGCACGTGCAAAGTCGGCGCTGGGTCGATTGGAAAGAGATCACACCGATTCCCGAGGACGCGCACGACCTCAGGCAGATCTGGAACTCCAATTGTTTCAATTGCCACGCGACGAACCTGGCGCAGGGCTTCGACGTGCCCTCGAAGACCTACAAGACCAGGTGGACGGAGATGGGCATCGGGTGCGAAGCGTGTCACGGGCCCGGTCGCGCGCACGTCGAGCTGATGCAGGAGTGGGAGAAGAGCCCCACCTCGAAGCCCGAGTACGATCCCAGCCCGAGAAATCGCGAGCTGAGCAACGTGCTCAAGATCTTCTCGCCGCGTTCGGCGTCGCCGCGGCAGATCTTCGACACGTGCTCGTACTGTCACGGCAACAAGATCAACACGTTCGTCGGCTTCCGGGCGGGCGATCGCTACGAAGACTACGCGCTGCCGTTCTTCATCAGCGCGCCGATTCCGGAGACCGATTTCCAGGGCGAGTTCTGGCCCGATGGACGACCGAATCGCTTCAATCGACCGCAGGCCCTCACGCTCAGCGGGTGCTTCAAGGCCGGCGCCATCGCGTGCACGAACTGTCATGTCGCGCACGGCTCCAACAACGACTTCTCGCTGAAGGTGAATCCGTACCAAGCCCGCTACGGCGATCTTCTCTGTACCCAATGTCACACGGGGCCCTCAGCCGGCGGTCGTGAGCCGTCAGCCAGCAGTCCCGACCAGCAGCGCGTGCGGCTGGTGCGCTCGCGGACACCGGACTCGCCCGCCAGCCGGGTGCCGTGGACCGACGTCGAGATCGAGCGGCACACGCATCACACCGCGGCGTCGGCGGGCAGTCGCTGCGTCACCTGCCACATGAGCGATGTGAACTGGCGTCTGCTGATCCGGCGACGGGATCACACGTTCCAGCCGCCTGTGCCTGAAATGACCGGGACCGTGGGCGTGCCGAATGCGTGCACGACGTGTCACGACGATCGCACGCCGGAATGGGCGGCGGCGCAGATGGACCAATGGTGGGGCGATGGCGCTCGTCGCCAAGACGCCGTGTCGCTTGCCGACACGATGTATCGCGCCGGATCGCGCGATCGGTCGGTGATCCCCGCGCTCGCGCGGCTCGCCGTCGATCGGACGCAAGGCGCGATCGTCCGCGCCAGCGCCGCGGATTTCATCCGACAGCTGTCGACCATGGGCGGCGCTCGTCCGTCGCTGCAGAGTCAGAATTCCTTTGTCGCCG
>DAINCF010000038.1:0-21983 GCA_036732565.1 Vicinamibacterales bacterium
GACGCATCGCAGCGCCGCCGTTCGAGACGATCGTCGTAGTCGATGGCTCGACCGACGGCACGGCGCTGGCGCTCCGAGCGCTGGATCGACCGGCGCCGCTGACCATCATCGAACAGACGAATGCCGGCGCAGCCGCGGCGCGCAATCGCGGCGCCGCAGCAGCGCGCGGCGAGGTGCTGCTATTTCTCGACGATGACATGGAGCTCGACCCGCGCGCGCTGGCGGAACACGACGCCAGCTATGCGGCCGGCGCGGATGCGGTGCTGGGGCACATTCCGGTGCACCCGGACTCGCCACCCAGCTTCCTCGTCCACGGCCTGAGCCGATCCGTCGAGAAACGCCGCGAGCGGCTGAGCGCGCCAGATCCAACGTTGACGCTGTTCGATCTCCTGACCGGCCACCTCAGCGTCAAGCGTGGGATCTTCGAGGCGCTCGGCGGTTTCGACGACCAGTTCACGAAGGACGGCTCATTCGGCAACGAAGATCTGGACTTCGGACAGCGGCTGCTCACGACGGGACGACGGGTGGTGTTCAATTCGCACGCGATCAGCCACCAGCGCTACGTCGTGACATTGCGCGCGCACCTCCGTCAATGGTCGCAACTCGGTCAGGCGGACGTCGCTTTCGCGCGCAAGCACCCGGACCAGGCCGAGGCGCTGTTCGACCTTCACCATCAGCACGAACGCATCACCACACGCTATATCCGGCCGCTGGCCGCGACGCCCGTCTTGAGCACGCTCGCCGCGCGCACTGGTGCCGTAGCGCTCCGGGTCCTCGCGTGGGCGCGGCCGGATAGCCCGCGGCTCCTCCCCTTCTTCGCACGTGTCCGCTCGCTGCACTACTGGCGATCGGTGCATCGCGCCGGCGGCATCCCACGTCAGCATCCGGTTCGGGTGCTCGCCTATCATGCCATCGCCCATGACGATGCGGGTGATGTCGCCAACGCCTACACGGTCACGCCCGAAACGCTGCGGCGCCAACTGCGGCTCCTGCGGGGTCTCGGCTTCCACCTCGTCTCCGCCGGCGAGCTCCGGCGATTGATGCTCGCCGGTGGCGGCGTGCCCCGGCGCGCCGTGTTGCTGACGTTCGACGATGGCTACGTCGACCTCGCGGACACGACGCTGAAGTTGCTACGAGAAGCACAGGCGCCCGCGATCGGCTTCATCGTCACCGCGCACGTCGGGCAGACCAACGTCTGGGACCAGGCAAAAGGCGCGAGGCCGCGGGCCCTCGCATCGGCGGAGGCCTTGCGAGACGTGCGTCGCGCCGGACTGGACCTCGGCGCGCATTCGCGCAGTCACCCCCGCCTGCCGAAGCTCGACGCGGAGACGCTCGCGCGTGAAGCGCACGCCGCGATGGCCGACTTCGCCGGCCTCGGCTTGCCTGTGCCGTGGGCGTTCGCGTATCCCTACGGTGAGCACTCGCCTGCGGTCCGATTGGCGATCGCGGACGCCGGCTTCGAGCTCGGCTTGACGCTGGATCCCGGCCAGGCGCGCGCGGGCGGCGATCCGTTTGCGGTTCCGCGCACGGAGATCCTGCGCCGCGACGGGATCCTGCGCTTCGCGTGGAAGCTGTGGCGGATGGGCGCTGGCGTCAGGCAGGCGGCTTCGTGATCGTCGACGCCCGCCATTGCAGCACCGGCCGTATCACACCAGGCCATGCGCCGAGGAAGCCGGCGCGATGCGTATCGGTGTCGTGCACTTTGAAGTGGAGGTGCACGATATCGTCGGCCTCGACGCGGCGGTCGCGGCCGATGCTGACGACCGCGCGGTAGACCCCCTCGTTGAGGATGCCGCCCGGCACCTCGCACTCGACCTTGATCAACGCGCCCGCCGGCGCGGTGGCGCCGAACTCGGCCTCGGCCGGCGGATTGGTCTCGTAGACCAGCACTTCGTGCTCGTTGAACAGCGTGTAGCGCAGCGCGCTCGCGGAGGTCGGGTCGAGACGCCAGAACTCGAACTCGACGACGAACGGCGCGTCGATGGTAATCGGCTCGCTCGCGTCGCCGTTGAGCGGACGCACGCGCGCGCGGCGCAGGCGAATCGCGGCCGTGCCTGGCGCCTCGTCGCGCGACCAGACGACGTCGGTGGTGAGCGCGAGGCTCGACTGGATGTACTGACCGATCACCGTTCGCGGCGCTCCCTGATCGCGAACCCGTCCCTGCGCGAGCCAGATCGCGCGCCCACACAAGCTCTCGACCGCCAGCAGGTTATGACTGACGAACAGCACCGTGCGGCCGGATCTGGCGACGTCGCCCATCTTGCCGAGACACTTCTGCTGGAACGCCGCATCGCCGACCGCGAGCACTTCGTCGACGAGGAGAATCTCCGGCTCGAGGTGAGCCGCCACCGCGAACGCCAGCCGAAGATACATCCCGCTGGAGTAGTACTTGACCGGCGTGTCGATGAAGCGCTCGACCCCGGAGAAGTCGACGATGGCGTCGAGGTTGCGCAGGATGACCGCGCGACGCATCCCGAGAATCGCCCCATTGAGCAGGATGTTCTCGCGTCCCGACAGCTCGGGGTGAAACCCGGTGCCGACCTCGAGCAGCGAGCCGACGTGTCCGACCACGCGGGCGCGGCCGACCGTCGGACGGGTGATCCGCGACAGGATCTTCAGCAGCGTGCTCTTGCCGGCGCCGTTACCGCCGATGATGCCGACGATCTCCCCGACGCCGACGTCGAACGAGACGTCCGCGAGCGCCCAGACGTATTCGGCCTCGCCGCGCGATTCGCCGCGCAACAGCGACGTCGTGGCACGGATGGCGCCTACAGCGCTGCGCTTGAGCGCCTCGCGGAGCGTCGGGTGCGATTCGAGTCGCGTGCCAATCCGGTAACGCTTGCCGATCCCGGTCGCATGGATGGCGAGTTCACTCATACGATGTCGGCAAACGTCTCTTCCATCTGCTTGAAGTAGAGGGCCCCGCTGATGAGCAAGGCCAGTGCGGCCAGCGACGAGGCGACCATCACCGAGCCCGGCGCCGTGCCCGCCGAGAGCAGCGCCCAGCGGAAGCCGTCAACGACACCGACCATCGGGTTGAGTGAATAGAGCGTCCGCCAGGTCCCCTCCAGCAATGAGCTGGGATAGGCGATCGGTGTCGCGAACAGCCACATCTGCGAGAGGAACGGCACCACGTAGCGGACATCCCGGTACTTCACGTTCAACGCCGACAGCCACAGCCCGGCGCCGAGGGCGCACGCGAACGCCAGCGCGAGCAGCGGTAGCGTCCACAACACGCGCCAGGTCGGGCTGATCCCGTACCAGAGCATCAGCGCCAGCAGCATGGCAAACGCGATCAGCAGGTCGATCAGCCCCGACAGCACCGTCGCAATCGGGATCACCAACCGCGGGAAATAGACTTTGGTCAGCAGGTTCTGGCTGTTGACCAGGCTGTTCGCGGCCTGGTTCAAGCCGTACACCAGGAACGTCCAGGGCACCAGCGCGGCGAAGGTGAACACGGGATAGGGCACCCCGTCCGACGGCATGCGGGCAAGGTGGCCGAAGAACACGCTGAACACGACCATCGTGAACAACGGCTGCAGCACCGCCCAGGCGACACCGAGCGCGGTCTGCTTGTACCGCGCCTTCATGTCGCGCCAGGTCAGGAAGAACGCGAGCTCGCGAAACTCCCACAGCTCGGCGAGGTCGAGGCCCACCCAGCGCGGCGCCGGCTCGATCTGTCGTTCGTAACGTGGAGACGATCGGTGAGCTGAAGGGTCAGGCACGCTGCCGCGAGCGTTGGGCACAATCGCGAGTCCTCGACACTCAGATGGTAGCCTAGCTTGGTGCGTTGTGTTGGACCTCGCTCGAGGCCCCGGTGCGATCGTGGGTAACCGCGAGCAGGCCGCCCGGGCGGCGTCCGTAATCGTGCCGACACGCAACCGTCCCGAGCGGCTCGCGGGGTGTTTGGCAGCTCTCGCCGCCCAGACGTTTCCTCCCAGCGACTTCGAAGTGCTCGTCGTCGACGATGGCAGCGACAAGCCGGTCGACGCCGTGGTGGCACCGTATCGCGACAAGCTGAGCGTGCGATTGATTGCGCAGGCGAACGCCGGGCCCGCGCATGCCCGGAACACCGGAGCCCGGCACGCAGTGGGTGCCGTGCTCGCATTCACAGACGATGATTGCAGGCCTCGTCCTGGTTGGTTGTCGGCCTTGCACGCGCGCGTGCGACGGACTCCCGAACAGCTCGTCGGCGGCCACACGGTCAACGCCTTGCCGGACAACGTCTATGCCACCGCCAGTCAACTGCTGATCGACTATTTGTATGCATACCACGCGGGGCGCGGCGTCGTAGGGGCCAACTCGGCGCCGGCGTTCTTCACGTCGAACAACGTCGCGGTCGAGGCAGAGCGGTTCCATCGCGTCGGCGGCTTCGACGCGACGTTTCCGCTGGCCGCGGGCGAAGACCGCGAGTTCTGCGACCGTTGGCAGCAGCACGGTTTCACGCTGACGCAGGAGCGGGACGCGATCGTCGACCATGCCCACCGGCTGTCGCTCGGACGATTCTGGCGGCAGCACGTGAACTACGGACGAGGCGCGTTGCATTTTCGCCAGGCCCGTGTCAGACGCGGACTCCCGACATTGCGGCGAGAGCCGCTGGCGTTCTATGGCCGGCTGGTCACGTATCCGTTCCAGGTTGCGGGCTGGCGCGCCGTTCCCTTGGCGGCCCTGCTGGGCGCATCGCAGATCGCCAACGTCCTGGGCTTCATTTCGGAGCAGCGCCGCTTCGCGCGCCAACACGCGCGACGACGAGTGGCGCCGCGTTAGCCGGGATTCAGGCGGTTATAGATGGTCGCGACAGTCCGACCGATCGCATAGCCTCCCACGAAGGCGTAGACGAATCCGGCGAGCGCGCCCACCCAGGTCACGCTGTAGCCGGGAAAGTACACGCGCAGCAAGCCAAGATGAGCGCCGCGATTCGGGCCGTCGCCGATCACCAGGACAATCGTGGCGAAGAACAGGCCGATGCCGCACACGAGACCGAACGCGATCCCCCAGCCTTGCTCGTTGGCGCGAGCCAGGGTCTTGCGCAGCACACGCTCTTCTACCGGCGTGAGTCGTTCGCTCATGAGGCGTCAGATCTGATCGAGAAAATCTCGCGAGACACGGAGGTCGGCGCGGATCCGCACGACCATCAGCCAAATCGCGATCACGACGTTCCGCAGGAACGCCGCAAACCACCCGCCGACGAACCCGGCCACGAACGCCCACCAGGCGCCGATCAGCGCGCCGCGCCACGAAACGTCGTAGCCATTGAAATACACGGCGAGGAGCTCGAGCGGCAGGCCCCGTGGACGGGCCACGACGTGGTACGCCGTCACCACGAAGATGACGGCGGCGGCCGTGATGCCGACCGCGAGGCCGAGCACTCGCTTGTGCATGGGCGCGAACGCCCGCGCCAGCGCGATCTCGATCGGCTCTTTGAAAACAGGGCCCTCTGCCACGCTCACCTCGGCACCCGGATGGTCGATAGGCCGGAGTCTAGCATGCCTCACTTCGACACGTTTGCCCCGGTGGAATCGACCCGTTGTTCCTCGTGGTAGTCCGAGTCGGTGTTCACGTTCCAGATGTCGTAGGACCCACCGTGCATGTTCGACACCGTCATCATCGCCGCCAGCATCGAATGGTCCTGATTGTTGTACTTGTGCATCCCGTTCCGCCCGATGGTGTGGAGGTTCGGGATGAGATCGATGAACTCGCGCACCCTCGTCAAGTGCGCCCGGTAGCTCGCGTCGTAGATGGGATAGGCCTTCGGCACGCGAATCACGGTACCGTCCACGACGTCCGACGACCGCCCCAGACCGAGATGCTCGAGCTCGCGCGACGCCTGCGCAATCAGATCGCCATCGGGAGCGTCCCACAGGCCATCGCCCTTGAAGCAGAAGTACTCCATGCCCAGGCACGTCATGCCGGGCGTCGGCACCATCGCCGCGCTCCAGTTGTTGAAGTTCTGAATGCGCCCGACCTTCACGCCGGGTGTATGGATGTAGATCCAGTTGTCGGGGAACACCTTGTCTCGATTGAGAATCAGGGCAACGACGAGAAAATCGCGATAGCGCAGCCCTTCAGCCGCCTCGCGCACGGCGTAGGGGGGCTCGGGAGACAGCGCCCGCACGAGTGAGCGGACGGCCATCGTGGTAATGACGTGGTCCGCCTGGAAGGTTCGCGGGCCGTCCGGCGTCCGGGCGTGCACCGCTGAGGCTTTACTGTTCGAGGTCTCGATGCCATCCACGTAGTGCCGCATCAAGACTGGATGTCCCCCCTCGACGATGCGGTCGCGGCAGGCCTCCCACATCTGCCCAGGACCGAGACGCGGGTACTGAAAAGTATGAATCAGCGACTTGATCGTGGTGGACCGCCGGTTGAGCGCCGTGGCGTCGAGGATGGCGCGAGCCAACGACAGCCCTTGAATGCGCTGCGCCGCCCATTCCGCCCGGATCTCCGAGCATGAGAGCCCCCACACCTTCTCTGTATAGGTCTTGAAGAAAATCTCGTACAGACGCTTGCCGAAGCGGTTGGTCACCCACTGCTCGAAGGTCTCTTCGACCGGGTGCGGCTGGTAATGCCACTTGAGATAGCTGAGAACGATCCAGAGGGCGTTCACGGGGCCCAGGCCGGCGAGGGCATTGGCGGCCTTCAGCGGATAGTCGAAGAATCGGCCGTTGTAGTGAATGCGCGACAGGCGCGGCACCGAAATGAACTCGTTTCCCAGGAGCTCCCGCCACAGCTCCTCGACCGGTTGAATTTTCGTGAAGAACCGATGACCGCCGATGTCGAAGCGAAAACCCTTGTATCGGGCCGTCCGCGAGATCCCCCCGACCGTCTCGTCCGCCTCGAGGACGGTGATGCGATAGAGGCCGAGCTTGGCGAGCTGGTAGGCCGCCGTTAGGCCTGCCGGGCCCGCGCCGATGACCAGGATCCGGTCTCCGGGAGCGACTTGAACCGTCGGACGTGGCTGAACCTGAGAAAAAGCCAAGTTTTGGACTGTCTAACCGCTAGCTCGACCTGGTATTCTATGGCAGAGCTTGTATTGGTGAGGAGGGGTTAGGGTGCGCGCCACGGTCATCGTGCCATTCCATCGGGACATCGAGCAGCTTCGTGCCTGCCTGGCCGCCATCCGGCAATCCTTGCCTACTGCAGAGATCATCGTCGCCGCCGATGGTGTCGTAGAACCATATCGGCCGGTCGTCGATCAGCAGCAGGCGCGGGTGGTCCTAATCGCAGACGGCCCGCAAGGTCCCGCCGTCGCACGGAATCGTGCCGCCGCCCATGCCAGTGGCGAGGTGCTCATCTTCGTCGATGCCGACGTGGTGGTCGCGCCCCACAGCCTGAGCAAAATGGTCGACTTGCTGGCGTCCACGCCGACGCTCGCGGGCGTGTTCGGTGCGTACGATCGAACGCCGGCAGCGCCCAACTTCATCTCACGCTTCAAGAACCTGTCGCATGCCTACGTTCACGAGATCGGGAATCGGGAGGCGTCGACGTTCTGGGCGGGACTGGGTGCCGTTCGCGCCGACGCCTTCGGTGCGGTCGGCGGCTTCGACGAGCGGTTTCGGCGTCCATCGGTCGAAGACATCGATCTCGGCTATCGCCTCGTGGCCGCTGGCTATAAACTGCGGCTCGATCCCAGCTTTCGAGGCACGCATCTGAAGCGATGGACGTTCCAGCGGTGTGTGACCACGGATCTGATGGCGCGCGGAATTCCGTGGACGCAGCTCATTCACCGCTTCAAGGCGCTGTCGAACGATCTCAACACCACTCTGTCGTTGCGTGCGTCGGTGGCGCTCGCCTACCTCATCCTCGCGTGCGCGCTCGCCGCGTCGTTCGTGCCGCAGATGGCCGCAGCGGGCGTCGCCCTGCTCGTTGGCCTCGTGGCGCTGAACCATCGCTACTACCGCTGGCTGGCCACACAGCAAGGATGGCTGTTTGCCGCAGGCGTCGTCCCCCTGCATTTCGTTCATCACCTCTGCAACGGCGTCTCGTTCATCATCGGCACGGCTCTCCATCTAGTCGGCCGCGCCGGCGTCGCCTTGCCTGGCAGTCTTCCGCTCGAGCCCTGGCCTGCGACGTTGGAGCCCGCGCGCCATTCCGTTCGCGCGGCGTGATGATGCCGCTCGGGGCGTAGATGCGCCCATCGTGGTCTCCGAGTGGACGTGCACTACTCTCGTTCGCGCTGCTCGTTACGATCTGGGTCGGCTCCCGCGCCATCACTCGTGAGGAGTCCTTCTTCCTCCAAGGCGACCCACCGCGGTATCTCCTCAACGGCGCGTTTCTCTATGACCTGATCGGCGCAGGCGTCTGGCGACCCGCGGACGTCGTCTCGTTTGCCCAGCGCTACTACGCTCGATACCCCGCCCTGTCGCTTGGTCATCACCCGCCGCTCTTACCGGCGAGCCTGGTGCCATTCTTCGCGGTCTTCGGCGTCTCGGTTTTCGCGGGCCGCCTCGCCATCCTCGCGTTCTTCGTCATGTCCGTGGTCTTGGTCTACCGGCTTGCCACATATCTCTACGACGATGAGCAGGTGGCGGGCTGGAGCAGCCTGCTGTTTGCGAGCGCGCCCATCATCGGGCAATTCGGCCAACGACTGCTGTCCGAGATCCCGACCATCGCCTTGATGCTGGCCGCGCTGGTGTTCGTCGAGCGGTTCCGTCGCACCGGCGGCTTGCGCAACTACCTGCTCTTCGTCGCCGCGGCGATCGCCAGCCTGTTGTGTCGCCTGACGGCGATCTACATGTTTCCGGCGTACCTGATGTTGGTGCTGGTCGGTGGTGGTCACCGTCACCTGGCCAAAGGCCGCGTCGCGATGGCGACGTTGATCGGCATCGGCCTGTTGGGCGGCGCGATGGCCGCCTTTCTGATCTTGTCCCCGTTCAATGCTGGCGTCGTACTGGATGTCCTGCGACGAGGACCTGAGTGGGCTGCCGTTCGAGCGATGTACGACGCTCTCGTGCGGCAAACGCCCCTCGTGGCAACGATGACAGGGGGCGTGCTGCTGGCGGTCATGAGAGCGGATCGACGCGTGCTCCGCCCGCTCGTCTGGATCGCGTCGGTGCTGCTCTGCGCAGTGATCTTGACGGGGTCGATCGAGCCGGGGCGCTACTCCATCCTCGCCGTGCCCGCGCTCTGCATTCTCGGGGCGAGCCCGATGGGCCGCACATCCACGGGTCCGCAACGCATCGCCTGGGCGGTCCTGCTCATCATCGCCATCGTCTTTCAGCTGCGCAATACGTGGAGTCGGCCGACGTGGGATACGCCGGGCTACGAAGACGCGGCGCGGTTCATCGTGGCGCACGCACAGACGCCGACGGTGCTCTACAGCGCGTCGGTCGACGCCGGGTACTTCGTGTTCTTCGTCCGGAAGCACGACCCTGGCCACCGTCTCGTGATTCTGCGATCCGACAAGCTCCTCACGACCTCGTACATGTCGTCGCTGAGCGTAGAGGATCGCATCGACCAGCCGGAAGAGATCTTCGAGATCCTGGGGACCTACGGCATACGCTACGTCGTGATCGAGGATCGGGTGAGCGGGACGGTCACGTTGGATTGGCTGCGCGACCTCGTGAAGACCGACCGCTTCGTGGAGCGTCGTCGAATTCCAATCGGTCGCGGGAATGAGCTGCTCGATGGGGTCTCGCTGGCGGTTTACGAGTACCTCGACGCGACGCAGGCTACACCCGACGCCGAGCTCGATCTGAACATTCCGCTGGTCGGACGCCGCATCGTGTTGCCGCTGTCCGACCTGATCGGGCGGTGATTACGACCGTCGCTCCGCCTTCCAGCCTCAACTGCAACGTTTGCCGGTGTCGCAGTTCTCGCCTGGCCCATGCGCGGCTATGCTACGGCCCTGGCGTCGATGCGCGACAAGAGAACGTCCACGGATTCCTTGTGGTTTCCCGCCGCGGCTTCCTCCAGGATCG
This sequence comes from Vicinamibacterales bacterium, assembly GCA_036732565.1. Taxonomy (GTDB): domain Bacteria; phylum Acidobacteriota; class Vicinamibacteria; order Vicinamibacterales; family UBA2999; genus JAIVJN01. The sequence goes on from DAINCF010000038.1 coordinate 9,918, forward strand.
GCAAGCACTTGGTGGCGTCGTCGAAATCCAAGTCCATCAGGTTCAGATCGGCGTTCACGACAACACCATACGGGAACATGCCGGTGATGACTTCCGCGTACCGAACGGGGTCGCCGCCGAGCCGGCGGATTCCGTACGGCCAGAACTCGGTCATGAGGAGATCGGCGTGGCCGAAGGTGTTGCGGCCACCCTCGCTCACCAAGGGTTCAGCGCCCTGAACGTCCATCTTGATGACGACCGGGTGCTCGAGGCGCGCAACATCCACGACCCCATCCAGCCGTCTCGCGGGCACCGACACGATGGTGCGGTTCGCTTCGTCCATCAGCGCCGGCGCCGAAGTCGGCCGGTGGAGACGATGATCGCCCATGTTGCCAGGAGACAGCTCGAAGTCGAGCAGACCCGACTCGGATGACAAGGCGACGTTGTGCAGCGAGACGTGCTTGGATCCATTCGCCTGCACGTTGAGCTGCAGCATCCTGAAGTTGGTGGGATCGGGCTCGAAGGCGATGACCTTCGCCGCACCTTTGGCGACGGGCACGGTGTACATGCCGATGTTGGCGCCGAGATCGATAAAGGTGCCTCTGCCGTTCAGGATCCCGAGAATGTAGGCGATGGCATCCCAGTTCCAGTGTCCGGTGCGGAGATACGTCGTGAACACCGCATCGTCCTTCATGTAGCCGAACATGGTGCCGTTACGGCCACGGATGGACGCGGCTTCGATGTTGAGCCGGCGAGCCAGTTCCTTGAAGAGTGACAGTTGATACTGGTGCGGCGCGCGGTCGAGCATCGAACGAGCCGCCACCCCAGCCGCTCTCCTAAGCGCCAGATTGATATTCATCCAGATACCCACGTGGGTTCTGGGGGGTACGTGACATCGTATCGCCACTTCGAGTACGGACTCCAGCGCCAAGCGTGGTGCGGTAAGGTAGAGCCATGGCGACGATTTCGGTGCACCATGCCAGCGGGGCGACCTATCGAGTGACCGTGGAAGAGTCAGGCGGTGCGACGTCGCACGACGTCACGGTATGGCCATCGGATGTCGAGCGCTACGCGCCAGGCGCGACGCCCGAGGCGCTGGTTCGGGCATCGTTCGAGTTCCTGCTGCAGCGTGAGCCGAAGGAGGCGATCTTGCGTCGTTTCGAACTGCCGGTGATCGAACGCTATTTTCCGGAGTACGCGGCCCGTATCGGGAGCCTCGTCGAACCCGCTTAGCGCTTCCTGGCCTTCTTCGCTGCCTTCGCTTTCTTGGCCTTCTTCGCCTTCTTGGCTTTCTTCGCCTTCCTGGCCGCCTGCCCTTCCGGCGCGCTCTTGCGCTTCACGTCAGCGCCGTGCGCCCGCTTGTAGGTTTGGATGTCCTCGAACTGCCCTTGATCGTCTCGGACGGCGTAGAGCTTCGTCCCCTTCGCGCTTCTGTGCGTCGTTCTCTTGGCCATATCGCGATCGAACCTCCTCACGGAATGCGAACGCGAGTGTGCAGGATCGATCGAGAAAACGCAAGCGCGCGACGCTCGCAGTCTCTACTGATCGCGCAAGACGACCACTGGATCGACGCGCGTCGCGCGATGGGCGGGCCCGAGCGACGCCACGCACGCCACGATCAGGAGCGTCGCACCGACGATGAGAAACGTCGGCGCGTCGGTCGCGGGTGTCTCGTAGAGGAGGCCGGCCATCGACGAGCTCGCGCCGAGCGCCAGCAGCGCGCCGAGGACCACGCCGGCCGCCGCCAATCCGAAGGCTTCCACCACCACGAGGCGTAACAACGTGGCTGGCGCCGCGCCAAGGGCCATGCGCACGCCCATCTCGCGGCGCCGCTGCGCGACCGCGTACGACATGACACCGTACAGGCCGATCGACGCAACCACGAGCGCCAGCACGCCGAAGGCGCCGAGCACGAAGACCTGTACCTCTGGTCGCGCCGTCTGCCCTGCGATCAGGGCGTCCATCGGTTGCACCTGCGAGACGCCCTGGTCGGGGTCGAGGCGACGCAGCACCGATCGAACGTCAGCAACCACGGATGCGGGCGGACCGGTGGTTCTGACCACGATTGAGGCGATCGAGCCGGTCTCCTGCGTCTGCGGCAGGTAGATGGCCGGCCGCGGCGCCTGGTCGAGAGCCGTCGTCCGCACGTCCCCAGCGATGGCCACGATCTCGGAGTCTCGCGGCTTCAGCAAGCTCCAGAAGACACTCAAGCGCTTGCCGATCACCGGCTCGCCTGGAAACCACTGCTTGGCGAGCGTCTCGTTGACGATCACCACACGGGGCGTATCCAAGCGGTCGCGGTCGTTGAAATCGCGGCCCTCCAAGAGCGGGATCCCCATTGTCCGGAAATAGCCGTCCGTGACGACCGACACGTCTCCGCCAACTCCTTCACTCCGATCTGGCTGGGGACGATCGCTGCGATGGAAGAGGGTGGAGGATTGGAGGCCACTCAACGGCAGAAAATGCACCGACGAGGCGCTGACGACGCCGGGCGTCGCGCGGATCCCTTGAATCAGGTCGCGCAGGAACGTGACCCTCCGCTCCGGTTCCCGGTACTTGGCGGGCGACATCAGCATCCGCATGGTGAGGAGGCGTTCGGTCTGCAACCCCGTGTCGACCTCGTACAGCGCCGCCAAGCTTCGTCCCATCAGGCCCGCGGCAACCGCCAGTACGAGCGCCAGCGCCACCTCGGCAATCACCAGCGCCCGTCGCACGCGAGCGTGCGTGCCCGCGATCGAGCGGCCGCTGCTGCGCAACGGGTCGTACAGGTTGGCGGGCTTCGCCTGGAGTGCCGGCAACAGGCCGAACAGTACGCCGACGGCGGCGGCGGCGGCGAGCGCGAAGACCACGACCGTGCGGTCGATGCCAACCTCCTGGGCGCGCGGCAGCGGAAACGATGGTGGAAACAGCGTCGGAATAAGCGGCACCGCAAAGGACGCAAGCAGAAGTCCCAGCACGCCCCCACACACGCTCAGGACCAGGCTCTCGACCAGCAGCTGATGGACGAGCCGCCAGCGTCCGGCGCCCAGCGCCAGCCGCACGGCCATCTCCGGAGCGCGCGTGGCGGCGCGCATCATCATCAGATTCGCGATGTTCGCGCAGGCCAGGAGCAAGAGACAGGCGACGGCGCCGAAGAGCACCCACAGAATGCGACGGGTGTCGCCCACGGTCTGCTCGAGCAACGGGACCACCGATGCGCTGTACCCCCGGTTGAGCGCCGGCCGCTCGGCGGCGAGCTCCGCTGCCACCCGCTCCATCTCCGCCTGCGCCACCTGCAGGCTGGCGTCGGGCTTCAAGCGCGCCACCGTCACCATGCTGCGGCCAGTGGGCAGCTGGGACAGGTCCAGTTGGAACGCCGTGTACAGCTCGGCCGCGCGGGCTCCGGGAAACGTGAACGTCGCGGGCATCACGCCGACGATTTCGTGGGGCGCGCCGTTGATCGTCAGCAGTCGTCCAAGCACATCGGGCGCCCCGCCGTAGCGCTGCTGCCAGAATCGATAGCTGAGGACGGCGGTCATCGATCCACCTGCGACATCCTCCCCACTCCGAATCGTGCGACCGATCAGCGGCGGCACGGCCAGCGCGTCGAAGAACTCAGCCGTCACCCGCATCCCATCGACCTGGTCGGCGTCGCCCAGCCCGGTCACGTTCATCGGAATCCAGCTGACCAGGCCGATGCGCTCGAACACGCGGTTTCGCGTCCGCCAGTCGACGTAGTTCGGCGTGGAGACGAGGTTCCGCGCAATCTGTGGGTTGCGCTCCCAGACCATCACCAACCGATCGGACTCAGGAAACGGCAAGGGCTTCAAGAGCACGGCGTTGACGACGGCGAAGACGGCGATGGTGGCGCCGATGCCAAGCGCCAGCATCCCGATGGCGACGGTCGAGAACGTGGCGTCCCGCGACAGCGAGCGCACGGCGAACCGGACGTCCTGCACGAGGCGCTCGCGCGCCACTCGTCCGGATAGGCCGCGGGTGACTTCTTCGACCAGCGGCACGTTCCCGAAGTCCCGCGCCGCCGACGCGCGCGCCTCGTCCGGCCGTGCGCCGGCCTCAACCCGCCGCTCGGCCTCGGTGGCGAGATGAAACGCGATCTCCTGGCGAAGATCCTCGTCCGCTCGATCGGTCTGACCGGGCGAAGGCCACCGCAGCCACGCGCGCACACGAGACCAGAGCGCCATGATGGACTCCTTGCTCTCCACTAAACGGGTTTCATCACGCGCGCAATCGCCGCGACGAGTTGATCCCATTTCGACTGCGCGCGGAGCAGTTGCTTCTTGCCGGCCGGGGTCAGCCGGTAGTACTTCGCGCGCTGCTTGTTCTCGCTGAGCTTCCACTCGGACGCGATCCAGCCTTGATGGGCCAGCCGATGGAGCGCCGGATAGAGCGAGCCGTGATCGACTTGCAACGCGTCCTCGGAGCTCGCCGCGATCGCGACACCGATGCCGTGCCCGTGCTGCGGCCCCCACTGGAGGGTCCGCAGGATCAACATATCCAGCGTGCCCTGCAGCAGCTCAATCCGGTTCTGGTAGCGCGCGCGTTTCGCCATGTGGGAGGTACTCTACCACCATGGTAGGAGACGATCTACCACATACGAGTGCCTAGGTGCCTAGGTGCCTGGGTGCCTAGGTGCCTGGGTGCCTGGGTGCTCGGTGCATAGAGGTCATGTGCAGCATCGGTCCGCAAAGCACCTTTGCACCGAGCACTCCAGGAACCCAGGCAACTTAGGCACCGAGGCACCCAGGCACTTGACCAAGTGAATTTTCTTTCTTGATCTAATTGTACTATTAAACTAGTATAAGCATGCACATGGGCATCCTCACCATCGATCCCCGCGACGCGACGCCGATTTACGCGCAGCTCGAGCGCGGGCTGCGGGCGGCGATCGCCACCGGCCGCTTGCGGCCGGGCGACCAGTTGCCCACCGTGCGACAACTGGCCGTTGATCTTCGCGTCAATGCCAATACCGTCGCGCGCGTCTACGCCGAGCTCGAACGAAGCGGCGTGCTCGAGACGCGGCGAGGGGTCGGATCGTTCATCAGCGCCACGCCCGCGCAGGCTCATCCGCCGCGCGAGCACGAGCGCCGGCTTCGCGCCTTCGTCACGCGCGTGCTGGCCGACGCCGATGCCGCAGGATTCACCGCAGACGATGTCATCGGCGCGCTTCGCGCCCAGCAGGGAGGACGATAATGGCCCCCGTCGCGTTCACGCAGCGTTCGGACTCTTCGGGCAGCAGTGCCCATATCAATGTCGTCGCCGTCGCCGTGCTCCTCGCCTCGATCGGCGCCGGCCTCTACGTCTGGCGCACGACCGACAGCTACGCCGGGTTCATCGCCCTGGTCGTCATCGGCGTCATCCTCGCGCAATCGCCGCACGTCGCGCAGCAATGGGAGCGTGCCGTCGTGCTCAGGCTGGGCCGCTACACCGGCCTTCGCGGGCCGGGACTGTTCTGGCTCATTCCGTTCGTCGAGCGCGTGTCGACCTGGATCGATCAGCGCACCATCACCACGAGCTTCGCCGCCGAGCAGACGCTGACGGCCGACACCGTCCCCGTGAACGTGGACGCGGTGCTCTTCTGGATGGTCCACGATGCCCAGAAGGCCGCACTTGAAGTCCAGGACTACACGCAAGCGGTGAGCTGGGCCGCGCAAACCGCGCTCCGCGACATCATCGGTCGGACCGATCTGACCGATCTGTTGCGCGGACGGGAACAGATCGAGGCCGATTTGCAGCGGCTCATCGATCAGCGCTCGAATCCGTGGGGTGTGACGGTGTCGTCGGTGGAGATGCGTGACGTGGTGATCCCGGTCGCCCTCCAGGACGCGATGTCGCGCGAGGCACAGGCCGCGCGCGAGAAAGCCGCGCGCATCATCCTCGGGCAGGCCGAGATGGAAATCGCCCACTCGTTCCAGGAAGCCGCGAAGTCGTATCAGGAGAATCCGGTCGCCCTGCACCTCCGGGCCATGAACATGCTGTATGAAGGCTTGAAGGAAAAGGGCGCCTTGATGCTGGTGCCAAGCAGCGCAGTGGAGTCGATGGGTATGGGCGGCCTGATGGGTGCCGCCGCGCTCCGTCAGCAGACCCTGACCTCGAGTAAGTGGGACGACAGCAAGGACAGCGAGAAACCACAGTCATAGCCTGCGGGCGGCAACTTTGCCGAATCCGATCTCGTCTAGTGAGCGTATGAAGAAGATGGTCGTCCTCTGCCTGGCGGCGGTCATGGGCGGGGCGCAGGCCCCGCCCGAGCGGATTACGCCCGACAACGTCGGCCGGTTGAAGGTCGCGTGGACCTACGACACGCGGGAGTCCACCGACCCGGTGAAGCCCAACACTGACCGTCCGGCGTTCGAGGCGACGCCTGCGTATGCGAACGGGCGACTCTACCTGTCCACGCCGGTGGGCGGGGTCATGGCCCTCGATGCGGACACGGGCAAGGAGATCTGGCGGGTCGATCTCCGGATTCGCCGCGACGCCAACTACAGCGACTTCGCGAACCGCGGTCCCTCGCTCGCCGGTGAGCGCATGTACATCGGCACCGTCGACGCCCGACTCGTGTGCTTGAGAACGAGCGACGGACAGTTCTGCGAGCGGTTCGGGGCCGAGGGGCAGGTCGATCTCATCAAAGGCTTGCGACGGCCACCGGAGTACTCGGGCGAGTACGGCGTCACGTCGCCGCCCGCGGTGTATCGCGATCTGGTCATCGTCGGATCGTTCGTCGCCGATAACAGCCGCGCGCGCATGTCGTCTGGCGAGGTCCGCGCCTTCGATGCGACCACGGGCGCGCTGCGCTGGACCTTCCATCCGCTCCCGGCCAACGCCCCGGCGGGCGGTGCCAACGCCTGGTCGCGCATCGTCGTGGACGAGGCGAACGGCCTGGTATTCGTGCCGACCGGAAGCGCAAGCCCCGACTACTTCGGCGGGGTGCGCGCCGGCGCCGACGGGCACGCGAACTCGATCGTGGCGTTGAAGGCCGCCACGGGCGACATGGCGTGGTCTTTCCAGACCGTGCATCACGATTTGTGGGACTACGACGTCGCGTCACCGCCGCTGCTCTATCCGGCCAAGGCCGGACCAGCGGTCGCGGTCGGCTCGAAAACCGGGCATCTGTTCCTGTTCGATCGCATCACCGGCAAGCCGATCTTCACGATCGAGGAACGACCCGTACCTGCGAGCGATGTCCCGGGAGAGAAGGCCGCCGGCCGTCAGCCGTTTCCATCGAAGCCGGCAAGCCTCGTGCCTCAGCGCATTCAGGACAGCGACCTGTGGGGCCCGACGCCCGAGGACCTGGAGGCATGTCGTGCCACGTTCCGGTCGCTGCGCAACGAGGGCGTGTTCACGCCGCCCAGTGTCGGCGGCAGCCTGATCGTGCCCGGCAACATCGGCGGCTTGCACTGGGGCGGCGTCGCCTGGGACTCGACCAATCGGCTGCTGATCGCGCCGGTCAATCGCATGCCTGCCATCATCCGCTTGATCCCGCGCGCCGAGTTCGCGGCTGCCAGGAAAGCCTTTCCGGCGCGCGAGACGACCGAACAGGACGGGACGCCGTACGCGATGTCTCGTGAATTCTTCCGTTCGCCATCTGGCGTGCCCTGCATCGCACCGCCGTGGGGAGAGCTGGTCGCCGTCCACGCGGATTCCGGCGAGATCGCGTGGCACGTCCCGCTCGGAGCGATCGGCCCGCCCGGTGGCGCGGCGCCGCCGATCCCTGGATCGCCGAATCTCGGCGGCCCCGTGACAACGGACACGGGTCTGATCTTCATCGGCGCCTCCTTGGATGCCTTCTTCCGTGCGTTCGAGACGGCAACGGGGCGCGAGGTGTGGAAGGCGCCGTTGCCCACCAGCGCCCGCGCGACTCCCCTGCTCTTCACCACCGAGCGTGGGCGTCAGATGATCGCCATCGTCGCAGGCGGGCACGACTCGCCGCTGTCCCGCCTCGACACGAAGCTGGTCGTGTTTGCGTTGAGCGACTAGTGTCCCTAGCTGGCGGCACGATGCGAGATCGGGGGCTCGCGTTCGAGCCGCACGCGCAGCATCGCCCAGCCAATCAGCAACATCAGCAGCGCTCCACCACGCGCGACGACGTTCGCGCACCGCAGGCGCACGTGCTCGCCGGGGGTCGCTTCGAACTCGAACTTGGTGGAGATCAGCGTGTTGTGCGCCTTCACGATGTGCCGGCCCGGTGGGACGTTGCGGGTCAGCGTCTGGCCGTAGCGCAAGACGTCCCAACGCTCCTCGTCGAGCCACAGGGTGACGACGCGATCCTGCACATCGTCGGCGGCGTTGCGAGTGACGGTGACGGTGGCGCTGGTGAACCCGGCGGGGTCGGGAACGTCGGACGGCGTACCGGCGAACTGGCGCTCCAACTCATCGATATCCGGTAAGCGGATCGTCTCCTCGCCGTCGGCGATCGCGGTTCCCAGTGGACCTTCATGTCGGCCCATGGGCACTAGGCTACTCCTGTCGAGGTCGTCTGTCACGATCCGCTTGTCTCGCCGACGCGAACGGAGACCCCAAGCCTCAAGCCTCAAGCCCCAAGCCCCAAGCCCCAAGCCCCAAGTCTCTGATGTGGCATGCTGTGGCCGATGACTATTCGACCCGCGGTACCCGAGGACTTCGATGGCATGTGGCCGATCTTCCAGGCCGTCGTCGCAACCGGTACGGCGTACGTGTTTGCGCCCGGGACGCCTCGTGACGAGGCGTGTGCGTACTGGTTCGGACCGGGCATCCGCTGCTTCGTCGCCGAGGATGGCGGCCGCATCGTGGGCTTCTACAAGTTGATGGCCAATCGCCGCGATCTCGGATCGCACGTCGCCAACGCCTCGTTCATGGTGGATCCAGCCTTTGCGGGCCGCGGCGCGGGCACGGCCCTGGGCGTCCATTGCCTGCGCGAGGCGCGGCGCGCCGGCTTCCTGGCGATGCAATACAACTTCGTCGTCAGCACGAACCACGCGGCTGTTGCCCTGTGGAAGAAGTTGGGCTTCGAGATCGTCGGGAGATTGCCAAAGGCGTTCCAGCATCGCGAGCTCGGACTGGTCGACGCGTTCGTGATGCATCGCTTCCTTGACGATGTTTCGTGAGCGACGCTATCGCGACAGCAAGCGCCGATGGAGCTTCGCGACCGCGAGCACGCGGAACGAGTACTCGTAGTCGTTCTCCACGCGATGCCAGCGGGCTGACACTTCCAGCGATGAATCAGTGGCCAGTGGGAACGTGCGCGTGAGGCCCGCTTCGGCGTAATCCCGCAGGGCCCGGTACCCCGTCCCATCGCGGCGCCGCGACTGGTAGTTCGGGTCGCCTTCTTCCTTGATGAAGTCGTCGCCGCGCCAGAGGATGCCGTGGAGACGCCAGTTCGCCTCTTCGATCGACGTACGGATGAACGTGGCAAAGCCGGTGCGTGAGGTGCGCAGCGCCTCCCGATCGGGCACGTAGCGTGACATCAACGCGAACGCTTCGAGCGACAGCCGGTCGAGCGAACCGACCGGCCCGCCGACGTCAACGCCGAGGTCCCAGGCGACGCTGTCAGATACAGGATCGTCGGCATGCTGCTGTCCGCCGTGATGGACGAGGTGAACGTCCGCGCGAACGGCCATGGCCGGGCGCACGCGCAGTCGGCTACTCAGCCCGGTATCGAAGACTTCGCGGCGGCCGCGGGTGTTGAGCCTTTGCCAGTGGACCCACGCGTCCTGTCTGACGCGCGCCGTATCCATCGTCCACTGCATCCCCGCTTCCCACGGACGCTCGAAGGCGAGCGTCTCGCGCTGCAAGGGTGGCAACAACCCATGAGGGCCGAGGCGATCCGGGCCCGCACCATCGCGCCGGCGCACGGTCTCGAGCGTGCCGAGGATCAGTCGCGAGCGCTGGCTCCCGATGATTAGCGACAGCACTGGACGCACCTGCTCGAAGGCGTCGTCCGATCCGAAGCGCTGGTTGCCGAAAACACCGCCGCGGATGGCCAGCCGCTCGCTGGTTCGCACTTCGATGAACGCCTCGGCGAACGTGCCGAGCAGGGTCTCCCCCTCTCGAAACGGGTTCGAGAACTCGGTGTTGTCGCCGTAGAACGTGACGAGCGCATCGAGGTCCAGCTCGAGATCCTGCGCGTTGAGGGGATGGACAAGAAGGACGGTGATGAGAAGGGCCTGTGCCACGCGCGGCATCGATGGCTACAATACCGCAACGTGTTGTGGAGAATGCGCCTCGCGTCGATGATGTTTGCGCTGTTCTTCTCGTCCACGGCCGGCGCGCAGCCTTCTCCACCACCCTCGCCGCTGCGGGTGCCGTCCGAAGCGGGCGCGCTCGGCATCGAGTTCGCCGGCGGGGTGTTCGGCGAAGCGTGGAATCTCAATGACAAGCGCGAAAGCCTGGTGAGCGGAAGCGCGGGCGTCTGGTGGACATTCCTGCCGCGCACCAGCGTGTTGGTGGAGTTTCAGGCGATGCGGGTCTTCCAGGCCTCCGATCGCGACGCGTTCGTCAACGGTCTGACCACGCTCATCCGCTGGCATGCCCTCGTGCGGGATCGGTGGACGATGTTCGTCGATATCGGGCCGGGCATCTCATGGTCGGATACGCGCACGCCTCCGCGTGGGACGGCGTTCAATTACCTGGCGCTCGCCGGCACCGGCGCGCTCGTGCGGGTGGGGCGTCAGAGCCAGGCGATCATCGGGTTCCGGTGGCTGCACCTGTCGAACAACGGTCGCGAAGGGCGCGGCAAGAACCCTGACATCGAGGCGCTGGGAGGGTATGCGGGTTGGTCCGTCGCCTTCTAGTGGAGCCTATCAACAGAATTGCACTAGGTGTGCTCGTGTTCGCTTCGACGCTCGCGAGCGCCCAGATTACTCTCGCTCAGGACGCGCCCTCGCTCCGGACATCGTGGCTGGCGCGCGCGACGCAGCCCGGCGAGGTCGTCCGGCTGGACGTGCTGTGTCGGTGTGGCGATACCCAACCCGGCGCCCGAGCGTTCGGCCGCGACGTGCCGCTGTTCCGGTTGGAAGAGCGAGGGCGTTGGCGCGGGCTCATCGGCATCGATCTCGACACGGCACCAGGCCCGTATCGTGTGACGGTGACCGTCGATCGTGGCGGTCAGACGCCGACCGTCAGTACGCGCCTGCTCCATGTGAGCCGCAAACGCTTCCGCACCAGACGACTGCGCGTCGACAGCAGCTTCGTCGAGCCACCGGCGGACGCGCGGGCGCGGATCGAGCGCGAGGCGCGCGTGATGGAGGTGTTGTTCGACACGGCCACTCCCAAGTCGTGGGAACCACCGTTTCGCTTACCGGTGGCCCAGCCAGCCGTCAGTAACTTCGGCGCGCGCAGCATCTTCAACGGCACGCCACGCAACCCGCACGCCGGGGTCGACTTCGGCAGTCCCACGGGCACGCCCATCGCCGCGCCGAGTGCAGGAAGAGTCGTGCTAGCCGAGGCGTTGTACTTCACGGGCGACACGGTGGTCATCGATCACGGGTTGGGTCTGTTCTCGCTGTTCGCGCACCTGTCCAGGATCTCGGTGCGCCAGGACGAGGAGGTGACGCGCGGCGCGATCGTCGGCCTGGTCGGCGCCACCGGCCGCGCCACCGGCCCGCACCTGCACTGGAGTGTCCGACTGAATGGGGCTCGCGTCGATCCGCTATCCCTTGTGGCCGCAACCGCGGTTGTCCCAACAGGGGTCAGACCCCTTCCATGAATTTGCGTCGCTGTGGAAAACTGAGCGGCCTTGAATTGGGGCGGTTCGCGAACCGCCCCTACGGTGTCACTTGGGTCGTGCTCGCCGGCACGCCGCCCAGCGCTTTGTAGACGGCGATCATGCTCGTGAAGACGCCGGCTTCGGCCTCGGCGACGTTGTTCTCGGCATCGAGCTGCGTGCGCTCGGCGTCGAGCAGCGAGAGGAAGTCGGCCACGCCCTCGCGATAGCGGACGCGGGCGATGCCCGCGGCGCGGGTGCTCTCGCGCGCTTGTTCCACCAGCGACACGAGACGCTTCTGCTGCTCGCGATAGCCGACCAGCGAGTTCTCGACCTCTTCGATTGCCAGCAGCACGACTTGCTCGTAGCTCGAAAGCGACTCGCGCGTCGACGCCTCCGCGCCGCGCAGCCGG